>CAKXBD010000287.1 GCA_934871445.1 uncultured bacterium | reverse complement strand
CCCTCTAAGAGCTAAGTGTAGATATGCCTTTAGTTGAACGAAAGAGTTGTTGTCAATTAAACCTTCTCTACTAGCTGTTTCCTCATACTGAACACCTTGAGGATCAATTATTTCAACAAAACCAAAGAAATTTTTATTTCCTAACGGAGCATTAACGCCGCTCTGAACATTCCACCGTTTATCAAGAGCCAGCCAATCATCAAGGGGTTCTCCATAGGGCAAAACTCTAAATCCATTTCTATATAATCGGACACCACTAGCATTTTCTGCAATCGTCTGAACATTCTTTAGTTCTAATGAAGATATACGGCCTTTGTAATAATCATACCTATTATAAATAAAATAGTAAACCCTAAAATGGACATTTTTGATTAAATCAAAATATTTTTTTCCATCATCTGGACAAATAGGAATTACATCATTTAGGCTCAAAGCCTCACTGAACACTTTAACTGTTGCAAAGCCATTATCATCTACAATGCCATCGATTGTAGCTAATGC
>CAKXBD010000286.1 GCA_934871445.1 uncultured bacterium | reverse complement strand
ATATAATACAGTGTGCGTTTTTGCGGCTTTCAGTTCCACCAATAAAAAAACCGCCTTTCAGAGGCGGTTTTTTTATTGGTCGGGTTTGCGAAGAATTGAACCGGCGAGGCTTTGCCTCGGCTGTTCGTACTCGAGCACCGCGAGAGTTTTGCGCCTTTGGCGCAAGCCCTGATCATCTCCACCAAAAAAACCTAACCCGAACAGTTTAAAAGTTGATGCGGTTTGTTTTTTTCTTTTTAATTCGAACCGAAGCTTGAAAACGAATGAAATTTGTGTTATAATGTCGGAAAGGGGTAAATTATGACTTTAATTGAAAAATGGAACTCAATTGTATCAGATTTTCAGACAAACAAAACCTCGAGAGAAGATGTTATACAAAATTTGTGGGTGGAAATTTTCGCGGACGCTGCCATGTTTGGGTATAGCAAACGAAGCGGAGAAATCGATATTTGGAGAAATATACAAATCGGTGCACGCGAGAGAACTATACCCGATATAATAA
>CAKXBD010000285.1 GCA_934871445.1 uncultured bacterium | reverse complement strand
TGTTAACGCTCCGCGTTTTCCCTTTACTTTTGCCGTAGAAAACAGTATAATAAATATCGTAAATGATATGATGAGGTGTGCGCATGGCTATCAAAAGGACGAGAGAGTCGGAAGAAATGTATCTGGAGACCATTCTTTTGTTGCATAAAGGGCAGCCGAACGTGCGCGCCGTAGATGTGCGCGACGAACTCGGTCTTGCAAAATCGAGCGTTTCGCGCGGCGTCAATCTCCTTGAAAAGAAAGGGTATATCCACATAGACCGCGATACGGGAAATCTCAGTTTCACCGACGCGGGCAGGAAAAAGGCAGAGGGCATTTACGAGCGGCATCAGACGCTCACAAAGGCGCTTATGAAGCTCGGAGCAAAGCCTGGACTTGCCGAAGAAAACGCCTGCCGCATCGAACACGTCGTCTCCGACGAGATGATGGAAGTATTTAGAAACTATATCAAAGACTGAACAGAAAAGGGAACGCGTTCTGCGTTCCCTTTTGCATTGCGTAGAAAGGCGGTGGAAA
>CAKXBD010000284.1 GCA_934871445.1 uncultured bacterium | reverse complement strand
GCATTATAAGTTGCCGGGAAATTCAATCGTCCGTTGGAAATCCGATATCAGTAATGCTTCTCCGTCATTGGGGGATTTAAGTGCAGTAGAACAGATTGTGGATTCGTTGCAAATCAGACGAGGCAATCCGAACTTGAAAGCCTATTTGCGTTATCACACAGAGTTGACATACGAATGGCAGAAAGGTATATTTTATTCTAATCTTTGGGGGGCGTATGATTATCAGCCGAATGCCATTATGGACGAGAAGTATCAGGACGGTGACAAGATTGTACAGACATGGGACAATCAAAAGGATTGGCAGAAATTATCAGGGCGTCTGACTTTGCGTGTTGGCCCTATTAAGGATATGCTACAGTTCTCGTTTACCGGTGGAGTAAACCATTATATGAGTCATGGTAATACATATTCTCATACTTATACAAACTGGTATTGTAATGCTGAAGCATCCTTTAATTACAAGCAGTTCTCTCTTTACTGGCAGATGAATACTAATTGGAATAATTTCTGGGGGGAAACCTTGTCAGGGGGGGAGAATATTCAGGTATTGGTGATGTATTACACGCACAAGAAGTTGCGTGTAGGGTTGGGAG
>CAKXBD010000283.1:312-632 GCA_934871445.1 uncultured bacterium | reverse complement strand
GGACGAATATTGGGTTGACGGAAAGTGCGACCTTGAAGAATTTTTTGACCTCTACGGCCTTAAAACGGACGAGGACGACTTTGAGTCGAATACCGTGGGAGGTTGGGTGACCGAAAAGTATGGCGGTATTCCTTCCGTCGGAGAAATCCTGCGCTTCAAATTTTTAGAAATCAAGGTGGTAAAAGCGACGAAACAGAAAGTCCTGAAAATTCGTTCCAAAAAAGTAGACGCGGAAGAAGTCCATGAGGACGGCGAATAAGTGGCTGTAAGGAATATTGCGCGCTGCAAAATTGTCGGATAAAATTTTCAGCTTTCGCAGA
>CAKXBD010000283.1:0-302 GCA_934871445.1 uncultured bacterium | reverse complement strand
TCGCAGAGATGACGGACAAAAGCACCGGAAGGGAAAAAGCGGAAAATTATATCGGATTTTATAGATATTTGATAGAAATACATATATCTTTCCGTTTTTTGATATGCTATAATAGAAGCGGAAATACGGAAGTGCGAAGCATTTACGAGTATTTCCGCGCCCTGTTGCATACGGCCTATAATAAAAGCGGGCTTTCAAAGAGTTTATGTGTTTTTTGTCTCAGATACAACAATAAAAGCGAATTTTTCGGAGGTAATAATAAATCTATGGAAACAATTTTGGTTACCGGCGGAAGCGGGTTT
>CAKXBD010000282.1 GCA_934871445.1 uncultured bacterium | reverse complement strand
ATCTGGCGGAGCATACCCGCCGGGCGGATATTCTGGTGGCGGCGGTGGGCAAGCCCCGGTTCGTGACCGCCGATATGGTCAAGGAAGGCGCAGCGGTGCTGGACGTGGGCATCAACCGGGTGGACGGAAAGCTCTGCGGCGACGTGGATTTTGAGCACGTGAAGGAAAAAGCCGGATGGATCTCGCCCGTGCCCGGCGGCGTGGGTCCGATGACCATAACAATGCTTATGTATAATACATATCTTTCCGCAACGAGGAGCTGACATACATTGTATTCGTTTAAAGATAAATACGGGGAGTATCTTTCCCTGTTCGAAGAGCGTCTTGAAAGGTTTTATGCCGAGCTTAAATGCAGGCCGCAGGTGCTCGACGAAAGCCTGAAATACAGTTTGAAGAGCGGCGGTAAGCGCGTGAGGCCCGTTCTTATGCTCGCTGCTGCCGACCTTGTTGGTGCAGACAGAGAAGCCGTTCTCGATTTCGCGCTTGCGCTTGAACTTATTCACACCTACTCGCTCATTCACGACGATTTGCCCGAGATGGACAACGACGATTTCAGAAGGGGAAAACCTTCCAACCATAAAGTGTTCGGCACGGGCAATGCCGTGCTTGCAGGCGACGGGCTTCTGAATACCGCCT
>CAKXBD010000281.1 GCA_934871445.1 uncultured bacterium | reverse complement strand
GAGAAGATATTGCCAAATGTACAGAGAATGAGATGTCAGATATCCGTCTGAAAACGATCGGATTTGTATTTCAGAGCTTTCATCTCCTTCCAAGGCAGAGTGCGCTGACAAATGTGGAACTGCCGCTGAATTATGCAAGGGTTCCCAAAAAGGAGCGCCGGGAACGTGCGCGAAAAGCTCTGGAGCGTGTAGGCCTTGCCGACAGGGTGGATTTTAAGCCCAACCAGCTTTCCGGAGGACAGATGCAGAGAGTGGCTATTGCAAGAGCGATCGTAAACAATCCCAAGCTTTTGCTGGCAGATGAGCCTACCGGGGCACTGGATACGAAATCGGGAGCACAGGTTATGGAACTGTTTCAGAAGCTGAACGATGAGGGAGTTTCTGTGCTGATGATCACACATGACCCGGAGATCGCGGCACATGCCAAACGGGTTGTTATGATCCGTGACGGTGAGCTGCAGGAAAAGAGGTGATAGAATGAAAGTGGTGAAGAGAGTGATCGTTGGTGTACTGGTTGCGGCATTGGCAGCCGGAGGAATCTACACAGGGCTTATGCATGTGAAAGAATCCAAGGTAACAGAGGTGCCGGTAACCAGCGTCAGCAATCTTCAGACGGACTGGTATTCGGAGACAACACTGGATGGAACCATCACCACGAATGTTTCTCAGAATGTAAATATGGATAAAGA
>CAKXBD010000280.1:409-727 GCA_934871445.1 uncultured bacterium | reverse complement strand
GTATATTATTGCTCGATTTGTTTGAATTTCTTTTGCAACCGGACAGGCTTGACATTTGACAGAAAATCACGCATGGTAATCTCCTGCGTGATTTTGATAATCTGCAATAACATATTTCATTAAAAACGATACAGTAAAACAAGTATTGAATTGTCAAAAACAATAGTGCTATTGCGTTTGCGGCGAGCATGAAAGAACTTGGCAAATCGCATCCTACGCTTACGCGAGCAATAGCAGAACTTAAATAAAGATATATCGATCGCGTAGGCTTGGATAAATCAGGTTTAAGAAAGTTTTTAAATAAAGTATTAAGAGGTT
>CAKXBD010000280.1:0-399 GCA_934871445.1 uncultured bacterium | reverse complement strand
CCGTTGTATTTGGGACTTGATTGGGATTTGACAAAAAAACAGGTACAAAATAGCGGCTTTTAAGGCGTTTTTCCCTGAAAATCTATGCTTTTTCAGATATGGAGTCCGCCTCTGACTCCGTCATTCGTTGCTGACGCGATTGCGCCTGCGGCGAACAATCGCTATTCCGTTCCTTACGAATCCAGCTACCCCAGCCATAGGCGCTATATATTGTGTAATATTGTAGATACATGCACAAAATATAGTGCCTTATTTTTTGTTCGGAAACTTTTATGCAAAAAATTGTGGGGTAGTTTGTGGGGTAAATTGTGGGGTAAAACAGGCAGAAAACAAGCCGCATTGCAGCGGCCTGTTTTTTATACGTTTTTTCTTTGTTTTGAGTTGTCAAAGCTTGTAGTG
>CAKXBD010000279.1 GCA_934871445.1 uncultured bacterium | reverse complement strand
AGTCAACAGAAGAACGAAAATTTATTTACCAAAAGACCACATTGATAACTTTTTAGTAAATAGAAAATTAAAGAATTGTTTGATTAGCAGCTCTGAAAGACCTAACCTTTCCGTAAAATTTGTTATTCATATAGCAATAATGCATTAAGAAAGCAATATTACGCCGCCGACAAGTGTCGGCGGCTGAAAGTTTAAATGGAAGGGGCGGGCGGATTCTTTCAAATCCGCCCGTCATTTTCCTTTATGTCTTAAGTTTGTTTTGACTCAAAATTGGGGAGTGATTGGGGAGAAGAAGTTAAAAAATGGCAAAAAACAGGCAATTTTACGGGTTTTTTGCCCGTTTTCGGGCAATTTTTGGGGTATTGCAACGGACTCTGACTCCGTCATTCGTTGGTTCGAATCCAGCTACCCCAGCCACGGATGCCATATATTGTATAAGATTGAGCAAATCAAATACAATATATGGTTTTTGTTTTTTCTGCGGCTTTTTTCTCCCTTTTGATTGTGGGGAAGATTGTGGGGTAATTGCGGGGTAAAAAGGCGTTTTCTTTATAGGATATAATTGATTTTTTGCGCTTCCTGCACGAGATACTCTTGCGAGTAGTCCGTATAACCTCTGTCCACGGCGGAAGACTTTACGTCTTTGTCGAACGAATGTCCCGCCCAAAGCATCACCGCTTCCAAATTGCACCCTGCTTCTTTTGCCCGAGTAATAAAGTTATAGCGCAGTTCATGCG
>CAKXBD010000278.1 GCA_934871445.1 uncultured bacterium | reverse complement strand
GGCTACGAGCGCGTCGAAACGCTCCGGGAATTAGAAGGCCTCATTGATATCTACCTTCCCGATATGAAATATTCAAATGAAAGTCTTGCCGTAAAATTAAGCCGCGCGCCCGATTACGTGGAAACTGCAAAAGCCGCAATACAGGAAATGTACCGGCAGGTCGGAAGCGCCGCCATAGAAGACGACATCATGCAGCGCGGCCTCATCGTCCGCCACCTGATGCTCCCGGGAGAACTCGACAATACACTCGGTGTTCTCGATTGGTTCTCGGAGACCTTCCCAAAAGGAGACGTTTTGTTCAGCCTCATGAGTCAGTACGTTCCCATGGGAAAAGCGAAGGAGCTGCCGCCTTATAACCGGAAAATTACCGAAGAAGAATACGACGCAGCCATTTCCTACCTCGATTTTCTCGGCATTGAATCCGGCTTTACGCAGGATTTTACAAGCGCGACAGAGGACTACATTCCAGACTTTTCCTTTGAAGGCTTAGAATGAAAACAAACGTTTGATTTTTCTTACAAAGTGTGCTATACTGGTTGAACAAAACGAAGGGAGCGACCGGCATGGCCAGAACAACAGACAAGCGAGAAGCAATTCTCCGCTTCATCACAGATTTCATGCGCAATCAGGGGTATCCCCCTTCGGTGCGCGAGATCTGCGCAGGCGTCGGCCTTGCTTCAACGGCGACGGTCCACTACCACCTGAACGCCCTCAAGGAAGAGGGCCTCATCCATATGGAC
>CAKXBD010000277.1 GCA_934871445.1 uncultured bacterium | reverse complement strand
TCCCCTATCCTGTACCATGTGTTCCAAAACGGGATAACTTTCTTTGTTGATGAGATAGACAGAAGTCTTCACCCCATTCTTGTAAGATATATTGTAAGCCTGTTTCTCGATCCGGAGATCAATGTACGCAATGCCCAGCTGATCGCAAATACGCACGATACAAATCTCCTTGACCTGGAGCTTCTTCGCCGGGATGAGATCTGGTTCACAGAGCGTGATTTTAAGAGCGGTAAGACTACAATGTATCCGCTTACCGATTTTTCGCCGCGCAAAAATGAGAATATTGAAAAAGCATATATTGTGTGTATCCGCGGTCAACCTTTGAAGTGCGCACGTCTTTGTCGAACTCATGCCCGTCCCAGAGCATGACAAGCTCCAAATTGCACCCGCATTCCTTATATTGCGTACAAAAAGGAATGTACGGTTAATTTTCGTTTAGTTTTGAGTGTTCCTTATCTATCAGTTTGTAATAGATATGAATGTTACGTGGCGCAGGGGAGTGCCAGCGGTTGTTTCGTTCCGTCTTTGCGTCGATTGTAATAAATTCAATCAGTTGCAGACACATTTCCCTCGTAAGTTCGGGGCAGTTTCCGTACAGCTTTATGCGCCTTATGTATTCCTCGACGTCGGCTTGGTCTTTGCTCTCGTCTTGCAACTTCATTTCCAATGCGGCTATCTCGGTTTGCAGCGTCTGCTGTTCCTTCTGATAGCTTTCACAGAGCGAGTTGAATAAGTTTTCGGGCATCTTCTTCA
>CAKXBD010000276.1 GCA_934871445.1 uncultured bacterium | reverse complement strand
CCTTTTGTTTTATAAAATTATATTGTTCTCGTTCAGCTCCACTCCCGTTACTGCATGCGTCATCTCCGCTCCGTTCAATACTTGCGTAAACTGTAAGGTATATGTCGAATGTGTTCCCGTGAATGTTACTTCATATTCCACCGCGTCCGTTTTCCCGCTGCTCAACGATTTTACATAATCCGCAAGCATATTCAACGCCGATACTTTCACTGAATCCGGAACTGCTGAATAATTCGAATAGAATAAACTCAAAAATCCCGACGCACTCGCCGTATAATACCATAAATTCGCTGTCTCGATCGGATTCTTTTCTTCCGTGCTCAGATATTTGAGTACTTGCGCTGCCCCCATTTCATCACCACCGTCTGACTGATGTTCTTCCGCATACGCCCTCAATCCACTCTCAAAATCCGCGTTCAGTTGCGCGCTCGCCGTCATCGTAAAAGTATCTTCTACCGTATATTCCGAATACGTGTAATTTACCGTATAGACCATATACTGCGGAATATATGTTTCCGTGAAATTGTCATGCAGTCCTGTCACCCAATCCTCGCCGTTCTGCCCGATAGGTGCTCCGCTTCCGTCTACTAAATACGCGCTTTTTATTCTTTTCGCATAATCTACCGTACAACTCGCATACGCTGCACTATTATCCCGGCTCGTTACCGTCACTTTGATTTGCGCTCCGAACTCGCCTAAATTCGCCACCGTTGCCGTCAATGCTCCGTCCGATGTCGGCGTTACCGTTACATAGTCCGTCGCGGTCTTTCCGTTCGCCCACTCGGCCGAAGGATCTACAAATTCCACACTCCAATCC
>CAKXBD010000275.1 GCA_934871445.1 uncultured bacterium | reverse complement strand
TTCGTCACCCGCGTCGCCGTCATGGTGAAAACAAGGCTCCACAATACTATCATGGCGACCGCCACGAGAATGATTTTTATCCAATCATAGGACAAAAGAATATTCAGACGTTTTTTTGTTATCTTTGCATCCATAAACGCTCCTTATTAGAGACCGAGTGCAGTATATCTATATTCTATTAAATTTGTGTGTGCGAAACATGTCCGTATTGTGTATTTTTCTTAAATAATAAAAATGCGAATAAAAGCATAATAAGTTAACCGATAAAACTACCGTATATCAAATTAAAGAAAATTATTGTTGAATAATTCTATAAAATTTGACGGGTATGGCAAGAATTATTTTTTCGGTTTCATGGTCGGGAAGAGAATGACGTCGCGAATGGTGGAGCTGTCGGTCAAAAGCATGACGAAACGGTCGAGACCCATGCCTAGCCCGCCCGTCGGGGGAAGTCCGTATTCGAGCGCGTTGATGAAATCCTCGTCGACCTGCGCGTCTTTGTTTCCTGCGGCGCGCTTGGCCTCTACCTGTTTTAACATTCTTTGTTTTTGGTCGATAGGGTCGTTGAGCTCGGAAAATGCGTTGCCGTATTCGTGTCCGCAAATGAAGTACTCGAAACGCTCGGTAAAAGCGGGATCCTCCGCTTTGCGCTTGGCGAGAGGGGAATTTTCTACGGGATAATCGTAAATAATCGTCGGCTGAACGAGCTTGTCCTCGACAAAGGCGTCGAAAAAGTCGATGAGGACGTGTCCTTTGGTGGAGTTCTCTCCGTGGGAGAGCTCTACGCCCTTTTCTTTCGCCGCCGCGCGCGCGTCCGCGTCCGATTTCCAA
>CAKXBD010000274.1:279-885 GCA_934871445.1 uncultured bacterium | reverse complement strand
ATTACAGACCGAAAGCGGCTTTCAACTTGTCCACGTAATCCAGATTCTCCCAAGTGAAGAGTTCCACCTCTACATCCTTATTACCTTCGTAACGAGACTTGAAGTGCTTGGTAACAATCTGTGGCTCACGACCCAGATGGCCATAAGCGGCAGTCTCCTGATAAATCGGATTACGAAGCTTCAGGCGATCTTCAATAGCCTTCGGACGAAGATCAAAAAGTTCATCTATCTTCTTCGCAATCTCACCATCGCTCATGTTTACATGGCCGCGACCATAAGTATTGACATAGATATTGATGGGACGAGCCACACCAATAGCATAAGACACCTGCACCAGCATTTCGTCAGCCACACCGGCTGCCACCAGGTTCTTGGCAATATGGCGGGCTGCATAAGCGGCACTACGGTCTACCTTACTAGGGTCCTTACCGGAGAAAGCGCCACCACCGTGAGCACCTTTACCACCGTAGGTATCTACGATAATCTTGCGTCCCGTCAGACCGGTATCTCCGTGAGGTCCGCCGATAACGACCTTTCCGGTAGGATTAACATGATAGGTGATATGGTCATTGAACAATGCAAGTACTTTCTCTGCATGAATAGAAG
>CAKXBD010000274.1:0-269 GCA_934871445.1 uncultured bacterium | reverse complement strand
ACATCCTGACGGATAGTGGCAAGCATTTCTTCATCCGCTTTCAGCTGGGCAGCTTCGCTGTCGTCGGCAGGCTGGATGAAATCATCATGCTGGGTAGAAACTACAATTGTATCGATACGGACAGGCGTACCGTTATCATCGTATTCAATAGTTACCTGACTCTTGGCGTCCGGACGGAGATAAGTCATCTCTTTACCTTCGCGACGGATGTCGGCCAACACTTGCAAGATGCGATGTGCCAGGTCGAGCGAAAGAGGCATGTAGTTTTC
>CAKXBD010000273.1:631-928 GCA_934871445.1 uncultured bacterium | reverse complement strand
GTAGTCCCCATCCAAGGGGCTGCACATATACCGCCCTGACCGAACTGAAAAACACCCTGGAGGACGAGGGCATCGAAGTGGAGCTGCTCCATGTGGGCAACAAGGACATTCGCGGTTGTATTGCCTGCCGCAAATGTGCCCAGACAGGCAAATGCGTGTTTGACGATGTGGTCAATGAAGTCGCGCCAAAGCTGGCAGAGGCAGATGCCTTTGTCATCGGCTGCCCGGTATACTTTGCCTCCCCCGCAGGCGGAGCCATCTCCTTCATGGACCGACTGTTTTTCAGCACCCTCGGCA
>CAKXBD010000273.1:296-621 GCA_934871445.1 uncultured bacterium | reverse complement strand
CGCCACCTTCGATGTGTTGAACAAGTATTTCACCATGACCGGGATGCCGGTAGCATCCAGCCAGTATTGGAACATGGTCTACGGCGGATCTGCCGAGGAAGTAGCGCAGGATGCTGAGGGCTTGCAGACCATGCGGACGCTGGGGCATAACATGGCGTTTATGATGAAGTCCTTTCAGTTGGGTAAGGAGCAGATCGGCTTGCCTCAGAAGGAAACACCGATCTTTACGAATTTTTACAGATAGGGAGTGACGCGGTATGCGGAAAATTACAGCAGGCAGAGATGTACTTGGTAAATTTGCGCCGAAGTTCGCGCAGCTCAATGA
>CAKXBD010000273.1:0-286 GCA_934871445.1 uncultured bacterium | reverse complement strand
CCGTTCCCTCATCACCGTGACAGCGCTGATGGCGCAGGGGCTGACGGATACTTCCTTCGGTCATCATCTGGCAATGGCAAAAGAAAATGGGATCACCCGCAGCGAAATTGCGGAAATCCTGACGCACGCTGCGTTTTATGCGGGTTGGCCCAAGGCTTGGGCGGCATTCCGAATGGCAAAGGACATCTGGGCAGATGCGGAAAACACTGATGAAAAGCAGCTGCACCAGAACAGTATGGTCTTCCCCATCGGCGCGCCCAATGACGGCTTTGCACAGTATTTCAGC
>CAKXBD010000272.1:520-1064 GCA_934871445.1 uncultured bacterium | reverse complement strand
TCCTGGTAGACTCTGCCCTATACAACGCCCGCCCCGACCTTTGCCTGACCGGACGCACGCTAATGGGACATTCTTCCGCCAAAGACCAACAGTTGGAAGACCACTATTTCGGTTCTATTCCGCCACGGGTAACAGCCTTTATGAAAGAACTGGAAATAGAATGTCACAAACTGGGTATTCCGGCAAAAACACGCCATAACGAGGTTGCACCCAACCAGTTTGAACTGGCTCCCATCTTTGAGAATGCCAACCTTGCCAACGATCATAACCAGTTAGTAATGGACCTGATGAAACGTATCGCCCGTAAGCATAACTTTGCCGTATTGCTGCATGAAAAGCCATACAGCGGTGTAAACGGTTCGGGAAAACACAACAACTGGTCACTCTGCACTGATACCGGCATCAATCTTTTTGCACCCGGCAAGAATCCTAAAGGCAACATGCTCTTCCTGACTTTCCTGGTGAATGTACTGATGATGGTCTATAAGAATCAGAATTTGCTGCGCGCCTCTATCATGAGTGCCGGCAACAGCCACCGTCTGGG
>CAKXBD010000272.1:252-510 GCA_934871445.1 uncultured bacterium | reverse complement strand
TCTTCGTCCAACTGTGCCGCTGCCATGAGTGCCATAAATGCAGCTATGGCAAACCAGGTAAATGAATTCAAAGCCTCTATCGACAAGTTGATGGAAGAAGGAATCGGTAAAGATGAAGCCATCTTCCGTGTTCTGAAAGAAACCATTATTGCTTCCGAAGCTATCCGATTCGAAGGTGACGGCTATTCAGATCAATGGAAAAAGGAAGCTGCCCGTCGCGGATTGACGAACATCTGCCACGTCCCCGAAGCTCTGATG
>CAKXBD010000272.1:0-242 GCA_934871445.1 uncultured bacterium | reverse complement strand
ACCGCCCGCTATTCTGTCCATATTCCTGGGCAGACAATTATCAGCTACTCTGGATGATATCGTACGCCAGGTAGGCGATGACAAGATGACGGCTGAAGAGAAGACAACCCTTAAATTAGGAATCGGACGTATTCCTGAAATCCTTCTCGACACGACAGACCGCAACCGTACTTCTCCGTTTGCTTTCACCGGAAATCGTTTTGAATTCCGTGCTGCCGGTTCTTCTTCCAACTGTGCCGCTG
>CAKXBD010000271.1 GCA_934871445.1 uncultured bacterium | reverse complement strand
AATCATAATCGTTCCGGGAATCATCATAGTAGCCAAAAGCAGGCTATACATGATGTTTTTCGCACGGAAGCGGAGTTTTGCAAAGGCATACGCCGAAATGGAGGAGGCAAAAAGTCCGATGATGGTCGGCGGCAGAATATAGACTAAGGTATTGAGAAAACTTTTGATGAGCGTGGGCAAAGCCGCGTCCATATTTCCCCGATAAGTAAATACCTGCCTGTAACCGTCCAAAACAAATCCCCCTTCGGGAATCCATTCAAAATTCAAAGCGGAAGCGTCCTGCCAGGTCTTGAAAGATGTAATCAAAACGACGGAGAAAGGGAAAATAATGACGATAGCATAGAAAATAAGAACCGCATATACGCACGTTTTTCCCGCAATCCTTTTCGCTTTTGATTTTTTAATTTTTAAGGACATATCGTCGCGTTGCAAGGTCATGTCAGTCATAATTCACCCACTTTTTGGATACCAGGAACTGAATGGCGGTAAGAATCAAAATCATAAGCGCGAGAATCCAAGCAGACGCGCTCGCCGTTCCCATTTCGCCGACATACGAAAATATCCTTCGATAGAGATAGAATACAATGGTGATACCGTCTCCGTTGGGACCGCCTTCCGAGGCGAGGACGTTCGTCGTCGCAAAGGATTGCAGCGCACCGATAACACCCATGACGAGGAGATAAAAGCTGGTGGGAGAAATGGACGGAAGCACGATATTCCAAAATTGTCTGAACGCGCCAGCCCCGTCGATTTTGGACGCCTCCACCATCGATTGATTGACGCCCGTCAATGCGGCGGTGAACAAAATGATTCCGAAGCCCATTCCCGACCAAACGCTCATAATAATGACGGCCAAAGTAAAGTATCTCGAATCGCCCAGCCAATCAATGGCATTTTCGCCCGTACTGCCGAGCATCTGATTGATAATGCCGTAGTTTGTATTGAACATGTATTTCCACATGAGTGTCACCGCGACGACCGAACAGACATAAGGGATAAAATAAATCATTCGGAAGGCCTTTTTGGCGACAATCGGCTTGCTGAGGAAATAGGCAATAATTAAAGCTAAGACCAAACTA
>CAKXBD010000270.1 GCA_934871445.1 uncultured bacterium | reverse complement strand
CTCTTCGGAGAGGACGATTTTTATCGCAACGGTAGCGGAGCTACCCGCTGCCACGGTCACCGTATTGCCGCTCTGCTGCCCATTGAGAACGGACGTAACGGTCGTCTGAGCTCCGGAAAGCAAATATCCGTCCTGCGTCACGGTACGATCGCTGTGGCTGGTATAAATTTCGCTCACGCCCTCCGTCATGACGATGGCATCGACGTTATAGGAAACGGACGACTGACTGATATTATGAATATTAAAAGTCATTTCATAGACGCCGGTGCGTCCTTTGTCGTCGCCGAGCTCAAACTTGGTCTTATCCATGGTCTCGCCGTTCTTATTATATGTCGTAAGATAGGCTGCAGACGTTGCGGCTTTATTGATATTGACGAGTCCTGCTCCCTGCTTTCTGACCGCATAAGGGAGCCCGTTTTTATTATAGACAATATCGGCTGTGGACATCATAAGCTGATTCACGCGCGCCGTAATTTCGGTATTGGAAAGCTCTCCGAAGGTGCCGCTGTATTTCACATATTGGCGAATGAGAGCAGTAGCGCCCGCCTGATTGGGAGCAGCCATGGAGGTACCGGATAATCTGTCGTAGTCCTGTCCGGGAACGGCGGAAAGAATTTCGCCGCCGTGCGCCGTAATTTCCGGTTTAATCCTCAAATCCGAGGTAGGTCCCCAAGAGGAGAAATCGGACAAAAACGGTCCTGCGACCTGTTCCTTGCTGACCCGAAGAACGCCCGAACCGGCAGCGGCCAACATTTCGCCCTCTTCTTGGGAAATGGAGCATACCGCACCCGTATTGGAACCGACGGACATGGAAATCGTACCCGAAACATTGTTATAAATGATAATACCGGCTGCGCCGATCTGTTGCAGAGCTACGCGGACTTTATCTTCAAAGTTCGTGGTACCGCGCTTTACAAGGACAATTTTTCCTTTATAAAATTCCTTGGATTCTATATAGTCCGAGGGCCGTCCGACGCCGGGAATAGTCACATATTCAAAGTCATGGCTCGTTACGCCGTCTCCGACAGTCTTTAAGATGTCGTCGACAAAGTCCTTCGTCTTTGCAGACGAAGTAGAGGCCTCATGGA
>CAKXBD010000269.1 GCA_934871445.1 uncultured bacterium | reverse complement strand
AAAGAGAGGAATCGAAAGCGGAAGGAGCAGAGACATGGAAATCAAAGAAATTTTAAAAAAAGTAGACCATACCCTATTGAAACCGGAAGCGGATTGGCCGCAAATCAAAACGCTTTGCGACGAGGGAATCCGTTACGGCGTTGCGAGCGTCTGTATTCCGCCCCGTTTCGTGCGGCAGGCCAAAGAATACGTGGGAAATTCTCTGAAAATCTGTACCGTCGCGGGATTTCCGAACGGGTATAATTCTTCTGATGTAAAGGCATTTGAAACGAAAAACGCCTTGGCGGACGGCGCGGACGAAATCGATATGGTCATCGCGGTAGGCGCTTTGAAGGAGGGAAATACAGAGTATGTGGTACGGGAGGTCCGCGAGCTGACGAAAATTTGTCACGGGGAGGGAAAAATCATTAAAGTGATTATCGAAACCTGTCTGTTGACGGAGGCGGAAAAAATAGCCATGTGCGGCATCGTGACCGATGCGGAAGCCGATTTTATCAAGACCTCCACGGGATTTTCCTCCGGCGGTGCGACGAGAGAGGATATTCGGCTGTTTGCCGCGCATATCGGCAGTCGGGTAAAAATGAAGGCTGCGGGCGGAATCCGTTCTCTGCGGGACGCCGAGGATTTTTTGACGCTCGGCTGCGAAAGATTGGGAACGTCCGCTATCGTGCGGCTCGCAAAAGAAACAGAAATAGAAACGAAAAAGGAGTGAAAAAGTATGGCTACACCGCATATCGCCGCGGAAAAAGGGGATTTCGCAAAGACGGTGCTCATGCCGGGCGACCCCCTTCGCGCTAAGTATATCGCTGAAAATTATCTCGAAAAGGCCGCCCTCGTCAACGACGTGAGGGGAATACACGGATATACGGGAGAATACAGGGGCAAACGGGTGTCCGTCATGGCGTCGGGCATGGGTATGCCCTCCATCGGCATTTATTCCTATGAATTGTTCCGCTTTTTCGACGTGGAAAATATCGTCCGCGTCGGAAGCGCGGGGGCATTATCCGAAAAATTGAAGGTGCGGGATATCGTCCTCGCCATGGGCGCCTGCACGGACGGAAACTATGCCGCGCAGTTTTCTCTGCCCGGAACGTTCG
>CAKXBD010000268.1 GCA_934871445.1 uncultured bacterium | reverse complement strand
GGCGGGTACTGCACTATGGATTATTTTACGGGAGAAAGAATCATCAAAATATTTCTCCCTTCTGTCAAAGGAGCCTTATCCATAACGGCCTTACCGTTCAAAAGACCGAAAAAGCGCTGCATGACTTCCACACCCATGGAAGAATGAGCCATCTGTCTGCCACGCATACGAATGGACACTTTGACTTTATTCCCGTCTTCGAGAAATTCGAGCGCCTTTTTCGCTTTGACGTTCAAATCCCCTACGTCGATAGTCATGGAAAGATAAATTTCTTTAATTTCCATCACCTTTTGATTTTTGCGGTTTTCCTTTTCTCGTTTCGCCTGTTCAAACTTGAATTTTCCGTAATTCATAATCTTACAGACGGGCGGAACCGCGTTGGGCGAAATCTTCACCAAATCCAAATTTTCATCTTCCGCAAGCCGCAGGGCTTCCTGCGAACTCATTACGCCGAGCATATCGCCCGTGGAAGCGATTACCCTTACCTCTCTGTCGCGGATATCTCCGTTCAACTGATACTGTTCTTTGATAGTCGTACACCTCACGTCAAAAATAATAGCGGGTTGCCAAACGTCAGCAACCCGCAATAATCCCTAATTCGACGGTTTCGGAAATTATTGAGCCGCGCCGATATATCGACCGCGCGGCGAGAAGGTTTGCTTCTGCTTAGCTTTTATAGCATAACATAGATACGCTTTGCTTGTCAAGCGTTTTTAAGCGACAATTTCCGAAAATTTAAGATTCCCGTCAAAAAGCTGTTTTATCGGCAATTTCTTTTTTTATCTGCGAAATAAATTCTTCCGCAGGAACTGCGCCCATATCCCCTTTATCCCTGCGCCGTACGGAAACGAGCTTAGCCTCGGCTTCCTTTTCCCCGACGACGAGCATATACGGAACTTTCTCGATTTGCGCTTCGCGGATTTTATATCCGATCTTTTCGCTTCTCAAATCGAGTTCTGCCCGGATACCGTTCGCCTTCATTTCCGAATACAATGCTCTTGCATATTCTTCCTGACGCTCGGTTATAGGCAGAATCTTTACCTGTACGGGCGAAAGCCATACGGGGAATTTTCCGGCATAGTGTTCGATGAGGATACCGATAAATCTTTCGATCGAGCCGAATACGACGCGATGCACCATAATGGGACGATGTTTTTGGCCGTCCTCTCCGACGTACTCCATTTCAAAGCGCTGCGGAA
>CAKXBD010000267.1 GCA_934871445.1 uncultured bacterium | reverse complement strand
ATTTCACCCTGATGGACGACACAAAAAACTATATCGTCGCTGACGACAACGAGGAGGGATATGACATCAACGGCAACCATTACGAAGCCGGTGAAATTATCTCTTGGAACGATAAACTCAACGATCCTGAAACGGATAAAACCGTTCGCTCGTCCGTCGTTGCGGACGCAAAGAGCGGCAAGCTCAACGAGCTGCCCTCTCAGCGCGAAGCCTTCGTGGAATTTGTCCGTATCGGACAAAAGTCCTCTGTGGAAGTAGATAACGGACTGAAAGGATACGGCATTTGTCCCGCTCCTACCTCACTCGGCGGAGATTCGGGCAAAACGGCGGCTTTTGCACAAGGCAGCCTCGCCATGCTGGTGGACGGCAGATGGAACGTCGTCGATTTCAGAAAAAAGATGGACGACAAATGGCTTTGGGACGTCGCTCCTCTCCCTCAGTACAAAGAATACGACGACGAGGGCAATATTACCGTACACGGTATAGAGGCGGGACATTCGGGAAGCGTTGCTCTCTGTATCAATGCGAAATCCACTAAAAAAACAGCGGCTTGGAAATTCGCAGAATACATCGGCGGCAAGACGGGACAGACCGCTCAGGCGGAATCCGGTTTCGCTATTCCCTCTCAGAAAGACCTCGCAAACTCCGAAGTTTTCTTGCAGAGCGACCAAAATCCGAAAAACTCCATTGTGTTCGTCCGCGCGGCGGAGTATGAGACTCCCGGCGACTGGTGGTACCTCAGAGATAAAAAATGGATAGACGACTGGGCGGGCGTTTTGAACGGCGACGTCAGAAACGGTAACAAGACCCTGTCTGATTTTGAAAAAGACAAAAAATACCTGAATACATGGGATATTCTGAAAACTTATACTAAGAAATCCTAATCGAAAAAATTCGATTTGAAAGGAGGTTAATGAGATGAACGGAGAGCACAGTACTTATATGGCGGCGGACTCCGGCGGGAAGGCGGAAACTCTCCTTCCCGCAAAAAGACCGCCGAAAAGGCGGGTGAACAAAGAAGAAATCGCGGGGACAGCGCTTGCGTCCATTCCTTTGATAGGCTTTCTGATTTTCGGCTTTCTGCCTCTCGTATTGGCGTTCGCCATGGCCTTTATGGAGATGCAGGATTTCGGGTTTGAGGGCGCAACCTTCGTCGGGATTGCTAATTTTAAGGAAGTTTTGACCGACCCCTTATTTTGGGACGCCGTGGGTAATACTTTCCTCATGGGAACCAGCACGCTGATTAGTT
>CAKXBD010000266.1 GCA_934871445.1 uncultured bacterium | reverse complement strand
TTGGAGCGGGAAACGAGACTTGAACCCGCGACATTTACCTTGGCAAGGTAACGCTCTACCACTGAGCTATTCCCGCATACTCCGTCCGCGCTGTTTTTGTTGGTGGAAGTTATAGGGTTCGAACCTATGACCCTCTGCTTGTAAGGCAGATGCTCTCCCAGCTGAGCTAAACTTCCGAAAGCCTATATACTATACCATATATCGGCCCGAATTGCAAGCGTTTTTTAAGGCTCTCGATAAATTTTTCTGAAAAAATCCGATAAAAGGGCAGATTGCGTTTTATTCGGGGAAATATCGGAAACTTACCGAACGAATATCCGAAATTTTCGGGATTATTTTTTGAGCCGTTTCAAGGGGATACGCGGCGATTCCATTCATTGACGGCGCCTTCGCTTTTGACGGTCATTTGAACCCAAGCGGGAGAAAAACCGCTGCGAATCGCATTCCTTGCGGAAGCGAGGTTCGACCACGCGCAGCAGTAAAAGGGGACCTTATTCCGATGGAGTATTTCGACGGCCAAAGCGCTCGTCAAAGCGGAAGCGACGCCGCGGTTGCGGTATTCGGGCAGGACGTCGATTCCGATCTGCCACATATTTTGGCAATCTGCGGACGCGCCCGCGAGTCCGATCAATTTTCCCGCGTCGTATGCGCCGATTCCCAGAATATCCAGCTCCTTTCGTTTCTCGCAAAGCGCGTTGCTCCATTCGGGCAGATAGAGCCCGCAAAAATCCTCCGAGCAGAGGAGCTTGGTCGGATAGGGGCAGGCGAGGGACTTCAAGCGGGAGAGGTCGGGGAGCCAATATTCCGCCATAAAACAGACGCGGGCGCGCAAGGGCCTGAGGAGCTCGTCGAGCACATGCAGAGCGGGCGTTTCGAAGCAGTGTTCGAGCGGAAAACGGGAAAGATAATCCGCGGCGACGCCGTAATATTTTCGGCTCACCGAAGCGACGATGTTGTGTCCGTAGGAGACGAAATCGCAGAGAAAGGGGAGTTCGAGGTACCGCCGTGCCTCCGCGCGTTTTTCGGAAAACACGATTTTGTTCTTTTCGGAAAGGAAATCTGCGGGCATACAATTACTTTCGAGCGCCGATTGTGCCAGCGCGATTTCGAGAATTTCCTTTTGTGTCATGGTTTTCTCCTTTTCGGAAATCGGGAAATAAAAAAGGAAACAGGTTATACCTGCTTCCTTTGATTGGAGCGGGAAACGAGACTTGAACCCGCGACATTTACCTTGGCAAGGTAACGCTCTACCACTGAGCTATTCCCGCA
>CAKXBD010000265.1 GCA_934871445.1 uncultured bacterium | reverse complement strand
CATAAGCACAGACCGATGAAGAAAGCGGCACAAAGACTAAATTGAATAACAGGATTTTGACCGTATTCCATAAATATCCGAAATAATTCTGTTGAAACAGTACCGTTTGATAGTTTGAAAAAGTAATTTTCGAGGGAAACAGACGAGCATTGACGATATCCGCCTCGCTCATCAAGGAACGGCTGAGCATCATGACAAAAGGAAACATCAAAAAAACGGCAATCGCAGTAAGAAGTACATAATGAATAATTCTTCCCGTTAATAGTTTGATATGAGCTTTTCGTTGTGATGAATAAACGGAATTTCGTTGTTTGAGATTTTCCATATCAATCCTCGTAATATACCCATTTTCCGCTCGTTTTGAATACGATAAACGTCAAGAGCCCAATTACCGCAAACAGCATCCAAGCAAAAGCCGATGCA
Organism: uncultured bacterium; assembly: GCA_934871445.1. Lineage (GTDB taxonomy): Bacteria > Bacillota > Clostridia > Christensenellales > Borkfalkiaceae > Scatosoma. The sequence goes on along the minus strand of CAKXBD010000265.1, from coordinate 847 downwards.
TAGCCGAGACGAAACGCCCCGCCGAACGAATCATGATAAATCTTTACGGCAATAAAGTATAGCGAATCCCCTACGCCGCGCCCGTTCGAGCCACCGATAATCATGGTAGAACTGACTTGTAAAGCCCCGATAATACCTGTAATCAAGTTATAAAATATCATCGGTGTAGAAAGCGGAAGAGTAATTCGCAATGTACGGGTGAGAGCGCTCGCCCCGTCAATTTTTGCCGATTCGTATAATCCTACGGGAATATTTTTGAATGCTGCAAGCCAAATGACCATTCCTCCACCGACGCCCCAGACAGTAGTGAGAACAAGTGTTGCAAGAGAGGTTTCCTGTTTTGAAAAGAAACTTGCACGAGCCAATCCGACCGATTCGAGAATTTTATTAAAAATTCCGGTAGGACCGGCCTCAAATAAATCAAGCCACAGTAAACCGGAAGCAACTCCGGGAATAATGACGGGCAAATAGAACAACATTCGGTACATGGTAATTCCTTTTAAAGAATTATTCACCGTAAGCGCAACTATATATCCGAGGACAAGAGATAACGGGACGACGCATATAGCATAGGAAAACGTATTACGTACCACTGTCCAGAAATCCGGATCAATCGTCAAAAGGACCCGAAAATTATTCAATCCCACATATTCCAGCGTGTAAAAACCGTCATAATTGAAAAAGCTGTATATAAACGACTGGACCGCCGGTACATAGGTGTAAATAATAATCCCCAGAATTACAGGCAAGGCGAAAAGATACCCGATTAGATATTCTTTTCTTCGCCGTATCCGTGCCTGTTTACCAAGATTGATACCACGTATAATTTTTTCAGACATCCATATTC
>CAKXBD010000264.1 GCA_934871445.1 uncultured bacterium | reverse complement strand
ATTTTCTTGCTTGTATCCTTTGCATACCACTCGTTGATGATATTGCGGAATGGCGTGAAATCGTTATCCGCCTGATTCTCACTATCCACGTTATCGTTCACCGCTATGAAGCGAATATCCATTTGCGGCAGCATTATCTCGGTATAATACCCCACCATGATATAATCCCTTCCGAAACGCGACATATCCTTTACCATGATTACACCGATCAATCCTCTGTTCACGTCCTCCATCATCCGTTGAAAATCCGGACGATTAAAATTCGTTCCCGAATAGCCGTCATCCACATAGAAACGAACATTTTTGAAATCGTGCTTTTCAGCATACGCGGAGAGTATTTCTTTTTGGTGTACGATACTGTTACTATCCCCGCTTAACTCATCGTCTCGACTTAAACGACAGTAAAGCGCCGTTATTTTTTCACCTCCATAATATTTATTTTTTATTGCTACCGTTTGTGTTCCTAACATACTTTTTTACCTCCGTCAGGTTCCAAACAGCAAATTCGTTCCTTATTGTTTTGTATTAGTCGATGTATTGCATCGTAGGGTGTTTCTCTTGCATTAGTCGTTTCCTCCACTAATACCCTATATACAATTCCGTCAATTTTTATTTGTTCTTGTCTTTGTTTGTCTTGTTGTTTCAATTCCTCCAAATTTCTTGTGTTTTATATAGGTTGCTTGGCTTGGGATTTTTGTCTTACTATTTGCCTTGCCGGTCTTTCCTTATTATCTGTTATTTTTCCGACTACTCTCCGTCGCCGTGCCGTTCCTTTACTCTTATTACTTCATTTTCCTTTTTCGTTCCGCACGTATAACGGAAAGATACGCTCGGTCTACCCTATCCACACAATTTACTCCTTACTTTTTCCCGATTTTACGGGTCTGTTAAGCACATTTTATGTGTTCCGCTGTTTTTCATCATTTCATAGGCTTTCTTTATAAACTCCACCTTTGTCATATTTCGTTCCTTTAAGAACGTATTTACTTCGTCAAACAATTCTCGCGGGATCATCGTTTGAAAATTTCTGCTACTTGTTCTCCGTTTTTCTTTATTCTTTTCTTCGTATTTCCTGTTCGCTACTCTCTGCGGCGTATCTTCTTTTCTCGTTACCATTTCTTACCTCACTTAGACGATTTTGCTTAAATTTTCTTCTTCTCTTAATATTTGCTTTTCACTGATACACCAAGCGTCCTCTATATAATTCCCGTGCGTTTATAACGCTGTTCGTTTCTAGAGAGCTTATCCTACAGAACTTCATACTGCCTTTCAGCCGCTTTATCTATCCCCTGCAAATATTCGGGAAGCTCTTTCCTCAAAGCCCAATACTTTGCAGGCTTATGTTCTTCTAAATATTTCTTCGAAAGTGTCC
>CAKXBD010000263.1 GCA_934871445.1 uncultured bacterium | reverse complement strand
CACTTAATTTGTAGCGAGTTAAACATTAAAGACTAATGATACCATACAAAAGTAGAATTAAACGTTCGATAAAGAAGAATCACGATCAAAATACATAATTATGAAACGTATACATATTCTGTTAATGGCATTAGTGGCTCTGTCCATTCAAGGTTGCCAAGATGATTTTGACGTTCCGTCCGAACAAGCAAGCAGAAGCTATGAGCAGGACGCAGAGGTACTGAACAGATTCGTCGACATAAACAAGACGACGCATGAGTATTATATCAATCCCAATAAGCGGACTACTGCTTTGTCTTATATCACCAATGCCGATGCGGAAGAGTTGGCTGTCGTCAATTCGTTGAATCTTGATGTATTTCAGCAGAGCGTCGACCGGGTAAGCAAACTGTCCGGACAATTTGCGTCCAATCACGGAGTGGATTATGTGGTGATGATGACCGGCAACGAAGTCTATGTGAGCCGTACCAAAAGCGATTCTCCCATAGTGCTGGAAAGGATGAATGAGAATGAAGCTACCCGCAGCTACTATCCCAGGACTGCTTCCTTAAAAGTAACCGATAGCGAAAAGGAATACACCGTTTATGGAAGCGGGGATATTGAAACATCCATTGAACTCTTTCCACAAGCCTACAAGAATGCAGGTTGGGCATTCCTCGTTTCTTGTGAAATGAAAGAAAACGGCAACAGACAAATGGTGAACGTGCTGTTTTGCGGTGTAGGATATAGAATGATTGCTCCCCGCTTTGCATGGCATGCAGCCCAGCCGGATACAGAATGGAACTTCGGAGTAGCAAGCAGTTGCGACAGCAACACCACCATCGCAAGACTTAATATTTCACATCCATGATAAAAAGGTCATATATCTATTTGTCGTTTATCATTCTCTCCCTGCTGACGGGCTGCGTCGAGAAATCGGGCTACTACGACGACGGGCAACAAGAGATTATCGACAACTTGACCAAGAACAAGGGATGGGAACGATCCTACCACATGACGTCGTATGATGGCAGAGAGTGCGATGTATACGAATTGTGGGTTTTCAAAAGTGATGCCACCGGTTCCCGTAAATTCGTATGGAACTATGATGATGGAGAAGTCTCCGAAAATATGGGTTATTTCCGCTGGTCGTTCACGATACCTAATTTTAAGATTATCTATATGGATAGCGGGTTATATTGGGAAATAAAACAGCTGACCACCGACAAATTGCACATATACGAAACTTATGACGATCCGATAACTGTTCCCGGACAAGATTACAGAGAATACAGGGAGTATGAATCACTACCGCTCTCTACAAAATAACGGAACAATCTAAACTAGACTTTTCAAGAGAAATCCTGCTTCGCGATTCTGTGAGGCAGGATTTCATATTGCATGCACGCAAATACTGCATGGGAGTTTGTCCGGTATACTTTTTAAAGTCCTTAATGAAATGATT
>CAKXBD010000262.1 GCA_934871445.1 uncultured bacterium | reverse complement strand
CGCTTATGCTCTGCGTTACTCCGTTTTCCGTCACCGAGGTCAGGCGCTTATTCGAATCGTAAACATACGTCCTCGTTACCTCATCGGTCAACGAATTGCCCGTCGTGTAGTTATACGTTGTTACTTTTTCGATGTTCCCGAAATCGTCGTATTCGTAGAAATACGTCTTGTTCAGCGCAGCGTTGTCCTCGCGGATCAGGCGGTCGATGTCGTCATACGTATACCGAATCTCTTTCCCGCCGGTCGTCCTGCGTATTATGTTCCCGTTCGCATCGTATTCATATTTGTCTGTGAGGTTCAGTCCTCGGAATTCCACTTCCGAGACGCCTTTCCTAGACCTATATATTTCACATAAAGAAACAGGGCACAGATATTATATCTGCGCCCTGTTTCTTTATTGATTAGATTCAAACGAAGTAATTGTTTTATCATTAAGTGAAGGATAATAATTCTTTATTATAGCCAAATTTTTTTTACTTGCAATAATATACCATGGAGACTTTCCCTTTCGATTACGCCCCGCACGTCCTTTTATACATTCATTATTATTTAATTTTAGAATTATCCAACGTAAATAAACTTGACTTCTATTATCATAGGTGCATACTCGTTCGATAGATATTTCTTTTATATCCATCCAACGCATTTCTGTTATCTTATAAAATAATCCTCGTATGACAATACCATTTTCATCTACCAATGCAAATTGCAGATAGTACAAAAAAATAATTAAGGCAACGGTCGCACACATTCCCATAAAACAATAATATATTAGGGTAATTCCTATCTCGGATTTTTCCCAATTCATAATTTTTTCCAGAAATACCATAATCATCATGAGTCCAAACAGCACTCCCCAAATAATCATTGTATATATAGGCTGTACACGTAATATCTTTTTCAATTTTATTTACCTCAAAAAGATGATAATATTGAAGAAACAAATGAAGATTGTATACTATACCGCAACCATTTGCTTGCTTCTCGAACAACATTACCTATTTGTTTTCTTGTATAATTTTTAAAAACATATCTTACTTCTTTATTTAAAGAGCTAGGATTGACACCCTTTAATTTCCAAATCGCCGCCGATTTTGCTTTAGGAGAAAGTTTTATAATTTTGCCAACCTTAAATTTTTCTATTCCTTTTCTAACCCCATATCCAATGAGATTAGCAAAAGCACCTACCGCAAAAATTTTTATTCCCGATTGAATATCCGTAACTGCCCCACTAATAATCCCGCCAGCAACAGCACCAACTCCTCCGAAAAAGAAAGTTCCAACCATTCCTCCAAGGCAGTACCGCAAAACATCTTGACACAATGTCGTACAAAGTCAAAAAGATGAAAGACGAAGCAGTTGCTGCCGTATTGCAGGCATCCGAAGCTGAAAGGCGAAAAGAAGCCGCCGAGCAAAGCCAAGCCCACGCGGAACAAGCCACGCACGAGCTCGA
>CAKXBD010000261.1 GCA_934871445.1 uncultured bacterium | reverse complement strand
AAGATAGAGTATCTGTATTTCGATTACGACACGAATAAACGCAGAATATACCGCAAGGAAAACAAGGTCTACAAGGTCAATCCCGTTGCGACGATCTTCTCGGACGACAAGTATTACCTGCTCTGCTACGACGACAAGCACGGCAACCCCTCGCACTACCGCATCGACCGGATGGCGGAGGTGAAGGTCTCGTCGGAAGATATTGTGCCGTCAAAGCTGTCGGAGCTTTGCTCCATTCAGAAGCACAAGCGGCAACTGTTCGGAATGTTCACGGGCGAGGAATGCGAAGTTGCCTTCGAGGCGGATAACTCCCTCATCGACACCGTGCTGGACAAGTTCGGCTTTGATACCCGCCTGAGCGTCCGGGGCGACCACACGTTCAGCTTTTCCGCGACGGTACAGTTAAGCCCCGTCTTCCTCGGCTGGTGCTGCTCCTTTGGGGATAGACTGCGCGTGACGGGGCCTAAGAAAGTTCTTGATTATCTGAGAGAACATTTAGATCAAATAAACAGATATTATATGCCATAAATACGTTAGGAGAAATGAGAGAAGAATATGTCAATCAATATTGCCCCCAAATCATTAGATACCGAGTTAAACGAATTGCTGCGCGGTGTGGCAAATGGCAAAATTCAGCTACCCGACTTTCAGCGCGATTGGACATGGGATGACGACCGAATTACAGGCATCTTGGCAAGTCTTTCGCAGGGATACCCCATGGGAGCCATCATGTGCCTAGAATACGGCAACGAAAATATCCGTTTCAAGTATCGTCCTATTGAGGGTGTTAAGATTGCGGGAGTTGTGCCTGAAACGCTTATTTTGGACGGACAGCAGAGATTGACTTCCATGTATAGTGCCGCCTGCTCTAAAAATCCTGTCAAGACGAAGAACGAAACGGGACGAGAGTTGGAACGCTTTTATTATTTTGATATTAATCAATGCCTTGATGAAGAGGCGGATCGATTGGATGCGATTAAGTCTGTCCCTGCCGATCGAAAAGTTAAGACGAATTTTGACCGCGACGTTGTTCTCGACCTCTCTACAAGAGAGCTGGAATACGAGCATGAGATGTTCCCCATCAATATCATTTTTGACAGCAACGCACGGGAAGATTGGTCGGATGGTTACAAAGAGTATCATCACTATGACAAGGAGTATCTTGAAAAATATAAGAAGTTCCGCGCAGAAGTCATTGAGACGATTGTGGGATATAAATTGCCTGTGATAACGTTGGGAAAAGAGACGCCGCGTGACGCCGTGTGCAAGGTCTTTGAAAACGTCAATACGGGCGGCGTGGCACTAACTGTTTTCGAGCTAGTAACTGCAACGTATGCCACATATGAATTTGACCTCAGAAAGGATTGGGAGGTTTGCAGAGATATCATTCAGGGGAAAGATAAGCTGCTCGTTACCGATTTAATGAACGGCGTAGATGAAACGGCTTTTTTGACGGCGGTAACACTCTTTACGACATATCATGAAAGCACTATGACGACTTGTAAAAAGAAGGACGTGCTTTCCTTGTCTTTTGAAGATTATCAGAAAAACAGAGGCCGTATTTTGAAGGGGTATGAGCTTGCCAGGAAATTTC
>CAKXBD010000260.1:624-1635 GCA_934871445.1 uncultured bacterium | reverse complement strand
CACCAGCTCTGCATCTTCCGGACGTTTTGACACGCGCTGCTCGGTGCCAGCCGTCAGGTTTTCCTCAACCGCGCCCTCTCGCGTCATCCGCACGACTACCTTGTCGCGGGCTTTAAGCTCCGGTTCCTTGGACATCAGATTTCACCTCCAATCCGCTTGTAGGCAAGCTCGGTGTATTCAGGGTTCAGCTCTATACCCACGAAATGACGCCCCATCTGCGAAGCAACCATGCCGGTTGTGCCGCTTCCCATGAAGGGATCAAGCACAATGCCACCTTCGGGACAACCGGCGAGAAGACAGGTCTCAACCAGCTTCGGAGGGTAGGCGGCATAGTGACCGCCCTTGAAGGGAACGGTGTTGATCTTCCAGACATCGCGTTTGTTGCGGAGCGGATTGATGTCTGCGTCCTTGATCTCGCCATGCTCACGGGGGCGGTTGATGGACTGCGGCTGAGGCTGACCGGGAACGGGCTTGCCGTATTTGTTGCCGCCCTTCATGCCGCGCTTGAGGCGTTCTGCCGTTGCGGGGGCAATCGGTTCGGAGATCGCCTTGTAGTCAAAGAAATACTTCTTCGACTTGGAGAACAGAAAAATATGCTCATAGCAGCGGGCGCACCGGTCTTTCACACTCTCCGGCATGGGGTTATCCTTCATCCAGATGATGTCGTTGCGCAGATACCAGCCGGTATCGCGGAGGGCAAAAGCCAGCATCCACGGAATGCCGATCATGTCTTTCGGCTTGCAGCCCTCAACCTTGTTGTTGAGAGCCACAGCCTGACCGTTTCTGCCGTTGGGGTTCTTTGGGTCAACAAAGTCACCCTGATTGCCTTTTCCGGCGTAGGTGTCCGAGATGTTCAGCCAGAGCGTACCGTCCGGACGCAAAACGCGCCTGACTTCGGTAAACACTTCCGTCAGGCGCGAGATATATTCCTTCGGCGTTGTCTCTCTGCCGATCTGAGCCTCCATGCCGTAATCGCGGAGCGCGTAATACGGAGGGGACGTCACACAGCAA
>CAKXBD010000260.1:0-614 GCA_934871445.1 uncultured bacterium | reverse complement strand
CAATGAACGCTGTCATCGGGCAGAGTTTTCAGGATTTTAAGGCAATCGCCGGTATGAATGATGTCAAGCTCTATAAAAACCAGCTCCTTTCTTCGGATTTGAGCGCATATCAGTCGGAGTAATACTCGTCCGGTTCGTAATCCTCATCTTCCGTGAAGTCCTCGTCGAGATCGTCAATCTCGTCCGCCCAACGGTCGAAGATTTCCTCGGCTTCCTTCGCCGCCTCACGATAGAGGCTCAGCCGGTTCTTCTCAAAGGCGGCAAAGGCGGGGACGAACTTGCCGAACTCGCGGATTGCCTTCACATCCTGCGTGCGCATATCTGCGACGCACTGGATGATTTCGGACATCGTGAGCAGATCGTCGATCATCAGCTCATACTTGTCCTTGGGGATAGATACGGCTTCATCATCCGCCGCGTCAGCGAACGGGGTATTCTCGTCGCTGTTGCTGCTTTCGGGAACATCAACCTTGAAATAGAAACCGATCATATCCACAGATACCTTGGTCATAATCTGACGCGCCTCCTTGACCTTTTCGTCGATGTCCTCCCTCACATGGAGGTAGGCACGGTGATGCTTCTTGAGGTCGCTTTCCAGTCGGATCAGATCGGTC
>CAKXBD010000259.1 GCA_934871445.1 uncultured bacterium | reverse complement strand
ATCCGGGCGTAATTCGAGATGGGAGGAGGCGACTCGCCAAATCAATGCGGCGAAATTTGTTTCCAAACAGGAAGACGGAAAATGGCATACCACGGCGGAAGCATTTATCGCGTATTCCTGCATAGACGGAGTGGATGTAAAAGATGCTTATACCATGATGGGCTTCGCTTGGAAGACGGGCGACGAAAAAGGTTTTGCATGGGCGGACGGCGATTATTGGTATGGTCCCGAAGCCGACCCCGGACTTAGAAATATTATTGTTACGGCAAACGGCATTAAGACGGGAACGGAAAGAAAAATCGACGGCGACCTCGCCGATTGGGCGGAAGATACGTTTGTACCCGCTAAAACGGCCGAGGGCGTTACGGCAAATTATTCAGCTTTCCTCGGAGCTGACGGACTGTATCTTGCGTTAAAGATTGAAGCAAGCAAAATCATCGTGGACCGTACTAACACGGGCAACCTTTGGCATCGGAATACGAATCTTGAATTTTTTGGTACAGACAACACGAATGCGGCACGTATCATAACGTTCGGCGGAAAGGTATACCATACCGGATATATTACGGATGCAGCCATGAACTATACGGACGGCGAGGAAAAGGATACGCTCGTATTTGAAATCTTTATCGCCAATGAAAATATGAAGAATATTACGGCTGAAACAAAATCTGTCAAACTTGACTTCGGCGGACAGTTGTATACCGATGCGGAACAACCACAAAATTGGCAGGATTATTTGCGCGGAGCGGATATTTCCAAAAAAGCTCAGGCGTAAGACGTCGAGACAGATTAAAGCGTAAAAGAGCGTTTTAGAAAAAGCGAAAGTGTTATTTTCCGCCCGCGCTTTGCGGGCGCGGGCGGGAAGAAAAATACAAAAAAAGGAGTAAATTTTATGAGGAAAGCAATCAAACTGACGGCTATGCTGCTTGCGGCATTGATGGTAGGCAGCGGACTTTCGGCCTGTAAAGATGATGGTGGCGGAGATGTCAGCATGGACTCTCAGGGCAACGTTCGTCCCGGTGCCGACGGACCTACCAAAATTACCTTCTGGGGCTACGGTGACGACAATGAAATTTCCGTATTTCAACAGCTGGTCAAGGATTTTAACGAGCTCTATGATGGTATAATCGAAGTCAACTACGAGACGAAAGCCAATGACAATTACAGCGAAAGCGCACGTATGGCTCTCAGACAAAACAAGGCGAAAGTGGATATTCTTTACGTCGGCGACTCCGATTTCAAAGCCTATGCGGAGCTCGGTTATCTCGAACCTTTGGACGAATATCTCGCTACGAGCAAGGAAGTCGTGCTCGAAGATATGTGGGAGACCTCGGTAGACCGCTTCAAGTACGACGTGGAGACGACTACGCAGGACGGACCCAATGCGCATTATTGGGGAATTCCTAAGGACATAGGTCCTACGGTCATCTATTATAACGAGACCTTCTTCAATAACGCGGGCGTAAAGGTTATTTCCGTCGCGGCAGAGGATCTCGACGAATTTAACGCCGGTCAGCCCGACTCTCGCGGAAAGACAAAAAACGATTACGGGATTACCGATACTGTCAAGGAAAAAGGCTATTTTGTCACCAGCGACGGACAGAAATGGTTTAACAATCAGGTGCCCATGAGCTGGGACGAGTGTGTGA
>CAKXBD010000258.1 GCA_934871445.1 uncultured bacterium | reverse complement strand
AAGCCGCACAGCCCCAGAACATGCCTCTGCTTATCATGGTCAGACCGTTCGGGAAAACTACTTCCTTGAGAGCGGTACAACTTGCGAACAAACCTTCTGAATCATTCGTATCACCTTCAAGGATTTCGAGAGAAGTTTCCGATTTTTCAAATGTGACCTTAGTAAGTCCCGTATTGTTGTAAAATGCTTTCGGCCAAATCCGCGCCACGCTTCCGGGAATGACAACCTCACCGCTATTTGCACGGGGACAGATATAAAGGTCGGTAAGTTTTCCGTCCGTCTTTCCGTAAAGAATTCCGCCCTGAGAGGCAAAATATGGATTGTCGTCCGCAACGATAATCTCTTTGAGTTTTGCGTCTGCCTCGAAGACGTCGATGCTCGTCAGCGTATCGCCGACATAAACGCCCATTCTTTCCACGGAAGCGGGAATAGTAACCGATGTCAGAGAATGACAGGCGGCAAGAGCTTTATCCCCAATTTCCGTCACGCCTTCCGGGAATACGAATTCGCTCACCTTGGTAGATCTGAACGCCTGTGCCCCGACGGAAACGACGCGGTCGGGCAGAACGAGTTGTGAAACGGAAACACCTTCAAACGCGCTCGCTCCGATTGTCAGAGCTTCCGTTCCGCCCTCATCAAAAGTCACCACGGTAAGATTTTTACAATCCATGAAGGCCTTATCGCCGATAGAGGTGACGTTTTTGCCTATCGTTATCTTGGTAAGTCCCGATTTGCTCTGGAATACGCCGGCTCCGATTTCGATGACCGTATCGGGAATATCATAATCGCCCTCTCTCGCCGTGGGATAATAGACGATTCTCGTCTGCTTTTTATCGAAAAGAACGCCGTCTTCGTCGCTGGAATAGTTAGGATTATTCGGATCGACCTCGACCGTTTTGAGATCCAGCGCGCCAAATACGCCCGCGATGTCGATGACGGGAACGTTCGGGCCAAGGAACAGCGTAGTGACATAGCTAACCCCTTGTTCGTTCATGAAGGCGCCGTTTTCCAATGTCATGCCGAGCCCGCTGTCCACGCGGACGGTTTTAAGTCTTTCAATGCCGCCGAATGCATATTGTCCGAGAGAAGTCAAATTTCCAGGCAGGGTAATTTCTCTGAGTCCCGTGCATTGATAGAATGCATATTCTCCGATAGAAAGAGCGGGTTCGCCGTATTGGCCCTCAAATTGAATTTCGTCGAGCCCGGAGCAGCCTCTAAAAGCGCCCTCGCAGATTTCAGTGACATAACCGGGAACGATGAGCGTGGAAATCTTTTTACAGTTTTCAAAAGCACCTTCGCCTATCGACTGTACGCCGGAAGGAATCTTAAATTCTCCTGAAATTCCCTTCGGGCTGAAAAGGATTTGCGTTCCCGCGGCATTGCAGAGCAATCCGTCTTTTGCGGAATAATATTTTCCGTTTTCCTCCACGTTGATGGTCGTAAGTTTCGAACAGCCTGTAAAACAGCTGAGCGGCAATTCTTTCAATCGGGCGGGAAAATTGATCTCCGTCAATGACGAACAGCTTTGGAAAACATTTTCCGCAAGCGACAGCTCAACCTCAGTCTCTTCATCGGCCGACGGCAGGAAGGTCACCTTTTCAACAGAACTGCTGCGGAAAGCGTTTTGTTCGATCTGCGAAACGCTGGCGGGAATAGTTATTTCGGTAATATCCGCATTCTTGAATACGTTGATGCGAAGCGTAGTGATTCCGTCGGGAATCGTATAAGCTCCCCTTCTTCCTTCGGGGA
>CAKXBD010000257.1 GCA_934871445.1 uncultured bacterium | reverse complement strand
CCCTCGGCGTGCGCTTATTTAACTTTTATCGCCCTGATTCCGCCCTGTATCTCCGCGATTGCCGCCTGCGCGGGGGAGCTCGGCAGAAAGACGGCTTGGGGATATGCCGCTTTACAGACGACCTTTGCGTTTCTCTGCGCGTACCTCGTTTGGTTTTTCCTTTCGGGAGGAGCGCCCGTCGCTTTCGCCGCGTTGTCGGTATTCGGAGCATATTCGCTCGGCAGAAGACCCTGCAAAGGGCGTGGAAAGAAGAAAAAATTAAAAATACGGGAAAATATAAGTGAAAGAGTTTATCGCGGATAAACCGCAAAGATTAAAAGAATATACCGACAATACTTACGCGCAGGGTTCGTTTTTCTGGAATTATCTGATAAAAAACAGAGAGATCCGCGTAAACGGGAAAAAGGTCGGAGAGGATATCCTCCTTTCCGCGGGCGATAAGGTCGCTTACTATCTCCCGCCCGCCAAGGAGAAAAAACCCGCTTTTTATATCGTTTATGAGGACGAAAACATTCTCGTCGCCGACAAGGAAAGCGGCGTCAATTCGGAAGCTGTGTTTGCGGCTTTGAAGCGGGAGAGAGAATGTTTCTTTCTGCATCGTCTGGATAGAAACACCTCGGGATTGCTCGTTTTTGCTTTGAAGGAAGGGGCGGAGAAAGAGCTCCTTGCCGCATTTAAGGAACGGAGGATAGAAAAGAGATATTGTGCGCTCTGTTTCGGAAAATTCGGAAAGGAGGAGGGAATTCTCACCGCCTATCTGAAAAAAGACGAGAATAAATCCCTCGTCCGCATTTACGAGGCTCCGACCTTCGGCGCGGAAAAAATCGTCACGGAATACCGAGCGGGGGAACGCTGCGGTGAGTTTACAAAGACGGAAATTCTCCTGCATACGGGAAAAACACATCAGATCCGCGCGCATCTCGCGCATATCGGCTGTCCCGTGGCAGGCGATACGAAATACGGGGATAAAGAAAAAAATCGGAAATATAACCTCACCCGTCAATGTCTCATTGCAAAATCATTAAAATTTTCTCTCCTCGGAAAACTTGCCTATCTCAACGATTTGAAGTTCGTTTCTCGTTTTGAATTAAAGATCCCTTGCCTCCCGACTTGACGCGGGAGGCGCTTTTTTTGGAATTAAAATTAACTTAAGTAAAAAAAATTTTTCCAAAAATACCTCCGAATACTTGACAAATAATTATGAAAGTATTAAAATATGAATAGTTGTTCATATATATAGGACGGTGAAATTATGGAAAAAGAAAATTGCGGATATGAAAGGGAGCACGAGGAAGCGGTAAAGCGGGCGAAGGAGCGCATGCCGAACGAAGAGAATATCGAGAGGGTATGCAATACTTTCCGAGTCATCGGGGAGCCTTCGAGAATGAAGATCGTGCTTGCTTTGTTGCAGGGAGAGATGTGTGTTTATCACATCGTGGAAGCGTGCGGAGGGACGCAGAGCGCCGTCAGTCATCAGCTGAGGGTATTGAAGGACAATCGAATCATCAAATCCCGAAGAGACGGGCAGAACGTGCTGTACTCCATTGCCGACGAACATATCGTAAAAATTATACAAATCAGCGAAGAACACTTGAATTGCAAATTGGAGGACTGACATGAAAAAGACTTTGCAGTTAAAGGGACTCGATTGCGCGGCGTGTGCGGCGGAATTGGAGGAGGAGCTCGCGGCGATAGAGGGAGTGACTTCCGTTTCCGTTGCGTTCGTTACGCAGAAACTGACCGTGGAATGTGAATCCGAAGAAGTCCTCGCGCTCGTCAAGGATAAGGC
>CAKXBD010000256.1 GCA_934871445.1 uncultured bacterium | reverse complement strand
ATACTACCCGTTTAGGAGAGGGCATCGCTTCATCTCCCTTCTTGAAAGACGAAGCGATTTCTCGGACTGCTTCGGCTGTGGCTGACTTCTTTTTGCGAGCGAAGGGAGAGGGAGCCGCGGACGTCTATGCTTTCGCTACTGCGGCAGTTCGTTCGGCTGAAAACGGGAAAGTCTTTATCGACCGAGTCAAAGAGCTTTGCGAATTGGACGTGGAAATTATTTCAGGCGAAGAGGAAGCGGAAATCGGAATTTTGGGCGCGCTCGGCGAAAAGGACGGCGGCATTATCGATGTGGGCGGCGCGAGTACGGAAATCATCATTCGCACGGGCGGCACGATAATTTATAAAAAGAGCGTCAACATCGGCGTCGTTCGCTTAAAAGATCTGTGCGGCGCGGAGAAAGGCAGATTGAAAGCCGCCGCGGAGGCCGCGGTAAAGGAATACGGAAAAGTTCCCAAGGGGACTTCTATGTACGCCATCGGCGGGACTGCCACGACGCTCGCGGCGCTTACGCTCGATATGCGGGACTACACCCCGTCAAAAATTACGGGTACGGTTATCGGCCGCGAACAGATGCGGGCGCTCGCGGACAGACTGACGGGAATGACGGCGGCGGAAATCGCGCGCCTTCCGGGCGTGCAGCCGAAACGGGCGGATGTTTTGGGCGGCGGAGCCGTCCTGTTTTCAGTGATTATGGACAAGCTGAACTTTCCCGAAATTATTGTCAGCGACAGCGACAATTTGGAAGGATATGCGAAAAAACGCGGCCTGATGTAAAGGCGGAGGAATTATGAAACGGATTTTTGCCTCTGTTTATTCGTGGTTTCTTTTAATACTTATGGCCGCGGGGGAAATTTTTATCGCGTTTTTCTATGCATGGCGGCAGAGCGGTCTCTCGGCGCTTATATGGACAATAGTCGGATTTTTAGTTGCCTGTATTTTAGCGCCTACGCTCCATGAATGTGGACATATTCTCTTTGCAAGATCTCAGAGAATGAATATAAAAATGACGAAATTTTCTTTTTTCCGCTTTTTGGAAAGGGAGGGGAAACTTCGTTTTTCGCTTGCGTCGCCCTTTCGGGCCGACCAGACGCAGGCGATTCCTATTCGGAGCGGGAATATGAAAAAGCGCGCAGAGCTTTATACGATCGGCGGCCTTATTTTCGGCGGAATTTACGCATTTGTTCTCTTGCTGTTCGCCCTGCTTCTGCAAGGGAAAAATATAGCTTGTTTTTTCTGGGGCGGATTTCCCTATGCCGCATACCTGTTTCTTCTCAATGTGGTACCCTTTGCTTATGCGGGCGGAAAAACGGATATGCTGATTTTTTGCGGTATAAAAAGAGAATTGCCCGCAGAAAAAGCGATGCTCTGTGCCATGGAAATCTATGGGGAACTGTATGAAGGCAAGAGCTTTTCTGAAATCGAACGGGGACTGTATTACGATTTTCCTCAGCTCGCCGAGGACGAACCCATGTATGCAGTGACGCTTGATTTACGCTATCGGTATCATATCGAGAAAGGGGAGACGGAGCGGGCGGCGGACAGTCTCAATCGTTTGGCTTCCGCTTCTTCGTACCTTTCGGAGGAAGAATTTTCTCAGACCGCGGCGGAGCTCGTATATATGCACAGTCTCGTCGGGGATAAGGCACGGGCGGAGGAAAGCGGAAAACTTGCCGAGCGTTATTTGCGGGAAGAGACGCCGTCGGCGTCCAGAATTTTGGCCGCGTATGCCGTACTGTGCGGAGATGGCGAAAAAGCAAAAATTTTGAAGGAACGGGCGGAGCGTCTTCTCTTAAAAGAACCCTGTGAGGGGCTCAGACG
>CAKXBD010000255.1 GCA_934871445.1 uncultured bacterium | reverse complement strand
GAAGGGGATACGCTCAAATGGTATAAAAACGCGGAGGACAGCGCGGAATTTTCCATAAAGACAAAGGAGATGTTTTCCCGTCCTCGCTGTACGTGCGAAACCGTGACGACGGACGGAAAGAATCCTCAGCACGTCGGTATCATCAATAACTTTGCCGACGCACTTTTGGGAAAGGAGGCACTTTTCGTCGACGGTCGGGAAGGAATTTTCGGCGTGGAACTCATGAACGCCATAGAGCTTTCCGGCTGGCTGAACGGAGCGGAAGTGGCGCTTCCCGTAGATGAGGAACTGTACCTGTCGGAGCTGAATAAACGCCGGGCCGTTTCGCGTAAAAACTCCGTCTCCGACAATTATGTAGCTGATACGTCGGGCACGTATGGGAGCGGGAAAAAATGAAATCGGCAATCGTAGGCTTGGGGGTTATCGGAAGCGTTCATGCATCTATATTGGAAGGGCAGAAAAGAGCGCCCGTCGCCGTCTGTGACATAGAGAAGGAACGTCTCGAAAAATATCCTTCTGCAGAAAAATATACGGATTATGTCCGCATGCTGGAAGAAGTCCGTCCGGACGCCGTGCATATCTGTACGCCTCATTATCTGCATGCGGATATGATAATAGAGGCTTTGAAACGGGATATAAACGTACTTTGCGAAAAGCCGCTCTGTATCCGTGCGGGGGATCTTTCCCGCATTTCAGATGCGGAAAGAAACTCTCGCGGACGGTTGGGAGTCTGTCATCAGAATCGGTATAACGAGGCGAATATATTCGTTCGGGACTACCTTCGAGGAAAGGAAATTTCGGGCGCCTACGGTACGGTAGTCTGGAACAGGGACGCTGAGTATTACGCATCGGGCGGCTGGCGTGGCAAGCGAGAGACGGAAGGGGGCGGAGTGCTCATCAATCAAGCCCTGCATACGCTGGATCTTTTGGAATGGCTCGTCGGAGAACCGCATTTTGTGGCGTCTAACATATCTAACCTGACGCTTTCGAGCGTAATCGAAACGGAGGACACAGCGGCGGCGGTCTTTTCGGGCGGCGCGGAGTTTTGTTTTTTTGCCACTAACGGCGGCGCGGTAGATTTTCCCGTACAAATGACTATCCGAGCGGACGGGGAAACGATTACCGTTTTGCCGGAAACGGTAATTATCGACGGAAAAAGGCGGGATTTTACAAAGGATACCCGCCGATACGGAAAATGCTGTTACGGGACGGGTCATGAAAAACTCTTTGCCGATTTTTACGATTGCTTGGAGACGGGACGGAAATTCCCGATAGACGGAGCGGAAGGGGCAAAAGTCGTAAAACTCATTTTAGCGTGTTATCGAAGCAAGGGAAAAAAGGTTGAGATATGAAAGGATTTTTTGACGACAAATTACTGTTGAATACCCCCGCGTCTGAAAGGTTATATGAAGCGGTGAAGGATTTGCCTATTATCGATTATCATTGCCATCTGAATACGGAAAAAATCGCGAAAAATACGGGTTTTTCGGACATCGGAGAACTTTGGCTTTCGGGAGACCATTATAAATGGCGTGCCATGCGGCTTTGCGGAGTGGAGGAAAAATATATCACGGGCGACGCCGATTATAAGGAAAAATTCCTGAAATATGCGGGAATTTTACCGAATTTGGCGGGAAATCCGCTGTATTATTGGACGCACATGGAGCTGAAACAGATATTCAATATCTGCGAACCGCTAAATGAAAACAGTGCTTTGCGGATATACGAAAGGGCAAACGAAAGGCTCAAAGACATTTCGGTCGGGACGCTTTTAGAAAAATATAAAGTGCAATATATCGCTACCACGGACGACCCTGCGGATAGCTTGGAAAACCATGGCAGGTATGCGACTACG
>CAKXBD010000254.1 GCA_934871445.1 uncultured bacterium | reverse complement strand
ATCAGCCGTATCAATCCTTATGCTGTTGTGATAGGGTCTGCTGTCACTCGGCCGGCGGTAATTACGAACCGATTTGTAAAAGCATTGAGATTGGGCGAACGAGTATGAAAAAAATTGTAATTCTTCCGCTGGATGAGCGACCGTGTAATTATAATTTCCCGCTGTTTTTGAGCGAGGGAAATTCCCGCTATGTTTTGGCGGCGCCCCCGCGAGAAATGATGGGCAAGAAAAAAATCCCTGGGAATTATAGCGCTTTGAAGGAGTTCCTCCAAAGGGAGTGCAGTGACGCATACGGTTTAATTTTATCGGTAGATGCTCTCTTGTACGGCGGAATCGTTCCTTCGAGATTGCACGGATTATCCGAGGAACAGCTCACGGAGAGACTGTCGGTCATAGAAGAGCTCAAAAGGAAAAATCCCGCTTTGAAAATCTATGCCTTCGCCCTGTTGATGCGCTGTCCGTCCTATTCCAGCTCCGATGAGGAGCCCGATTATTACGCCGAATGCGGACGGGAAATTTTTCTGACGGGGCAGGCGGAACATAAATACATCGACGGGTTACTCGATAAAAAAGAGTATATCCGGCAAAGAGAGGCTCTCGACAGAATAACGGGAGATGCTCTGAAAGATTATCTTTCTCGCAGAAAAGTTAATTTGCAGCTTTTGGAAAAGACCTTGATGCTGGTCGGCGGGGCAATCGATAAATTGATTATTCCGCAGGACGATTCGGCGCCTTACGGGTATACGGCTCTCGACCAGCGAAAAATAAAGAGCTTTATCGCGGAAAATCAAATACGAAAAGTCGCCATCTATCCGGGCGCGGACGAAACGGGAATGACTCTCTTGGCTGCACTCGTCTCGGACATGGAGGAGAAAAGGCCTGTAATCTGTCCCATATATCCAAAAGAAGAATGTAAAGGAGTCATTCCTCTTTATGAGGACAGAGTTGTTGAACAGAGCATAAGGGCTCAAATAGAAGGCGCGGGAGCGATTATGTCGGAAAACCCGGATACCGCGGATATTCTATTATTTTGTAACCTGCCGGCGGGAAACATGAAAAATGCTTCGGAGTATGGCGGCTTGGATTACGATAGCAGAGATTTGCCCCGATTTACGGAAGAAATGAAAAAAGGTTTTTACAAGGAGAAAATCGTCGCGGCGGCAGACCTCGCTTACTGCAACGGCGGCGACGCCGAATGGGCGGAATTGCTGGATAAGAGCGTAGGACTGTTCGAGCTGGGCGGCTATGCGGGCTGGAATACCTCCTCAAACAGCCTCGGTACAGTCATCTGTCAATCCGTGCTGCGTTTTTTATACGGGAACGGCGACGCATTAAAAGCCTTTACAGCAGAGAGAATATACGAGGATGTAGGATATTGCGCATATGTACGCAAACGCATGTGCGACGAGGTTTTGCCGAAAATGGGGCTGGATTATTTTCACGCCGACGGCGTCAGAGGCGAGGTGAGCCGCGCCGTCAAAAAGATGTTGGAAGATTATATAAAAAAACGTTTTCCCGACGTTTGGGAGAACTATGAAATAACCGACTGCGCAATGCCATGGAACAGAATGTTTGAAGTGGAGTTGCGAGTGGAAAAAAGACTGAAATAAGGAGAAGAAAATGGTAAACAAAAGGTTTCTCGTTTGGACAGCGGCTATCTGTGCGGCGGTATCGATCGCCGCAGGTACGGCAGTTTTGAACAGCGTTCCCGCCGTGGCGGAACAGGGAGATTTTTCCGTAGAGGGCATCAAGGTGTCGAACGGCAGCGTCTCCGTGGAGAATGTGACCTCCGACCCGTATATTTACATAGACGAGGCTTCGGGCGGCAGTTTGACGAACGCGAGCGAAAAGCTGGATACCGAAAAGCTCGAAAGCCAGCAGCCACTGTTATTTACTGCAAAATATCCC
>CAKXBD010000253.1 GCA_934871445.1 uncultured bacterium | reverse complement strand
GTAAAAAGAAGTGAAAAGAACCGCGCCTTTAGGAACAGTAAACGTCGCGGTACCGTTTGTATCTGTACTGAATGTATAATAGTAACAAGGCATATTCAAATCGGGCAGTTCGGAGGTAATATTCAAATCAAGGATTTCTTTATAAGACAAGCTGCTCAACAGTCCGAAAGGATCAGAGGCATAAGAAAGAGAAGGCGTGATCTTTTTTCCGTTCAATAAAAGAGAGGCGCTTTCCGCACTGATTGTATAAAGCTGCCCGTAAACAGGAAGAAGGATACGGATTGTCTGCTCGGTTTTCGCGTTAATGGAAACGGACGTTTTCAAAACGGGAGAATCCGCGTCAAGATTGGAAGAAAGGCAGACGGAGCGAATGCCGTCTATCTTGCTGAAATCCAATAAGTAGGTCGGCATAAGATTTGACATCTTTACGGCGTTTGCCTCTGGAAAAGAGCAACCATATACAGGAGTAAAAATCAAAAAGAATATGACGATAGAGAATAAAAGAATTTTTTTCATATTTTATTCAAATCAAGTACCTCAACAGGTTTGTTTTTCTTTCTTGCGTAATCAATAGTGTACCAAGTACCGCCTTTTTTCTCTCCGTTCCAAACGGCTAAAACATAATCACTGTTATCGACCATATAGCGATTTCGTTCAAACATACAAGATTGAGTATAATGCTCCGAGAGAACAACGGAACAGTCGGCACGCTTCAGGATTTTTTCGTAACGCAACACGTCTTTTTTATTCCATAACCTTGTTTGGTCACGACAGGGAATAGCGCATCGCAGACGAATATATTTATATTTTCTACGTAAAGTCAGAACGCATTCGGCAAAGTCTGAATCCGTGCCGAGCGCCATTCCCGAAATAAATTCCGAAACATCTTTTTCTTTTATCAGATACTCGATGATAGACAATAATTCTTTTTTATAATTTTGGTGTTTTTGTTTATCAACATTATATGCCCACGGAAATCCCTGCGGGCGATGTCCCGTACAGCAGCAAATCATATTAAAACCTCTGTTATTATCAGTATAACACATTGAAAAAGTACGTCAAGCGTTGACTGCGATAAACGTATTTCGATAGCTTCATAGGATATAATTTACCATAGTGGACGTTCACGGTAGTAAACCTGCGGAGGTAAAAAAATGAAGCTTGTGGAAGCTATCGGAAAAAGAGTAGATAACCTGTTACAAGAACGCGGCATGACGCAGTACGAATTATCGCAACGCGGTGGCATTCCGCGCTCGACGATAAACGTTGTTGTCGGGGTAAAACGCAACACGACTAAAATAGATACGATTTATCAGATTGCGGCTACATTAGGTATTCCGCTCAAGAAATTTTTTGACGATCCTTTATTTGACGACATTACCGATTAGTATCGTTTTTAAGCCATGTTTTGATTTTCAGTTCAAAGACTTTGTAATCTTCGTGTCGCATAAAACGGAACATCGATATAAGTGCTGCTTTATATTGTTTGGTATGTATATCGTTATTGATCAAGTAGTGGTGTGCGTCCCGTTTCTCGATTAAAGAAATGAACAGGGGAGGGATAAAGGACAGCGGTGCAATATAGGTATCTACATTGCCGTGTAACTTAATTTTGTTTTTCAAGATGGCGGCAGGCAGTTTTTGTGACTTCTGAAAATGTTGCAGATAATCCTCTCTATTGTTGAAGTCCGGAAGAATATCGAAACATTCGTAAGAAACCGGGGTTTGCGCGATTTGTGTAAATGCCTCAAACAATTCGGTAAGAAAAATATTCAATGTTTTATTTATCTTGAACGGCAAATGATATTCGTTTTCTCTGTATGGCTTAATCAGGGGAAAATGAAATATATCGTCGATAGAAGTACAAAAAAAGCATCTTAAAATTCTTTTCTTATCTAACTCTATGATACGGTAATCG
>CAKXBD010000252.1 GCA_934871445.1 uncultured bacterium | reverse complement strand
AGAGGAGTGGTATCTCGAAGAAGCGATTCGCGTAAATAATTGGGTGCTCTCGGGCTGGAATAACGAGCTCGGCGGATTGGTTTGGAGCGAAGCGGGACTTTCCGACAACGCGACCGAACAACACCTCGAAAGGGGGCTCAGTGCGAACGCCTGCGGAATTATGGTCAAC
Source organism: uncultured bacterium (assembly GCA_934871445.1). Classification (GTDB taxonomy): domain Bacteria; phylum Bacillota; class Clostridia; order Christensenellales; family Borkfalkiaceae; genus Scatosoma. Next base: position 1,778 of record CAKXBD010000252.1, on the reverse strand, counting down.
GCGATGCTGTCCGATTATGCGGAAACGGAGGAAGAAAAAGAGTTCTATATGGATTGGGCGGAGAAATTCTACAACTTCTGCAAGAAGATGCAGAATAAACCCGATACCTACGATTATTGGAACGGTATCCACACGATTATCAACGGAGACGGAACCCGTTCGGACGGGGACATCAACCGCGTGCATTATGCCTATAATTCGGGCAGCATGATTCTCGCCGACCTGATTATGTACGAGCGCACGGACGATGCGGATAAGAAAGCCGAATATATGGACGACGCGCTCGGAACCGCGGCGGCTGCAAAGAAGCAGTTCAATCTCGTCGATCCCGGGGTTATGAAGTTCTATTATCAGGGAGACCCGTGGTTTGCGGCGATTCTGCACGAGGCGTATTACGAATTGAGGAATTATGAGCCGGAGCTTGCGGACGAGTACCTCGAATCCTTTAATACCAACGTAAAGACCGCGTATCAGAACCGCGATCCCGAAACAAATCTTTGTCCCTATCAGGCGACCTGGACGGTCACTTGGGATAAGAACGAAATTTGGGGTATTCATCAGATCGGCTTTGCCGAACAGGCCGTAATCGCGGCTTTATACAGCATAGAAGGCTGACAATTTCAAAGAGTCCGTCCGGCGAAAGTCGGACGGATTTTTTCGGGAAAAATCGCTTTGGAAAAAAAGAGGAGAAAAGCCGAAAAAATTTTGTTGTTTTTGTTTAATCGGGGCGAATGCGGGTTAAATATAGAATGTAAATAAAACAGCGGCATAGAGTTACAAGGAGCCGCGCCGAACGGAATAATTCCTTCGGTTATCCGCAAGAAGCGGCAAGGAGTGAAACAGATTATTATGGCAGGAAAAGTTATCGGTATCGACCTCGGTACAACAAATTCATGTGTGGCGGTTATGGAAGGCGGCGAACCCGTCGTCATCACGAACGCGGAGGGTTCCAGAACGACCCCTTCTGTCGTATCCTTTCAAAAGGACGGCTCCCGAGTGGTGGGGCAGGCGGCGAAGCGTCAGGCAGTCGCCAATCCCGACAAGACGGTTATCTCTATCAAGAGACATATGGGGTCAGACTATAAAGTAAAAATCGACGATAAATCCTATTCTCCGCAGGAGATTTCCGCAATGATTCTTTCCAAGCTCAAAGCGGACGCGGAGGCGTATCTCGGCACCAAAGTGACGGAGGCGGTCATCACCTGCCCCGCTTACTTCTCCGACAGCCAGCGTCAGGCAACCAAAGACGCGGGCAAAATCGCGGGGCTTAACGTGCTCCGTATCATCAACGAGCCGACCGCCGCGGCGCTCGCTTACGGGCTCGACAAGGATAAGGGCGGCAAGGTCATGATTTACGACCTCGGCGGCGGTACGTTCGACGTCTCCATTCTCGAAATTTCGGACGGCGTGTTCGAAGTGCTTGCGACGAACGGCGACACCAAGCTCGGCGGCGACGACTGGGATAATAAAATTATCGACTATCTAGTAGCGGAATTCAAGAAATCGCACGGTATCGACCTCTCCAAGGACAAAATGGCGATGCAGAGATTAAAGGAAGCTGCCGAAAAGGCAAAGATAGAGCTTTCCGGCATGAGCTCCACGAACATCAATCTTCCCTTTATTTCCATGAGTGCGGACGGTCCTCAACACCTCGACGTCAACCTGACCAAACAGAAATTCGAGGCGATGACGGCGGAGCTTCTCAACCGTACAGTAGAACCCATGCGTCTCGCCATGAAGGACGCCGGCCTTACCTATAAGGACATCGATAAAGTCAT
>CAKXBD010000251.1 GCA_934871445.1 uncultured bacterium | reverse complement strand
GGTTACGGCTTCGGTGCTTATGAACAGCCGTCCTCCGCCCCGCAGGAACCTGTGGCGAACAATCTTTGCGGCGTTGCAAAGATCAAAGTCATCGGCGTCGGCGGCGCGGGAAACAATGCCGTGAACAGATTGATTGAATCGGGGTTGAAAAGTGCGGAATATATTGTCGTCAACACGGATAATCAAGCTTTGGCGCGCTCAAAGGCGACAAATCGTATACAAATCGGCATAAAGCTTACGAAAGGACTCGGTGCCGGCGCGGATCCTTCCGTAGGAAAGGCTGCCGCCGAGGAGAGCAAAGATACTATTCAAAACGCATTGAAAGATACCGACCTTCTGTTTATTACGGCCGGAATGGGCGGAGGAACGGGGACAGGAGCTGCGCCCGTCATTGCGAAAATCGCAAAGGACATGAAAATTCTTACGGTCGCCGTCGTCACGCTTCCCTTTACCTTTGAGGCCAAACGCAGAATGGACAACGCCGTAGGCGGCGTGGAGGATCTCCGCAAATCGGTCGACTCGATCATCATTATTCCCAATGATAAAATTCGCGAGGTTGTGCCGAAGGGAACGCCTTTTCCCGAGGCGCTCAAAGTGGCGGACGAAGTTCTTCGCCAAGGCATACGCGGTATAGCAGAGCTCATCGTTAACCCTTCGCTTATCAATCTTGATTTCGCGGATGTGAGGACGACGCTCAAAGCCCGTGGGCTTGCCCACATGGGTATCGGCGTTGCTAAGGGTGAAAAGAGAATTTCCGATGCAGTGCGGTGTGCTGTTTGCAGTCCTCTTCTCAATACGACCATCGAGGGGGCAAGTTCGGTCATTCTCAATGTCGTCGGCGGCAAAGATCTCTCTTTGGACGAAGTATGGATGGCGGCCGACCTTGTAAAGGGTGTCATTGATTTTTCTGCGAACGTCATTTTCGGCGCATGTATCGACGAAAATATGTCGGACGAAGTGGAAGTGGTCATTATTGCGACCGGTTTCCCGGCGGGCGGTCAGACCGTGACCGGAACGGAAGATCGTTCCGCAACTGCGCGCAAGGTTTCTTCTCTCTCCGAGAAAATAGACAGAGCGTATAATAACGGAATGGGAGGCGTAAACATGGCTTCGGGCGGTGGTACGCCTGTTCCTCCCGCTCAATCTTTCTCTTATCCCTCGTCTGCACCCGTTCAGCCTGCGAATACGAACGCAAACTATAATGCTTATGCGCAAAACGGAATGGGATACGGGGCGCCTTCTATACCGCAACAGCCCGTGCCGAACAACGGATATACGCAAAATCTTTACGGACAGCAGCCCGCGGCTTCTTACGGAATACCGAATACGGCTGCACCTTATCCGACGAGTCCGAATTCAATGGGTTATCGTCAACCTGCGCCGCAGGACGGATACGGTATGCCCGCCTATGGAGAAATGCCGCAGACGGCGAGAGAGCCCAATGCTCCCTTTGAACCGGGCGATCCTTTGCCCGATCCGGCTCGGACGACAATGCAGGACCCGGACAGAAAGCATCGCCCTAAATTCGTAGATTATTTCATTAAGAAAAATTCCGATAATAAATAAAATGGTCATAGAACAATAAAGAAGGGGCACCTGCAATCGGCAGGTGCCCCTTCAAGGAAGAATAAATCAGATATGAGAGTAAACGTAATTAACATGCTCCTTCGACAACTTTTTCGGAATATGCCTTCACAAGGGCAGTTCTCAGCATTTCCCGCGTCTCAATATTAATAGGATGGGCTACATCTTTATAGGTTCCTGCCGAGGATTTGCGACTAGGCATCATAATAAAAAGTCCTCTGTTGCCTTCCAAAATTTTTATATCATGTACGACGAAACACCCGTCTATCGTAATCGACGCAACGGCTTTTAATTTCCCCGTCGCTTCTACAATTTTTATGCGTATATCCGAAATATTCATAATATGTATTCCCTTTATCGATATTTTTAATTAGTTTATCATATCTTGTTATAAAATTCAAGTACTTTTTACAAATTTTTTTTAATTCGGCTATAATAATATGCGATAATAGGCATAACTGGAATTTATAGTTAATATAAATAC
>CAKXBD010000250.1 GCA_934871445.1 uncultured bacterium | reverse complement strand
GTTGTAGATGAGGGAAAGGAAGAAGTTACATTTACAGTCGATGACAGCACGGTAAAGGATATTGGTTTCGATTTGACTATCACTTTGGAACAGGTTCAGACTAATCCATAAACAGGTAACTAATTCTAACTCGATAAAATACTTAGTAGAGGTCGGACGGAGGAAGTATGTCTATTAATCGCATGCTCACGGCGGAGCCGGTCAAAAAAAGCGTAAATTTAAGAGGGGGTGTCCGCGCCGTATACGACGCGGACGGTCGCCCTTTGTGCTCTGTGGGCAAACGGCGGCTGTACGACCTGAACGGCAAACCGATAGCAAAATACCGCAAAAGCGAAACGGACAGTTATGAGGACGTTTCGCTGACGGAGCGGTATTATACGGACGGAAAGCGGCTCTTTCTCGTTTCGGACGGTTCTTTGTACTTGGACGGAAAGTGGCTCGGCGGGGTAGGTCCGAAGCGGAAGAGCAATATTCTGCGCTGGGTGGTTCTTGCGGAGAGCGCCGTGCTCGTATTTATTGCCGCGTTTGCGGTATTCCTGCGTTTTATTTCCGACGACAGTCGGCTTTATCCCACGCTTGTCATCGGGGACGATAACGGAAGCTGGGGCGCGCAGGGGGAGCTCAATATTTTTGCGGGAAAGAGGCTCTGTCCGGGGACGAGCGGAGATTATACGTTCCAAGTCGATAATCCCGAGGATAGGACGTTAGAATATTCTATCGCTTTGGATTTTTCGGACGATAAAGGAAATCCGCTCCTCCTTCCGATAGTCTATACGCTGAAAATGAATAATGCCGAAATAGCGACTTCGACGGAGGTCGGGATTTTGGCTGAGGAATTGATATTTTCGGCAAATTCGTCGCAGGTATTTACTTTGGCTTGGGAATGGCCTTTTGACGGAAACGACGCCGCAGACACGGAAATCGGTTTCTTGGGCGGAAAGTACGTCTGTACGATTACCGTGACGGCGCAAGCCGTATGACGGAGGCGTAATGAAAGCTCTTTATTCCGAAAAAAGTTCATGTGCGAAACGGGTCGTATCCGTTGTTTTGCGCGCGGTCGGGTGCGTATTGTTTGCTTTTTTGCTGTTTTTTGCAGGTACTTTGGCTTACGATAAATTTATCCGAAAATCGCCCGCGCCTTCTTTTTTCGGGTATTCGGTTTTAGTGATTGCAACGGGCTCTATGTCCGGAAGTATTGAAGCGGGGGATATAGTCGTCGTAAAAGATACGGGCAATTACGAAACGGGTGACGTCGTTACCTATCTGCCGCTCGGCGAGAATGTGACTGTGACGCACCGCATTGTCCGTACAGAGGGAAACAGGTACTATACCAAGGGGGACGCAAATCTGTCCGAAGACCCCGAACCCGTTTATTTTGAACAGATAGTGGGGGAGGTCGTTTTAACGGTTCCGAAAGTCGGGGTTTTCATAGAATGGCTGAAAACGCCGTCGGGAATTATTTCCACCGTCGCGTTTATAGCGCTTGTAGTGATTGGAGTAGGACTTTTGAAAAAATCTGACGGGAGGCGAAGGAAATGAAAAAGACAAAATGCGGGTTTCGTAAAATTTCCGTACTTTGTTTTGTTGCGTTCTTTGCCATAGTAGTGGTTTTTTCTTCCGTTACGTTTTCTCGTTTCTATTCTAAAATGGCGTCTGAAAACGGCGCACAAGTCGCAAATGCCGTGGCGCATTATAGGCGCGAGCGGCTTTTGCTCGTCTCCGACGGAGTAGAGACACCGATTATAATCGAAAATAATTCAAAGCAAATTGAGATCGGGGACATTCAACCGGAAGATGAAATCAAGTTTTATTTTTCCGTATCGGACACCGACGGAAACCTTCATAATGAAGTATATCTCCGCGTGACGATCGCTTTTTCCGTCCGCTTGGAAATGATCGGCGAAGGAAAACGTAAAAGAATAGGATTCAGTGCGGGGGAAGATTATTCATCGTCTTCGACTGACCAACGGGGCGCCGATTTGAAATTTCAGCGTGACGTCGGAACGGGGACGTTTATCGATGTAGCTTATGAGGAGTCGCTTAAAGAGACGGATTATAGCGGGAAGTA
>CAKXBD010000249.1 GCA_934871445.1 uncultured bacterium | reverse complement strand
CTATTCGGAGGCGCTCAAACGGGCGGACGCGCAGTTGAAGGAAATGAAAACGGCCGTAGCCTCGGCAGGTTTTGCGGAAACCGATCTGAAAACCTCTGATTTTCGGGTAGATACGAAATATGAAAACGTCAGGACGGAAAAGGGAGAATGGAGGCAAAAATTCGTCGGGTATCAGTATACGCATGTATTGAAGCTCCGTTTTTCGGCAGATAACGCGCGCTTGGGCGCGTTTGTTGCGGCGCTGGCCGCGTGTTCGTCCGATCCCGTGTTCTCGTTCTCCTATACCGTGGCGAACGCGGAAGAAGCCAAGGAATGGCTCTTGCGCGAAGCCGTAAAGGATTGTGCGAAAAAAGCACTCGTTCTCGCGCAGGCCGCCTGCGTGGAACTTGCGGGAATCCGCGAAATCGACTACTCTTGGGGAGAAAAAGATTTCTCTGTCCGTCCCGTCCAGCCCATGCGCCTGAAAGCGGCAGAAGCTGCTCCCGCCGCATTCTCCCTCGACGTCACTCCCGACGATATCGAGGTTTCCGATACCGTCACCGTCACTTGGGAAATTGCCTGAATCGAACAAAAATCCAAAGCCTTTCCGCAAAAAGCGGAAGGGCTTTTAATAAATTTATCATTAAAAAAATAAATTGAAATAATCAAAATAATAAATCGGACTAATGCTTTGAGGGAAATAAGGGGGATAATAAAGCAAAAAAGAGGCTATGTATAAGTATTTCTTATGGGTATAACAAAAATCGTTATATTCAAACACTTGTTTTTTAGTGGGGCGTATAGTATAATAATAGAAATAAATTCAAAATCAAACGGACGGAAAAGACGATGAACGTTAATGTAAAGGTACTAATTAGAGTATCGGTTATAACGGTCGGGCTAGTGCGAATTATTATGGCGAAGCCGGGCGGACAAGAGAGGGAACTCCGACTAAGGGGAGAAGGAAACGATCTGTGAAGGGGCGGATCGTTCCGGCTCTTCATACCGAAGCATTACCTTTTTTCGCCGACGGCTTTTAGCGGTATATCCGAGCCGGCGGCGCTTTTTATTTTGAAATCCCCGCCGGAGCCTACTAAAAAGGGACCGCGTGGTGTCGGCGTAGGTTTTTCAAAAATAAAAAAATTTAAGGAGCAGATAGTTATGAAAAAGAAATGGACGATGTTTGCATGTGCGGCGATGGCGGCGGTGATGGGCAGTGCCCTGTTTGTTTCCTGCGGAGGAAGCAAGAATTATGCGGAGAATAACGAAAAATTTTATATCGGCGCTTCGGGGCCTTTGACGGGCGGGGCGGCGGTTTACGGAAAAGCGGTGCAAAACGGAGCCCAGCTCGCGGTAGAGGAGATCAACGCGGCCGGCGGACTGGACGGGAAGCAGTTTGAATTTGTAATGATGGACGACAGTAACGACGATACGCGGGTGAACAGCAATTACGCTTCGTTGTACGAAAAGGGCATGCAGGTGAGCTTGGGCTGTGTAACGACGAAGCCGTGCTTGGCATTCAAGCAGCTTGCCGAGGAGGATAATTTGTTCTTTTTGACGCCGTCGGCGACGGGCGACGACGTAATAGGGGGAGGGAATGCCTATCAGATGTGTTTCTCCGACTCCGGGCAAGGTACCGCGGCGGCGGAATACGTAAAGGAGAATGTAACGGAAAGCACGATCGGAATTTTCTATAAATCGGACGATCCGTATTCCAACGGCATCTATCAGAATTTTACCTCTACTCTCAAAAATTCGGACTTTACTTTCGTCACGACGAGTTTCACGGACGATACGAATACGGATTTCAGTTCCCAAATCAATCGCCTCAAAGACTGTAAATTTATCTTTATGCCCATATATACGGAGCCGGCGTCTCTGTTCATGATGCAGGCGAAAGGAGTTATTTCCGACGATGCCACCTATTTCGGCTGTGACGGCTTCGACGGAATCGAAAGCGCGTTTACGGAGACAAATCCGATTTCTGCGATTCCGCAGGAAATTTCCTATCTTTCTCACTTTGATGCTACGGCGGAGAGCGGGACGGCCAAGGAGTTTATCGACAGCTATACGGCAAAATACGGAAAAGATACGCTCAACCAGTT
>CAKXBD010000248.1 GCA_934871445.1 uncultured bacterium | reverse complement strand
ATGAGGACTCCTTTACCCGTACTCAATGCGCTCATCTGGTCTGGTATGCTTATCGTCATTTCGGCGTCGATTTGGATTCTAACGGCGGGCTCGTGGTGACACCTCCCGAAATAGCAAACTCTCCGTATGTAGAGGTGGTGCAGATTTACGGCTTTGATCCCGTGAAATTATGGACTTAATTAAAATTTTTGCGGGGAAATCGCAGGGCGAATAAAAGCGAAGGAAAAAGGAGGCAGGAAACTTGAAAAAGTGTAGAATTACTGTTTTGAAATGTGGTTTTGAGGAGGAGCTTGCCCGCGAATACGGGGCCGAGGGGTTGGGCAGATGTCCCATGCTGAAAGAAGGACAGGTATTCTATGCGGACTACGCGAAACCGAAAGGCTTTTGCGACGAGGCTTGGAAAGCGATTTATCAATATGTATTCGCCTTGTCGCACGGATTGGACGATCTGTTTTATTACGGTGACTGGATTGGAAAACCCGGAGTGGCGATTTGCAGTTGCAACGACGGCCTGCGCCCCGTTATTTTCAAAATCGAGCGGACGGAGGAAGATTCCGTCATCGACTATATACCGAATAAGGAATGAAATTGCCTTTCGGAACGGGATTTTTATAAAAGCGGGGAACAATATGAAGTCGGACGAAACGGAAAAAGAATATGCGTTAACGCCAAAGGAAGTCTATACGATGATTACGGGTGCGACGGGCGGACTCGGAGAAGCGTTCGTCCGTATAGCGGCGAAGAACGGGGAAAATTTAATCTTGACGGGCCGATACGAAGGAAAACTTCGCCTGCTCAAAGAGAAGATACTCGCGGAGCATACGGGAATCGACGTGCGTATATATGCGGCCGATTTGTCGGACGCGGCGGGCAGAGCTTTAATGATGCGGGCGATCGCGGAAGCGCATTTGAAGATAGCCCGCCTTATCAACGTCGCGGGAGCGGATATTCAAAAGCCCTTTTCCGATTATACGCAGGAAAAGATCGCTTTTCAATGTCGGGTGAATTTCGAGGCGGCCGCGGCGCTTTGTCGCTTTGCGCTCGGGGTACGGGCAAAAGAGCTGGAAATTATCAATATTTCCAGCGTTTCGGGACTCTGTCCAATGCCCTATTTTGCCGTTTACAGCGCGATGAAAGGGGCGCTCACTTCCTTTTCCGTTTCTCTTCGGGAGGAGATGAAGGGGAAAGGCGTAAAAGTAACGGCGGTATTGCCCGGTGCGATGCCTACCCGCGCGGACGTCCGCGAGCAAATCGAAGGTCAGGGAGCGTGGGGAAGGCTCGCGGCCAAAAGTCCCGCTTTTGTCGCGGAATATAGCTTAAAAGCGGTAAAAAAGAACCGCCGGAAAGTCATTCCGGGGTTTTGGAACAAAGTCATGAACATAATCTTGAAAATTTTGCCCCTGCCTTGGAAGCTCAAATTTATCGCGCGGCGTTGGAGCAAAATTTCCAAGGACGCTTTTTGATTTTAGCCCTCGTTTTCTCTCGGAAACTTTGTTGCAGCTTCGGAAATGTATTTGATTGTTAGGAAACACAAGGAGTTAAAGCGGCAATAAATGCGCATACTTCGGATATGAAAAGAATGGTATCCGTATTTGCGTCATTATTGCTGTTTTTTGTTTTCTTCTGTGCAATCGAATTTTTCGCCGCACCTTTATTGGCTGTTTCTCCGTCGGCGTGCGTCTCTTCAAAAAGCGAAACGCTTTCTGTCGCCGCAGACCAGCCCCGTCTCTCTGCCGAGGAGAAAACGGGTGACTCCGTGTCGGAAAAACGAGAAATCGTTTCCGTCCTCACGGCAAAAATTGACGGAAAAACGTGGACTTTCCGTTTGAGCGGCACGGGCGGTCCGTTCATGAAGGAGCTCCGCATCGAAGTGTCGAAGGGCAACAAACGAGTGTGCGTCATTACTCCGACAAAGGATTACGGATTTTCTCCCGCCATTCAGATTTATAATTTTTCGGAAAACGAGCCGTTTCTCTTTTATTCCGCGCAATCGGGCGGGAGCGGCGGATATGGCTTTTACAACGTCTATCGCTTGAAGGGCGAAAAATGTACTCTCGTATACGACGAGGAGTACGATTCCCGTGCCAATGTCTTTTC
>CAKXBD010000247.1 GCA_934871445.1 uncultured bacterium | reverse complement strand
CGCAAGAGCCGGAGTGAGAAGCTGTCGGAGTTGAGATATGCGGCGGCAGTATTGCGGGATATGAAAGAGAGTACGAAAGATGGGGCTTTCGTGCAGGTGGGAGCATATTGGTACGAGGTGCAGGATCTAACGAAGTCAATCGAAGCGATAAAGGAAGCAATCGAGGAGGCGGAGAATGAGGAGGCGGGATAAAACAGAAATCTTGCGGGATCGGTTGCAGTTGGAGGACACACGGCTGCTTTTTCAAATAGATGAAGCGGCGGAAGTGATCCAGCAGTTAAGCGCGGGGCAGATATACAGCGCCTATGGAGCGAAAGCGGTGCAGAGGCTGGACGCTCTGACAAACGCGGAGGAAAGATTATCGGAAGCAATCGAGTATCTGAACAGGATAATCAATCCGAAGAACGAGCTTTCGGAAGCGAATTAAAAAAAGTCTATACAAAAATATCCTTATCATATTATCGGCATAGCGGGCGCCGAAAGTCCCGCCCCAAAGGGTAAACGAGTGAGAAAAAAAGCCCTTTTAATCCTCCGACGGCGGCCCGGTTTTCCTCCTTAGGCCGTCGTGCGGAGGAACCCCAAAAACAGTAAAAAAACCCGGGAACGGGAAAAAGGAGAAAAGAAAAATGTCAAACAACAAGAAGGAAGGAACAGGCAAAAAGGTCATTGGCGGAATCGCGCTGGGATTGGTGCTGATACTGCTTGGCGGAGTGGCGGGCGGCTTATTGCAGCACCATTATAAGTGGGGCGAGGACGAACCGACGGTCGAGGAACCGGAAGATCCGAAAGACGAAGATTCTACGGGCGGAACAGAAATCGACAGCGGGGAAGAAAAGGGCGTGAAGCTGTCGGTAAGAAAACTGATGACGAGCGAATATGAAGAATATAACGTATCGGCATTAGCGGAGACGGCGTACACCTTGACGGCTACGGTATATCCCGCGGACGCGGCGAACAAGGCGATCGATTGGAGCGTATCATTCACGGACGCGAGCGACAGTTGGGCTACGGGAAAGACGGTAACGGACTATGTAACGGTAACGCCGACATCGGACGGAGCGTTGACGGCAACGGTAGAGAATATTGCGGCGTTCGGGGAGCAAATCACGGTGAAAGCGACGTCGCGGGACAATAGTGAAGCGTATGCGACGTGTACGGTAGAATATTTGCAGAGAACGACGGGTTATACGTTCGTATTGGACGAAAAGACATACAGCACGACGGGGACAAAGACGAACGAGGCGACACCGACGTTTGCGGGGACGGACAGCGCGAGCGCGGCTATTACGGTAAATAAATCGGAAGTATATACGCGCGCAAACGACGATAAAGCGGAATATTTCACAATCAAGCCGACGGAAGAGTTTAAGACGGCATTGACGGAAGCGGGAATTACGGCGACGGGATTGAAAGAGTACAGCGGATCTGCGAGCGCGACAGTGTCGGAATATTTTGACAGCGCATGGGGTACAGCGTTGTACGGAAGCGATAACGCGAAGAAAAACGCCTTGATTGAAGCGATAGACGGATTTGACGGAAATGCGTATGAAATCAAAGTGTATACGAGCAACGGCGGAACGGAAGTAGCGACGTTCCATATTACGCTGAACGCGAGCACGATCCTCGGCCAGAAAGGAGTGGAGAGCGTGACGGTAGACGAAACGGAAATCGTATTCTAAAAAAGGAAAGGAGAAGTAAGGAAATGACAGAGATAAAGAAAAGGATCTTGTCGAACATAATGAGTTTAATCCTCGGCGCCGGAATTGGCGCCGGGGTGTATGCCCTGAAAGAGCGAATAACAGAACCGAAGGTGCCGGGAATAGAAGTATCCGTTCCGGAAGAAGTCGGGGGGGGGGTAATATTAAACAAGCCTGAAAACCACGGAATAGAAATGGTAAGCACAAAAATCTCGCGGGAAGAATATGCGGAATACGGAGTGTCTCCTATGGCGGAAAATGCGTACACGCTTACGGCGACAATCGAGCCGGCGAACGCGAGCAATAAAGCGGTGGATTGGAGCGTAGAATTTGTAGATGCGGGAGACGAATGGGCGAGCGGAAAGAGTGTAACGGACTATGTGACGGTAACGCCGACATCGGACGGAGCATTGACGG
>CAKXBD010000246.1 GCA_934871445.1 uncultured bacterium | reverse complement strand
TTTCATTTCTGTATTTTTTCCGTCACGATTTATCGTCTTTCTCATTCAATACGGCTTTTTTCCGTAAAAACTTTCGACATTGTCGGAAAATTTCTTCATTTTATCGTATTGTTTCAAATCGATATCCGAATCCATAGCTTCGATTTCCCGTTTCTGTTCCCTTGTAAGGCGGGTGGGAACTTCTATCAAAATACGGATGATGAGATTTCCCGTGCCGCCGCGCGCCGAACGGATACCTTTTCCCCGAACGGTGAATAACTGTCCGTTCTGAGTTCCTTCGGGAATCGTAAAATCAAAGGTATCGTCGATCGCGGGAACCTTTACCGTTCCTCCCAAAGCCGCCGTCTTGAAGGAAACGGGCAAATCCACTTGAAGGTCAAATCCGTTGCGAACGAAAATTTTATGCGGTTCTATTTTGAAGATAATGATAAGATCGCCCGGCTGACCGCCGCCCGCGGCGGCCTGACCGTATCCCTTCTTTTTCATGTAACTGTTATTGTCCACACCCGCGGGAATAGTGAGTGTGACCGTAGTTTCCTTTCTCACGAAGCCCTTGCCCTTACAATCGGGACATTTGTCCGTGATTGCGCGCCCTGTCCCTCCGCAATCGGGACAGACGCTCTGACGAATCGTGCGTCCGAACATAGTATTTTGAACGGTCTGAACGACGCCCTTGCCACCGCAGCGCGTACAGGTGCTGTATGCCGTTCCCCCGCGCGCGCCGGTGCCTTTACAAGAGGAGCAAGGCTCGTTGCGCATATAGGAAAAAGTCTTGACGCAACCCTTTGCGGCGTCCATAAAGCTGAGCGTCATTTCGCGCTGAATATCTTCTCCGACACTCGACTGTGCCGTACGGGTTCCGCCGCCGAAGCCGCCGAAACCGCCACCGAAAATCGAGCTGAAAATATCCGAGAAATCTCCGAATCCGCCTTCAAAGCCGCCCATTCCTCCCATGCCGCCCATACCGGGATGTTCCAACTCATAATCGTAAGCAGCGCGCTTCTGCGCATCGGAGAGAATCTCGTTCGCCTCGTTGATTTCCTTGAATTTTTCCGCAGCCGCGGCGTCTCCGGGATGAAGGTCGGGGTGATACTGCTTCGCCAGCTTTCTGTATGCCGATTTTATCTCATCCGAGCTCGCCTTTTTGCTCACGCCCAAAATGTCGTAATAGTTCTTTTTTGACTCTGCCATAATGTCAAACGTCCTTTAAAGTGTCTCTCTTAAATACGCCATACGGGTTTGGCTGTCCGCCAAACCCGATCTCTGCGTTTTTCTTCCGACAGACTTCCGCCGAAAATTTTCCGATCGGAATCCGTACTTCTTCGCTTACTGGTGGAATTCGGTGTCTCCGTTGTCGGGATTGGGATTTGCGCCCGCTCCGGGAGCCGCGCCGCCGTTCGCCTGATACAGCTTTGCAAATACCGGCTGCACCGCGTTCATAAGCGTATCGTAAGCCGCCTTGATGCGCTCGTCGTCGTCCGATTCCAGCTCCTTCTTCGCCGCGTCCACAGCCGCCTGCAAGGTCGATTTGTCGCTTTCGTCCAGCTTATCGCCCGCTTCCTTCATCGTCTGCTCGACGGAGAAAATCATACCGTCCAATTTATTCTTGTTATCCACCTTCTCCTTTCTCTTCTTGTCCTCTTCGGCGAACTTTTCAGCGTCTTTCACAGCCTTGTCGATTTCCTCCTCGGAAAGATTGGTGGAAGAAGTGATGGTTATATCCGTAGATTTGCCCGTGCCCTTATCCTGCGCAGTGACGTGCACGATACCGTTTGCGTCGATATCGAAAGTAACCTCGATCTGAGGAATTCCTCTCGGTGCGGGAGCGATGCCCGACAGCATGAAGTTGCCCAACGTCTTGTTATCTTTGCAGAACTCGCGTTCGCCCTGCAAGACGTGAATATCCACGCTCGTCTGATTGTCCGCCGCCGTAGAGAACACCTGACTCTTTTTGACGGGAATGGTCGTATTTCTGTCGATAATTCTCGTAAACACGCCGCCCAAGGTTTCGATACCGAGGGAAAGCGGAGTGACGTCGAGAAGAAGCACGTCCTTGACCTCACCCGTCAGAACGCCGCCCTGCACGGCCGCGCCGATCGCGACACATTCATCGGGATTGATC
>CAKXBD010000245.1 GCA_934871445.1 uncultured bacterium | reverse complement strand
TCTCGACACATGACATTGTTCCCATTCAATGCGGTAAAAATTTTCCCCGCCTTGACGCACCCCTTGAAATATGTCCCTACTGCTTTATCCAGAGCTTTTTTCGCCTCGTAGTTCTCCGAATCCCAAGCATACTCTGCCATCGTAGATAAAGGGATTTTGCTACATTCGTATAATTCGGATAAATTAGCAATATATCCCGTAAGCGTACGAGGTAAATATCGACCGCGATTTTGTATAGCGCCCAAATAAACCCGTCGTTTGGGCTGAAAATCATTGACGGGATAATTGTCCCAAAGAACGCACTTCCTTCCGAAAGACATGGCCGCCATTTCTCCGTCCCCGTCTGTCACCGCCTCCGCTACCGTATTATATCCTGTCCAAAACACGGAAATTTCTTCGTTTAGAGCTCCTCTTAAAACGGTTCGGTATGGCGTATCGAAATTTTGCATATATTCGGTAGGACAAAATAGAAGCGGTGATTGAGGCCGCAAATGCTCGTAGATATAATTGGCAAGCGCCGCATGCGCACCTGCCGGCGTTTTGAATTTTTTCTCCGCCGCCGGAGACAACGTCGGATCGATATCGTCCATAAGTAGAGCAAAACGCTCTATCCCTAACTGTCGTATTTCTTCTAATTTAGATAAAGCCGCCTGAAAATCTACCTTTTCGGCAAAATCAAAATCCTTTCCCGGAGAAAGAGCGTAGTAGAAAGCTATATTGTTTCTTTCGGCTTCCTCCGCTAATTTTTTTAAGTTTTCCATTTCCGAGGAGGGATAAGAAAGTCGCCATTTATCCCGATGAAATTCGTCCTCTTTGGGAGCATAAATATATGTATTCATCTTTAATTCAGATAAATATTTCATCAGGGACAACCGCTGTGTCCAACTATAAGGTTTTCCATAAAATCCTTCCACGACTCCACGCATCGAAAAGGAAGGCCAATCGCCGCATTGACAAATGGGATATTTTCCTCCCCGCGCCAAAGTTTTCATTGCTCGAAGCATATACTCCTTTCCCCGCTCATCAGAATATCGCCCTACAACGCTTCCGTCCTCCGCTATTGATACCCTAAATCCATCCGCTTCTATTTCTTTGTCAAAAATAAATTTTGAACTTTTTAATTCCGTATATTTCCCAAGAAAATAAAATTCTTTGAACATATCCTCTTCCATTTTGAAATTTTATTTCATTTTACATCAAAAAAAATAAAATGTCAACTTAATTCAACTTATTTCTTTTATCAAGCTTTTACAGAAAGAGAAAAAATTCTCCGCTTAAATTGATTTTTTCACGAAAAAGCTTTCTTATCGAAATTTCCCTCTTGTCTGTTTTCATCTTATTTTCTACTATCCTTTATTGCTTTATAATTTCTTCTCCGCCTCGCTCCTCTTAACTCTTTGGCTTCTTACTTTAACACAAATGATTTGTTTCCTCTGTCATAATCTTGTTCCCGAAGTTCTCTCTTTGAATTTTATTGCCTTCCACAATATCTTTTATATAAATTTTATTATTAACAAGTTTCAAACATTACGATAAAAATTCTTTATTAGAGACAGGGCGCCCGTTCAAGCAGACGGACGCCCTGTTTCTCAATCGAACAATAAAAAATTTTTAATTTTATTTCGACTTGTCGATATAGGGAGCGATAACCCGTTTACTCGGCGCATTCCCTTTAACTTCACACCAACCGTCCTCAGTCCAATCCAAACGGGACATCGCAAGATATCTTCCCTTGCCCTCTCCGTTGTCGTTCACCCAAACATGATAGACGATATAATAATATCCGAGATCGTCGACGAGCACGGAATTATGTCCCGGGCCCACGAAATTTCCCGATCCCGCAAGAATCGTGTCCCCCACGTTTCCCGAGCCGGCAAGTTCTCTTCCGCGCGAATCCACATACGGTCCAAGAGGATTTTTCGAGCGTCCAATGCGGACATGATAAGTACTTCTCAGTTCCTCGCAACAGGTTCCGCTGGAACCGAAATAATAGTACCAACCATCTCTGAAAATAACGTACGAACCTTCAAACATGGATCCGTCCCAAGACGAACCCGCCGCGCCCGCGATGAGCACTTTGTTTTCCTTGGCATAATCCAATCCGTTTTTTACCCCGAGTCCGTCTTCCGTCAGCTCAA
>CAKXBD010000244.1 GCA_934871445.1 uncultured bacterium | reverse complement strand
TTTTCTTTTCCGCAAGCTCGCCCGCATAGCCTCCCATGAGCGTACAGATTGCCCTGTCGTAGGGATTGGGAGTACCGCCTCTCTGCAAATATCCGATGACCTGCGTGCGCGTCTCGACGCCCGTTTTTTCTTCGATGGCGCGCGCGAGACGTTCCGTTGCCGTCCCTTCTCCGCGCGCGGCGCGAAGAGCCGCCATCTCCTTGCGTTTGAGCTTAGACTCCTCCACGCTGACCGCACCTTCGGCGATGGCGACGATACTGTATCTGGCCCCCTCCTTGCGGCGTTTTTCGAGGAAGGCAATGACGGCGTTTTCGTCATAGGGAATTTCGGGGATGAGGATCATATTCGCGCCGCCCGCGATTCCCGCATACAGGGTGAGCCACCCCACTTTGTTTCCCATGACCTCGACCAGCATAATGCGGCCGTGGCTGGCGGCGGTGCTGTGCATGCGGTCGATACATTCCGTAGCGATTTCCATGGCGGAAGAAAAGCCGAATGTCACGTCCGTTCCCCAAATATCGTTGTCGATCGTCTTGGGAAGCCCGATGACTTTACAGCCCTCAGAGGCGAGCAAAGCCGCCGTCTTGTGCGTTCCTGCGCCGCCGAGAGTTACGAGGCAGTCTAGTCCGAGCTTCTCATAGGTCTCCTTCATTTTATCGAGCTTGGAGCGATTATTGCCGTCAGAGACAGTCATTTGCTTAAAGGGCTGGCGTTTGCTGCCCAGCATCGTGCCGCCGGCGAGCAATAAATTTTCAAAATCCTTTTCTTCGAGGATTTCGTATTCCCGTTCGATGAGGCCGGTATATCCGTTGAGGAAACCGATAATTTTTACATCTTCGATATGAGAGCAGACATATTTTGCAAAAGCGCGCATAACCGCATTAAGGCCGGGGCAATCCCCGCCGCTGGTCAACATTCCTATTTTCATAATTGTTCTCCTACGTACAAGTATGCCCGTTTGCCCGACTTTTTATATTCGGAATTTATTTTCTCGGGAACTCTTTTCCGTATTTTACCACATTTTTCAAAATTTGTCTACCCTTATAGAAAAAATTTCTCATTTTCAGACTTTTTTATTATACAGGAGCCTTGTAAAAAAATTGCGGATATCTTGCAACAAAACGGTAAAAAAAGAAAAAATCTCCGAATTTTTCAAACATGGATCAAGTCACAGATTTCAAATTTGAGTCTCAATCAAATAAATAGCGAGCCCGACGCTCCGTATTCCGAAGCGTCGGGCTCTGCCGAATTTTGATCGAAAACCGTAAAGCGCGCGCTCAACGAAGCGCTTTTACAAAGAAAACATTTTCTTCTTTTTCCCGAAAACCGTTCTTTTTATAGAAACGATAGGCGGGAACATTTCTCTCCGTAAGGAGAACGATGTATTCGATCCCTTTTTTCATCAATATTTTTTCCAGCTCCTTGATAAACGCAGAACCGGTGCCGCTCTGTTGCCTGTCAGGAAGAATTCCAAATTCCTCTATCCAATACTCTGTTCCCTCGTACCAGCTCTTTGTTCTTCCCAGCGCCATTCCGATCAAATTCCCGTCCAGATAGACGCCGAAAGACAAGGAATTTTTATTTTCTATCAATTCGGAAACATAGGCATGCAGCTGTTTATCCGTCCAGACATCATTCCAAGGCTCGCCGGAAAAAATATCCAGCATCAATTTCTTGATTTTTTCGATGTCGCCGCTATTCAATTCCCTTATATCCATCTCTGTTTCGCGTTCCGAATATCAGTTAGTCGTCTTTCCCGGACGAAAATTTTCAAAAATGACGTTATCCACCCACGGACGGAGCCGTTCAGCCTCCGCCTGAGTACGGATCGTCCAAGTCAGAACCGCACGATTTTCCTTTTTCTTCGCCCGATGATAAGGAAGATTGTAACAGCAATAACTGACGAAATCGGGCTTTGTGATGAAATTCATAATCATGGTCTTGATCGCCCAAGCATCGAACTTCCAATGCTTATGAGTATCGGTAAATCCGGATTGTTCCGCAGCCATAGCGACGGCATCTTTGATCTGCCGACGGGAAAGACCACCTTCGCGGGCAAAAATTTCGGGCGATACGTCAAACTCCTCCAATGTATCCCGACAGGAAATGAGTACGTCGGGAGAAAAAATACTCATAGCCAACTGTCCGCGCAGTACTTCCGGCGCCATC
>CAKXBD010000243.1 GCA_934871445.1 uncultured bacterium | reverse complement strand
GTGCGCAATAATACCTTTGCTTCCTGTATACGTTTTTGGTTGAGATAACGCATGGGGGAAACTCCGTAGGCTTGGGTGAAGAAATGAATTAAATGAAATTTATTGATAAAAGCCTTTTGCGCCAATTCGTCCAATGTCAAATCGAAAGCGAAATGCCGATCGATATATTGTTTTACAAAGACGATTTCTTTGGTCGCGTTTCGGTTGTCTACCGTTTTAGAGAAAGAAAGATCGTTCGTCCGAAGTATGGGAATCAACAGACAGCAAAGCCGATGATATACCATCAACTCATAATAAGGTGCCTTTTTCTCGAATTCATCCGCTATTTTTTGCACATATCCGAGCGTTCTTTCGCTGTATTCGGGGTTGTGAAATACGGGACAAAAGCCGCCGTTCTCCGCGAGCGTATCGTGTCGGGGGGGGGGTGATTTTTTGCGTGCCGATAAAGAGATATTATCGATTCCGAAAATATAATATTTGAGCGGATTTTTCGGGGAAGAAGTCTCTGTATGTATGGTGTACGGATTGATGATGACAAAATCGCCGCGCGTCAAAGAAAACGCTTGCGTATCGATAATAAATTCTCCCTTACCGTCAAAGACGTATAAAAGTTCCAAAAAGGGATGATAATGCGGGGTGGAATGCCAATCGTCCCCGTATTCCGACTGAGTTAGATATAAAAGCTTCGGCTTGAAATTGTTGAGTTCCTCATCGGAAAATTCATAGCGTATACTGCTCATATTGAAATTCGCCCCTTACTCTGTTACAGATATTATAACATAAAAAAATCTTTTCGTCAAGATGAAAATAAAAATATATATTGATACATTTTATCGCTCGATAGGTATATAATTGTTCGTTTTTTAGAAAAATATCTGTATGTAACCGCAATTTTTTGATAGAACGGCGCAACTTTGTTATTGAAAGAGGAAATTTTTTCCTTTACAATATAGACAAGATAACGCGGAAAAAGCGAATATCTGAGGAGGAAAGTTATGAATAAAAAATTTGTAGCATTAGTCAGTTCGGTTGTGTTGTTGGGAAGCTCGATAGCTCTTACGGCGTGCGGAGACGATAACAAAAATCAATTTACGATCGCTTATCTTGCGGCCGGCCGAGGCGAGACCTACGTCGAAAAGTTGTATGAGGAATTCCAAAAGACAGATGTCTATAAGGACTACCTCAAAGAAAAAGGACTTGACGATCTCAAACTCAATGTCATCAAGGGCGGCACGGATACCGTGACGGGGAATGTGCAGAATGCCATGAACACCGGAACAAAAGTCGACGTATTATTTTTGAATTATAATATGTCGGGCGTTGCTCTGACGGAAAGTTTTGTCCGCAGCAAGCAGTTAGTGGATTTGACTTCTTTGCTTGACCAAAAAGTATACGGCGAGGAGACGACATTGGGAGACAAGCTCGTTCCGGGACTTTTGAACAACTATACGATCAAACCGTATGGCGACGGCAAAGTATACACGCTTCCTGCCTTCTACTCCCCGACAGGGCTTTGGTACGATGCGTCGAGATTTGACGAAAACGGTACGGACGGCAAATATAAGCTCCCGACGACTTGGGAGGAATTCTGGGCGCTCGGCGACGAGTTGAACGACGCGATTGAAGCGAACAATAATAAAGTAGACGGAGGGCATCCCGCATTGTTCACCTATCCCACGGCGGGATATTTCGACGGATTTGTTTATGCTGCGATTGCCGGTATAGCGGGCGAAGAGAAATTCCAAAAAGTGCTCGGCTATACGGACGGCATCTGGAAGGATTCCGACGTAATGGAGGCGTTGAAAACCGTTGTCAAGCTCCGCGATTACCTCGAACCGAATACGGTTGCACAGGCAAACAAGGAAAGCTTCCAGCAAAATCAACAGGCGGTTATCGGTTCCGCCGACGGCAAGACGAAGGGAACGGCTCTGTTTGTTCCGAACGGCGACTGGCTTCCGGGAGAAATGGAAAAGAGTACGCCGGAAGGATTCGAGTGGGGCTTCATGGCACTTCCCAAGAAAGACGCGAGCTCCAAGAGCTATGTAACGACTTATTTGGAAAACGTATATCTGCATAAAGACGGAAATCATAGCGAGCTTGCGAAGGACTTCCTGCTCTATTATTTCAGCAACGAAGGTGCGAAAATCGTCGCAAAGGAGGCCAAGGCTATTATTCCCACGCAGGACGCCTTGAAG
>CAKXBD010000242.1 GCA_934871445.1 uncultured bacterium | reverse complement strand
ACGAATGACGGAGTCAGAGTCCGTCCGACACGGCGCTATACACAATATATAGTGTTTTTATTTTTATTATTGCACTATATATTGTGTATTTTTATTGCCGTTTCAATTTAGTCCCAAATTAGTCCCAAGTGAATTTCTAACACTTTTGCCGCAATGTTCTATCGCTTTCAAAAAGGACGACATAAAAAAGTCGTTCTTTTTCTTATAATATCCAATCGCCACTTTTTTTAGATGTTCTTCCTTTGATATACCCTTTCTTTTTCAAAGATTGTATCAGTCTGTCAATCGTTGCTTTTGAAAAACCCGTCTTTTCAGCCAAAGACGCCCTTATAATTTTTCTATTCCTTCTCATTAAATCAAGCATAATTTTCTCTTTTTCGGAAAGATTTAATTCCTCGTTTAATTCCTCATTTAATTCCTCATTTAATCCCTCATCTTGCAAAAAAATCGTCGTCCTGAAAATATCCCCGTCCTCAAATTCAGGAAGTTTGCCGGAATAGATTTGAGAATACTTTTTCATATTCCGCACACCGGAGCCAAGTTCCTCCGCCCAGCCAATCTCTTTGAATACTCCCGCTATCATAGGGCTCTTCGGATAAGGACTGAAATCATCCAGATTTATAGCGCCATAACTGCGGGCATTGTTCCCGTTTTCCGTCGTTACACGATCTGCCGTGATAATAAGCTTTGCGGGAAATGCGCTGGAATATTCTCTGTGGATCAGCAAATTCGCCACGACCTCCCGAAACAGCCTGTTGCGGACATCTATGCGCCGATCTCCGTCCATATAGAATTTATCGTCAAGATGTTTTTCGATAAAAGCCATCAACCGACCATAACTTTTAATTAAATTGCACTTTATCTCGTCCCTATCGTCATAGCGGTCGAGATTTTCTTTACGGTAAACGGCATCTGTCTTAAAATACGGGATCGCAGATAGAATAGCCTCATCCTTGCCGAAAAGGAGAATACAGGCAAGGGTATAACCAGATGCCCCTGTCTGTAAATCGCGCTTATATAACCCGCAGCTTTTCAAGAGTTCTTCGTCGGTCAGTTTCTCCCACGGATGGTTTGGCTGACGATTGACAGCCATGATCCGCACTTCACGAATGGTTTCGGTTTCCAAATCATTCAGCGTTGCATACGGATAAATGGTATTTTCCGTAAACTCGCGCTGTTTACGGATATACATCTGCGCTACGAGATGAGAATTCCCCGTAATATCAAAGTCACCGTCTTCATTGCGGTCGTAAATCTTCCCGGCTGTACTGTGCACCTGTGAACTCTCCGGCACATAAATATGAAGAACGGTCTTGCCCTCGATCTCACAATCATCGGTATGCAAATAGACCGTAGGCGCGATTTTATTGGCATTATTGCAAAGCGAACTTATATTTTTCTTAAGCTGCGGCACGCAACTCTCATCAACGCCCGTAATAGTACCGCCATCGGCAACGCCGAGGAAAATATCTCCGCCCATACGGTTCAGGAACGCGCAAATCGTTTCAAAGAGATTTTTGGGCAGTTTATTTCTGCACTCCTTAAATTCTGTTGTAATGCTTTCGCCCCCGGCAAGGAAAGCGTCGCGGGAGAGACCGTGACGGACGCCACCGCTACGGTCTGCTGCTCTTCCTCCGTGTTGCCGCACGCGGCAAACAGCCCGAGGGAGAGCGCCAACAGCGCGCCGAGCAGCGCGCACAGCCATCTTTTGCCTTTCATGCCGTTTTCTCCTTCGCCTCCGCGCTCTGCGCAAAGACTTTTTTCCGCTTAGGGTATACCCCCCCTGAAAAATCTTGTCAACCGTTTCGCGCCTGCGCGCGCACGGAATTTTCCCGATTTCACACTTTTTTCAAAAACAAAGAGCAAACCCCGCCGCGGGGTTAGCCGCCGCGGGGGGCCCGTTCTTTCATTGATTGACACACAGCATGCCGTCACGCCTTTGCCTCTTCGGGCACATAGACTTTCAGCGCGTTTTCCGCCGCCTTCTCCTGCCCTTCAAGGCTCTCGGCCGGCTGCTTGGAGATGTTGAACGCTCTCGTCTGATACGAGCCCCACCACTCCTCCGTAACGTCGACCCGCTCTGTCGAAACGTTGCCGGGGCGCACATGCGCGGACTCATCCGCCTCCCAGCCCTCGGGGCGGTACTGCCAACCGGGTTCGATCAGAATAACGCTGCCGACGGGCAGCTCTTCCCGCG
>CAKXBD010000241.1 GCA_934871445.1 uncultured bacterium | reverse complement strand
CTTTTCGGGCGCGGGGGCGTTTTCGGACGGGAAGCTGTCTTTGAGCAGCGAGGTGGGCGGCGATCTGCCGCAGCTCATCGGAGAAGAAGTCGCGCAGGAGACAATCGATTATACGGATAAAATTTACCTCGAATTCGGCGCGGATGAGCACATCGAAGGCTTGAATGCGGGCGAGGAGGTCAAGGAGATCAGAAAGCGCGCGATTCAGGCGGGGCTCAAATTGGTGGATTGTCCCATTCGCCACATGGGCACGGAAAAGGCGCAGAGCATCTACCTTTCCATTGAAAAATATCTTCTCGGCCGCGGCGTGGAGATTTTCTTCGATTACGAATGTAATTCTCTGATTATCGAAGACGGAGTATGTAAGGGCGTTTCCGTCGCCAAGGCGGACGGCAGCAAGAGTCTGGAAATTTTCGCTTCCGATACCGTGGTGGCGACGGGCCGCCGCGGAGCGGATTGGCTGGAAAAGCTGTGCGAAAAATACGGCGTGGAGCACGTTCCGAGCACCGTCGACATCGGCGTTCGGGTGGAAGTGAGAAACGAAGTCATGGAGACGGTCAATAAAGTATTGTACGAATCCAAGCTCATCGGTTATCCCAAACCCTTCAAAAATAAAGTCCGCACTTTCTGCCAGAACCCCGGCGGATTCGTTTCTCAGGAAAATTACGACAACAATCTCGCGGTGGTCAACGGTCATAGCTACAAGGAACTGAAAACGAACAATACCAACGTTTCCATTCTCTGTTCGCATAACTTCTCTTATCCCTTCAATCAGCCGATTGCTTACGCGCAGAAGATAGGGGAGCTCACGAATATGCTGGGCGCGGGGCATATCCTCGTCCAGCGGTTCGGAGATATTCTCGACGGCAAGCGCACGTGGGATAAGGAACTGACCCGCTCGAATATCCGTCCCACCTTAAAGGATGCTGTGGCGGGAGACATTACGGCAGCCATGCCGTATCGTACGATGATCAATATCATCAATTTCATTCAGTCGGTGGATTACGTCGTTCCCGGGTTCGCCTCTACGGAGACACTGCTCTATTCTCCGGAACTGAAATTTTACAGCAACAGAATTAAAATGGATACCGATTTTAATACGAATATTCCCGGACTCCATTGTCTGGGCGATTCCAGCGGTTGGACGCGCGGACTCATGATGGCGTCGGTCATGGGCGTTCTGATGGGCAGAAAATTGGCGTGAAACGAAAACGCAAAACGGGGAGCGGATAAGATATCCGCTCCCCGTTTTATCCGCCGTTTTTTCGCGGGGATTCTCTCGGCCTTTTTCGTGAGTTTGTCTTGTGTTTTTCGATAAATCCGCATCTATATTTTTTTTGACTTCCCGCAGGTTTTCTCCCGCCGTTTTTATACTTTTTATCGACCCTTTCGACGGTCAACGCCCTTCTATCACATTTCTCCAATCGAAAAATTTTTGAAAATAAAAAAAATTCGCGGTTTTTCGCCCGAAAAAAAAGGAATTGAGCCTTTCGCGTCGAATATATATATAAATCGAGCCGTAAAAAGCCCGCTTAAACGGATTTAGGGAGGAAATACGATGACGGGAACGCCGATATCGGTCAAGGAAAAGACGTTTGAAACGGAAGCGCGGTTTCTTTCGCCGTATGCGAAAAAATCGTGCGAGACGAAAGGTCGGGCGCGCGCGGAAGCGCCTTGCGAATTCCGCACGGATTTTCAGCGCGACCGCGATCGGATCATTTACAGCAATTCCTTTAAGCGCCTGAAAAATAAGACGCAGGTATTTTTCGCGCCCGAGGGAGACCACTATATCACCCGCCTGACCCATACGCTGGACGTCGCGCAGATTTCCCGCTCTATCGCGCGGGCGCTCTCATTGAACGAGGATCTCGCGGAAGCCATCGCTCTCGGACACGATTTGGGGCATACCCCTTTCGGTCACGTGGGCGAAAGGGTGTTGGACAAGCTCTCGCCCACGGGTTTCGAGCACAATATTCAGTCTCTTCGAGTGGTGGACGTCATCGAAAAGGAGGGGCGGGGACTAAATCTTACCGAGGAAGTGCGGGACGGAATTTTGCAGCACAAGAGCACGGGACATCCCGCCACGCTGGAAGGTGCGGCTGTCTCGCTGGCGGACAGAATCGCCTATATCAATCACGACATCGAGGACGCGATTCGGGCGGGGATTCTCAAAGATTCGGAGCTGCCGCAAAGCGCCGTGGCGACGCTGGGACACGCCACGCGGGAGCGCATCAATACGGCGATTACGG
>CAKXBD010000240.1 GCA_934871445.1 uncultured bacterium | reverse complement strand
TGTGCTTTTCTTTGTGCGGTTGGTAGCCTCACATATAGTTTAGCACAAAGGAGCTTTTTCGTATAGCGCGCAAATGCCTGAAGCTAAAGCTCTTAAGTTTTTCCATCGGCATAGCCGGTGGGTTTCTACAGAACTACGCAAAACGTAGTTCCGTTTTCCTTACAAAAAAAATCGACGCTTCCAAGGCGTCGATTTTTTATTATTCTTCTTCGTCGTCCGGAAGGTCTACATTATGGTAAACTTCCTGAACGTCGTCGAGATCTTCGAGGGCTTCCAGCATATTTTCAAAGGTCTTGACTTTATCTGCGGGAAGAGTGATTTTATTTTGGGGAATCATAGCGATTTCCGCCTGTACGAAACGAATTTTCGGTTCTTCCTCTTCGTTTCTGCGCGTTTTGGGTGCAGCGGCCATCAATTCCGCATTTTTATCTTCAAGATACTTTCTGACGGCCGAAAAATTTTCGGGAGTCGTAAAAATCTCGTATACATCTGCCCCTGCAACCACATCGTCCGCCCCTGCTTCCAATGCGTATTCGGTCATCGTATCCTCGTCTAGCTCGACCGTTCTCTCCACGACGATATAGCCTTTATTATCGAAGTTATACGAAACGCAACCTGTATTTCCCATGGAGCCGCCGTGTTTGCCCATGACCGCGCGGACATCACTGGCCGTACGGTTATTATTATCGGTCAAAGTCGTAATAATGACGGCGGAGCCCGCGGGACCGTAACCCTCATAGGTGAGTTCCTTATAATCGGAGCCACTCATTTCTCCCGCAGCCTTCTTGATGCTGCGCATAATGTTATCGTTGGGCATATTCGCCGCTTTTGCCTTCGCGATGACGTCGGCGAGCTTGCTGTTCGTGTCGGGATTAGGGTTGCTCTTTGCGGCAACGGCGATTTCTCTGCCGAGCTTGGTAAAAATTCTTCCCCTCGCGGCATCTGCTTTGCCTTTTTTTGCTTGTATATTGTGCCATTTGCTATGTCCGGACATAATTTTAACTCCTATCGATTACTTTTTATAAAATTGTTCCCGTTTCAGAATATACATTGCTATTCCCGCAGACACGGCCGCATTCAAACTTTCCTGAGAAGCCTGCATGGGAATTTTGAGCGTATATTCTGCCGCTTTGAAAACTTCCTCCGAAATTCCGTTCGCCTCGTTTCCTATTGCAAGAGCATATTTTTTGGGCGGGGAAAAATCGAAAATATTTTTCCCATTCATATCGGCCGCCAAAATCGGCACATCCGCAAGCGCCGATAAAATTTCCTTTCGCGTTGCCGTATACAGATTTACGAAAAAAATACCGCTCATGCTCGCACGGACGCTCTTGGGAGAATAGGGATCGGTACATTCCGCAAGATACAGTTCCCTATATCCGGCGGCATTTGCCGTACGTATAATCGTACCCATGTTTCCCGGATCGGAAATCCCGTCCAGAAAGAGACAGCTTTCCCGCGGAGGACAAAGAGACTTTTCAGGAATTTTTACCACGCAGAGAATCCCCTGCGGACTCTTTTCGTCCGAAAGTCGGGCAAAAATCTCATCGGAAACGCGGATTGCAAAATCGTCCGTTTCTCCGTGATAATTTTCCGAAACGAATATTCGCTCGATTTTGAGTCCACTCTTTCTGCACTCGGACACCATTTTCGCGCCCTCGACAAGAAAACACTTCTTTTCCTTTCTGAATTTTTTTTCTTTTAAGGAAATCGTCTCTTTAATCAACGGATTATTTTTGGAAGTGAGTATCATTTTTTTCTTCAATGCACGAAAAAAGCCTTTTAGAAGCTAAAAGGCTTTTAGTGTCAATCAGAGAGCCGCTTTAGCTTTTTCGGCCAGCTGCGCAAATGCGGGAGCATCGTTAACGGCCAAGTCGGCAAGAACTTTTCTGTTGAGATTGATGCCTGCGACGGAGAGACCGTGCATCAGCTTACTGTAAGAAAGACCGTTGATTCTCGCCGCTGCATTGATTCTCGCAATCCACAGCTTTCTGAAATCTCTCTTTCTTCTGCGTCTACCGATATAGGCATAATTCAAGGACTTCATAACCGCCTGTCTGGCGATGCGGTAAGATTTGCTCTTGTTTCCGAAATAGCCCTTGGAGAGCTTGAAAATTTTTCTACGCTTTTTGAGCGCGTTTACACTTCTTTTAATACGCATTTTTCGTTCTCCTCCTTTCCTTAGTCCTTATACGGCATCATACTCTTGACGGTATGCTCCTGAGTGGGGGAAACGAGAGTGCTCTGACGGAGCGTTCTCCTTCTC
>CAKXBD010000239.1 GCA_934871445.1 uncultured bacterium | reverse complement strand
GATATGCTGGACGGATTGAGAATCAATACCGTCATCGGCGGAAAACAGGCTATGATTACTCCCGATCTGAGCGGCGGTGCGGTTGCGTTCTTTGAGGGAACGGGTGCGGGTGCCCCCGAAGATATTGAGGCCGTTACCTTCACGAATGCCGTCCTCGGAAAAGGGAAATTATACGTCACGGCGGAGCAGGCGGCTGTCGTCACACAGATTCTCGAAGGAATTTATGAGTCCGACAGAACGGGGAAACCTTACTATTTCGATTGAGACCGAAGGACGAGGAGCGCATCGATATGAAAGTTACTGTGGTATGCGAACACAATGCGGCTATGGACTCGGTAGAAGGTAAAACAGCCTATCCCGAGGGTATGGGCGCTTGTATTGCGGAGTTTTTGAAAAAGGCGGGATATGAAACCACGCTCGTAACTCTGAACGATAGGGGCGCAGAACAGCTCACGGATGAAATCATCGACTCCACCGATGTGATGTTCTGGTGGGGACATTGGTATCATCTCGCTGTCTCAGATGAGGTGATTGCCAAGGTCGCGGACAGGGCTCTGCGCGGCATGGGTATGGTATTTTTACACTCCGCCCACGATTCTAAAATGTTCAAAAAGTTATTGGGAACGTCCTGTTCTCTGAAATGGAGGGAGGACGCCGAACACGAACGGTTATGGTGCGTCAATCCTACGCATCCTATCGCGTATGGATTAGGGGAATTTATCGATATTCCGCACGAAGAAATGTACGGAGAGCCTTTCGATATTCCCACCCCCGACGAATTGGTTTATGTGGGTTGGTTTAAGGGCGGCGAGGTTCTTCGCGGCGGCTGCGTATTTAAGCGGGGACGGGGCAAACTCTTCTATTTTAACCCCGGTCACGAAACTTATCCCACGTATAAACTACCCGCAGTACAAAAACTGCTGTTACAGGCTTGCGACTATGTGGCTCCCGCGGGACCCTTGCTCGAAAAAATCTGCTGCCCGCACGTGGAAGAATTCAGCGTGAAGGATTAAAATGGAATAAAAAGAAAAAAGGACGTATGGAAAGTGCAACTCCCATAGGGAATAAAAATCAAATTTTATAGAATTGTACTTTCAAACGAAAAAAGGAACTTTGAGATTTCTCTCGGAGTTCTTTTTTTATGTTTATAAGTATCTTTCTCTATACAGCTTTGTACTTGTTCAAATTATTTCTCGGCATCACCCCTAAATCAGTTGCAATTATAGAAGTATTATGCTATCATTAGTATGAAATCATACTTTATGAAAATGGACTAAAAGAGGAGGGTACAATGATAGTCGGTAAGGAAATCAATGAGCTTGTGAACGCCTATTGCAGATTGCGTGACAGACAGCGCGCTATATATGACAAATGTGCGAAGCGGCACGATTTGACGATAAACGAGCTATTCGTACTCGATATACTTTGGTTTGCGCCCGAAGGCTGCACACAGACGGAAATTTGTGAACGGCTTTCTTCCAATAAACAGACGATCGCGGCGCTCATAACTAGATTTTGGAAGAAGGGATACATTACCTATGAAGAAGTGGCAGAGGACAGACGCAACAAGCGTATCCGTTTTACGAGGGCAGGCAGGGCGTATGCCGAAACGATCATTCCGCCCGCCGCCGATGCGGAAAACCTTGCTATGGCGGAGCTGGGGGCGGAAAAGCTGACCGAGCTCGTTGACCTCACAACGCGGTTGACTGAAAGCATGGAAAAACAATTTTCCCGTATCGAGGGAAACCTTTGAAATATCAAATATAGGAGGATAAAAAAATGGAATTTTATGATGTCATCAATAAGAGAAGAACAACAAGGGTATTCTTAAAAAGAGAAGTCGACTTTGAAATCATCAAAAAAATTTTGGACGCGGGCAACAGGGCTCCTACATGGGATCACAACCGCAATTGGCAATACATCATTTTAAGAACAGACGAGGAAAAAGAATACGCTTTTTCCGAAGCAAAAAAGATTGCGGACAAATTCGACGCCGAAAGATATCTGAATATGCCCAGAGCATATCAGATAACGCTGGGACAGAAGATGTACGGCTACGCCATGCCCAAACAATTTACCATGCTCAAAGATGCGCCGTACGTCATTATCCCCTTATTCAAATCAAAGGAGCTGAACGGTGAATATGTTTCAAAATTAAACCCCTTCGCTACGATTTGGTGCGTTATAGAAAATATCTTTTTAGCCGCAGCCGCCGAGGGGCTGTCCTGCTCGATGAGAATACCGCTCAATCAGGAGCACGATATCGTTAAAGCAAAGTTAAAAGTACCGCCCACCTATATGATAC
>CAKXBD010000238.1 GCA_934871445.1 uncultured bacterium | reverse complement strand
GCCCGAGCCGTCCGTCACTACCACGCCTGAAAACCACTTGTCCGCTTTTCCGAAACACTCCGCTATGGGCGCGTATGCCATGAACTCGATGTCGTCCTGATGCGCCGAGATCGCCAGATGCGTCGTGCGGGCTATCGCTTTCTTTTCTTCCGTTCCGTCCGGGATATAGATTATCATAATTTCTCCTGATACAATATAATTGACCGAAGAAAGTGCGGTATTTGGGAATAGCACTTTCCAAGTTCCGTTACCTAAGCTATAATGGAAAGGGATAAGGTCTGTCGAATTTCTCCTTGTGCTTTTACGCACGCAGTAAAGACTGTCAGCCGCCCTTTCCATTATAGCGTTCGGTTTCAGCAGGTAGGACTTCGCGTCCGTGTAACAAATCAGATTGGATCGGTAATGGACAAGGTCGGTCACCTTATATCCCTAATCCTTTTTCCGGAGGTGTCACATGTACGCTGTCGGTATCGATGTTTCCAAAGGCAAGTCTACCGTTGCCGTCCTGCGCCCGTTCGGAGAAGTTGTTATTTCTCCGTTCGACGTGTATCACAATCCAAACGAACTTCAAGCGCTCGTCACACGCCTTAAAAGTTTGGACGGCGATACCAAAGTCGTTATGGAGTACACCGGCAATTACTATCTTCCAATCGCTCAGTTCCTCTCTAACAACGGTTTGTTTGTCTCCGTAGTCAATCCTATCCTCGTGAAAGACTACAGCTCCAAATCCTTAACTGTTCGCAAGGTCAAGACCGACAAAAAAGATGCCGTTAAAATCGCCAATTTTGCCTTTGACCGCTGGGCTGAACTCACACCTTTTTCTCCCTTTACAGAGATTCGTCTGCAACTTAAAGCATTGAACAGACAGTACGATAAGTGCAATAAACTCAAGATAATGCTTAAAAACAATCTTATCTCGCTCCTTGACCAAACTTTTCCGGAAGTGAATCTTTTATTTGCTTCGCCGGTTAAAAAGTCTGACGGAAGAGAGAAATGGGTGGATTTCGTCTTGAAATACTACCATGCAGAGTGCGTTTGCGGCAGGTCGCTTGCTGCATTTGCTAAATCTTACCGCTCCTGGTGCGGGAAAAACGGGTATCATTATTCCGAAAAGAAAGCCAGGCAGATTTATGCATTCGCCAGCAACTGTGTTCCAACATTGCCGTTTTCGGAAGGCACAAAACTCATTGTGACTTGTGCTGCTACGCAACTCAATGATATGGATGCTACTCTTGCGTCCTTAATTGCTCAGATGCATTCCATTGCCAAAGTTTTGCCCGAGTACGATGTTGTCATGTCGATGTACGGCGTGGGATACGTTCTCGGCCCTCAGCTCATTGCTGAAATAAGCGACATCTCCCGCTTCAAAAAGAAACAATCTCTCGCTGCCTATGCCGGTGTCGATCCCGAACAGAAACAGTCCGGCAAAAACGATCCTAAATCTCGCCCCATTACCAAACGCGGTTCTCCTCATCTGCGAAAAACGCTGTTTCAAGTCTTGAGCGTCTTCTTACAAACCGCCCCCCGAAGACGAACCTGTTTTTCAATTCATTGACAAAAAACGGAAATAAGGGAAACTTTACCGCGTTTACATGACTGCCGGTGCGAACAAGTTCTTAAAAATCTACTATGCCCGTGTGACGGAGCACCTCAACTCTCTCCAACAAGCGGCTTAACTTCATTCCAATTTTTACTTTTTCTAAGTCGACGAGTTCTCGGCGGCTTTTTTTGCTTGCATTCTTTCCTACTAAAAAATCTTCTCAAATTCTTTCATTTTTTACTTGACTTTTATTACTTTGCCCTTTTCGATAATTTCTCCGCCCTCGCCGACAAGTCCGTATTTGACGAATGTTCCCCCGAGGTCGATCCCGATGTATGCCTCTTTATACATTTCTATCATTCTAAACAATCCTGTTGATTAAACTGCGGAAAACATTTTGTTCTTGTTTCAGAGTCCTGTATTTTTCATCCAACTCCGGACCACAAGAATTTGTTTCTACTCTGCTCATAACAATATCGAAATTGATATATATCTTTTCCTCTTCTCTTAGCTCAAAATCTGTGCGTTAAGCCCTGATACTCATCTAAATTTAACGTTCTAATATGCGCGTAACTTGTGCCGTACGCTTTATAATCTTCGAATAATATTGCGATACAATCCGAGCGGTATGATACCCATGGCAAACCCCAAAATAGCATAGAGATTGCTCATTACGACTCCCTTCACAGGCTCAAACGTCTTTGCGCTCAATTCTCAGTAATCCTTTGTAATGATGATTCTCATAAATTTTCACCGTTCGTTCTGATAATATCACGGA
>CAKXBD010000237.1 GCA_934871445.1 uncultured bacterium | reverse complement strand
CGTCGAAGTCGGGCATGGAAACGCGGTCGGGATTGAGGAAACGCTCGAAAATCAACTCGTATTTCAAGGGATCTACGTCGGTGATTCCGATAGAATAGGCGACAATGCTCCCGACCCCCGAGCCGCGTCCCGGGCCCACGGGAATATCGTGCAGGCGCGACCAGTTGATATAGTCCCAAACTATTAGGAAGTAATCCGCAAAGCCCATTTTTATGATGATGCCGAGCTCGTATTCCACGCGCTGTTTAATGGTATCCGTCACCTCTTTATACCGTTTCGGAATTCCCTCCCACGTCAGTTTCGTCAGGTATTCGGGAGAGGTCGAGCCGTCGTCCGGTTTATACAGCGGAATCAACGACGTATCGCGAATGGGCGTGCCGTTGGGCTTTAAGTCGAAAACGGGCTCTTCGATTTTATTTGCGATGACGCGGGTATTGGAAATCGCTTCCGGAACATAATCGAACAGCGCAGCCATTTCGTCGCCCGTCTTCATATAAAATTCGTGCGTTTCAAATTTCATGCGCTTGGGGTCTGCGAGCGTCTTTTTCGTCTGAATACAGAGCAGGATATCCTGCGCCTCCCAATCCTCTTTATGGATATAGTGTACGTCGTTAGTCGCAACGAGCTGAATATCGAGCTCCCGTGCGATTTGAATGAGCTGAGGAATGACCTGTTTTTCCTCCGCGATTCCGTGATCTTGGATTTCGATATAGAAATCCTCTCCGAATACGTCCTTCATCTCCTGCGCCCAAGCCTTTGCCCCGTCGTAGTCGCCCTGCAAAAGCAACTGAGGCATGTGCCCCGCGAGGCAGGCGGAAAGGCAGATGACTCCCTCGTGATGCTCTTTGAGGAGCTTATAATCTATCCTCGGCTTGCCGTAAAAACCGTCGATATAGGAAAGGGAATCGAGCTTTACGATATTTTTATACCCCGTCTTATTCTTGGCGAGCACGATAATGTGCTCCGTCTTTGTTCCGGGGCGCTTGTCGAGATAATTGTCCGTGGCATACAGCTCGCAGCCGATGATGTATTTAATTCCCTTTTTGACACATTCTTCCGCAAAATAGAGAGATGCGTACATATTGCCGTGGTCGGTGACGGCACAGCAATCGATCTTGTTTTTAACGAGATAATCGACGAGGTCATCCACCTTCGCCGCTCCGTCCAGCAGACTGTATTCCGTGTGCAAATGCAAATGTACAAAATCCGTCATAATTCCTTCGTTGTTTCTCCGTATTCCTTTTTCAGTCGTTCCGCCTACATTCGCGGGAAATTTCTTCCAGTCGTCTCATCCGATGATTGAGACAGCTTTTACTCACGCTCAGTTTTTCCGCCAGCTCTTTTAGCGACAGTGCGGGGTAATCGAGCCTCGCCTTCGCCGTTTCCCTCATTTCCTCTTCCAAAAAACAAAGTCCGACGTTTTCTTCTATGACATGTATCGCCATAACCTGCCTTACGGCAGCGGTCGCCGTCTTATCCGCGTTCCCCGAAAAACAATTCGCCGCCCGATTGTTCCGATTGGCTTCGTCGCGCTTTTCCACGAGAAGCGAAAACTTTCTCAAAGCGTTTTCCGCGCCTACGACGGAAAGAAAATCGGAAATCGTCTCCTTGCTCTTGACATAGACGACAAAAGCCCCGCTCCGTTTGACCGTCTTTGCGAGGAGCTCCTCTCCGTCCAAAAGCACCCGAAAATCCTCCGCAGGCTTTTGCTCGGGAAAAACAAATTCGAGGTGATAACCCGTCCGGCCCTCGTCCGAGGGAAGAATACAACTCCCGCCGCCCAAAAAGGCTCCTTTAATATAGGCGAGGGCGCACTCTCTGTCCGAAACCATTTTTTTCGGTATTCCCTTGGAAAATGCCCCGTTCCGTTTCACGAGCCCCAAGGCATACAGTATCTCAGCGGAATTTTCGCCCGAAAGCTCCAACACGAGCTTCCCGCGACCGCTCATTCTGTCCACGGAAGCGCGGGCTACGGAGAGCTCCTCTTGAAATTCGCGCTCGAAAAGCACGGTAAAAAACTCTGCGACGTTTTCCGTTTCGCTTATAATGGAGAATATCGGTACCCCCTCCCGCACCGAGAGGAGACCGCTCGTGCGCACGAAAGCGGACAGAGCTGCCCTTCCTGCCGCTCCGCCCGATATTCCGCGAGATATGATTTCCCTTTTGACATCCGAAGTAAAATTCATTTCCTGTCTTTATCCGTATCTTTGAACGTCTGCCGCGTCTCTTAAAGTTTATCTGTATGTCTTAAACTCCTATTCGCGTTCCTTGAACGTCTTATCTATGTTCCTTGAACCGTCTGAAACGAAAACTCGGGAAACGCCCGTCAATATTATCTATCCGTTCGGGCGGAATACTCAC
>CAKXBD010000236.1 GCA_934871445.1 uncultured bacterium | reverse complement strand
CTTCTTACGATTGCGCGCGTATTTTTATGCGATCCGCCCGTACTCATTTTGGACGAAGCGACGTCGAGCGTTGACACTCGCACGGAAATGGAAATCGGCAAGGCGATGAAAGCGCTCATGAAAAACAGGACGAGTTTCGTTATTGCTCATCGCCTTTCCACCATCGTCGACGCGGATTTGATTCTCGTTATGGAAAACGGAAACATTATAGAACAGGGGACGCATCAGAGCCTTTTGGAAACGAATGGAGCTTATGCCGCACTCTATAACAGTCAATTTGCCGTATGACAATCTTTATATAAATGAACAGCGGGGGAGATACTTTTATCTCCTCCGCTGTCTTTCAATACGGGCACGGAATTGTGGTTACGGAATACCGAATCAAGAAAAAGGGCTTCTGTGCGTCAGATTTTTATATCTTTGAGGGAATCAGCCAAACAATCGTTTCTGAGGGAAAGCGTTTGGGGGATACTCACTTTATGAACTCCGCCTTCCGGCGAGCAGATTACACTTTTAATGGCGTCTGCGAGAAGCGTAGAGTTTTGCCGTATCGCTGAAATAGAGAAAAACTGCAACCAGCGATTGTCGTCAAAGGTAATGAAACGAACCTTTGAGAGTTTTTTTCGCATGATATGAGATAGCACTTCCAGCCCTGCCACATTTGTGGCCGTAATGATTCCGTCGGGGGAAAATTCGTCTATGGCTTCGGAAAGCACGGCAGTATCGTAATCTATCAGAGGAAAACGTAGAATTTTATATACGGCATCGCTGTCTTTGAACGCCTGTAAAAACCCCGTGCTTCTGTCGGGACGAACTTTTCCCGACTCCAAATATCGATATTCTACATCGACGAGCAGCAATCTGCGGCAGCCGAGCTCCAACAATTTTTCTGCGGCCTGTTTACAGCCCGATTCATCGTCGTTGATGATAGTATCGAGTTCCTCGTAGATGTCTCGGAAAAGCTGAACTACTTTGATTCCGTTCTTTTTTGCGACGCGCACGATTTCTGCGTTTTGCTTGCTGGTGGGGGTAAAGAAAATAGCGGAAACGCGGCTGGCGATCAACGAGCGAAAACACGTTTCCTCGTCTATCGGATTTTCCGAGCTGAATGCGATGACCAGATTCATTCCGTTTTCATTGAGCATTTTTTGTATATCCGAAAGAATACTGAAATAATATTCATTGTTGCTGTCGGAAATAATAAATCCCACCGTTTTAACGCTGTTTTTTTTCAACTGCTGCGCCGTCGAGTTTGCGATATATCCCAGCTCCGCCGCCGCACGGAATACGCTTTCATGCGTTTCGCTACTGATATAACCGATTCTTCTGAGCGCGCGCGAGGCCGTCGAGGGCGATACCTTGGCTCGGCTTGCCACGTCTTTTATTGTAATCATATTCTGTTTATCCCTGCAAAAATGAATTTCTGTATATTTTGAATTATAGCAAATCGAATAAATTTTGTAAAGCGAAAAAAATCTAAAACTTTCTTTTGCCGCAAAAAATTCTTAAAAAAATTTTTCAAATCCCTATTGACAAAATAAAAAGTATATGTTATACTAAAACCAAGATACAAACGTTTGCATATCGTTTTTTTTGTCAAACGGTTATTATTTTTTGTAAAATGTGCAAACGTTTGTATATCAAAAAAGAAGATTTGACGGAGGCGACAATGTTTTATAGGGCACCGGGAAAAGCGGTATGTGCGGACGTAATACCGTTTTTCGAGGACGGAGAATTTAAGCTGTTTTATCTGAGGGATTACCGCGACATTGCAGAGCACGGAGAAGGGTGTCCGTGGTGTCTTTTGACCACGAAGAATCTTGTGGATTATACGGATAGGGGCCCCGTACTTTTGCGCGGCGGGGAAGACGAGCAGGATTTATATGTTTTCACGGGCTGTTGCATCAAGGCGGGAGACGAATACGTTATTTTTTATACCGGTCATAATCCTCATTTGCGGGCAAAGGGGCTTCCCGAGCAAAAAATTCTGCGGGCGACCAGCCGCGACCTCATTCATTGGGAGAAGGACAGAAACTTTGTATTTGAAGCGCCCGATTGGCTGGAAATGCACGATTTCCGCGACCCGTTCGTATTTTTCGACGAGGAAAAGAGGAAATATTGCATGCTTATCGCGGGACGACTGAAAAACGGAGACCCCGTATTCAGCAAGGGCGTGACGCTCATCGCACATTCGGACGACCTTTTGCATTGGGAGGTCGATAAGGAGCCGTTTTTTGCTCCGCATGCCTATTTCACGCACGAATGTCCCGATTTGTTCAGGATGGGGGATTGGTGGTATCTCGTATTCAGTGAATTTACCGATAAAATCGTGACGACCTACCGCATGAGCCGTACTCCTTACGGACCGTGGATTTC
>CAKXBD010000235.1 GCA_934871445.1 uncultured bacterium | reverse complement strand
TTCAAAAGTACAGTTACTTTTTTGCGAAAATCGGCATATCCCTGGTCACTTTGGCGCTTTCGATTATCGCGCTGTTTTTCCTCCTGCGCATGATTCCGGGCGACATCGTCGAATTATATGCCCTCAAACTCCAAAACCAACAGGGCATTACCTTCGACAGAGCCTATGAGCTTGCGGCGGGACTCCTCAACTACGACCCGAACGAAAATGTCTTTCAGGCTTTCGTTCGGTACATGGGCGGTCTGTTCCGCGGCGAATTGGGAAATTCCTACCTTGAAACGGGCGTCTCCGCGAACAGCCTGATTGCGACGAGGCTGCCTTGGACTCTGTTCATTTCCTCGGTATCGCTGTTCATCAGTTTCTTTATCGGGATTGCAGTGGGCGGATTTGTCGCGCAAAAGCGCAAGGGCGTGGCCGACAAAGTCGCGTCCGGCTATATCGCCGTTTCGGGGTCCGTGCCCGATTATCTCATCGCGCTCATTCTCGTCATCGTATTTGCCTATCAGCTCAAATGGTTCCCCGCACAGAACAATTACGACGCTTTCAAAGTGACGCCGGGCTTTAATCTTCCCTTTATTTTGAATGTGCTGTATTATGCCTTTCTGCCCATTCTGTCGTATACGATCGTACAGACGGGCAACTGGATTTTACACATGCGCGGGAGCTGTATCGGCGTGCTCGGAGAGGACTATATCCTCGCGGCTCGCGCGAGGGGACTGAGCGAGGGACTGATACGCCGCAAATACATGAAAAAGAACGCTCTTTTGCCCCTCATTACGCAGTTCGGCGTATCGTTCGGGGCACTGTTCGGCGGCGCGACGCTCATGGAAAGCATTTTCAATTATCCGGGCATAGGTCTGGAAATATCCAATCGTATCGTAAATAAAGATTACATGGTCGTACAGGGATTGATTTTCTTTTCCGCCGCGATGGTCATTCTCGTCAACCTCGTCGTGGATCTCATCTATCCGCTGGTCGACCCGCGCGTAAGAAAGGGGTGAGCTTATGGCACAGGAAACAAAGGAAAATAAATGGAACGAATTTCTTTCCGCCTTTGCGCGCGTCATGCGCGGATTCGGCTCGGCTCTGCTTCGCGGACTGAAAAAAGTCTTTTCTAACGGCAAAACAATCGTAGGGTTTTCCATTCTCGCCTTTTTCATTCTCGTGGCGATTTTCGGACCCATGATTTTTCCGTATGACTCCAATACCGACATGGCGAACAGCTATCTCATGCCCTCCCTGAAACATCCCTTCGGGACGGATTGGCTCGGCAGAGACGTGTTCCGTCAGGTGATTGCGGGAACGGGCTCCGTGCTGGAAATAGCCTTTTATTCCGCGATTTTCACCGTCGTTCTCGGTACAGTGCTCGGTATCGTCAGCGGCTATCTCGGCGGTTGGGTGGATAAAATCATCATGTCCGTTACCAATATCTTTTTATCCATTCCGTCATTCCCGATTTACCTTTTGCTTGCGGCGATCGTTACTATCAATACGCCCGTATCGCTCGCAGTCATCATTTCGATATGGAGCTGGGCGGGACTTTGCCGCTCCATTCGCGTACAAATCATGAGTCTGAAAGAAAGGGACTTTATTCAGATTTGCACAGTCATGCACATGAGTAAGGCGCACATTATCTTCAAGGAGTTGATGCCCAATGTCTTTTCGTATATCGCTATCAATTTCGTC
Source organism: uncultured bacterium (assembly GCA_934871445.1). Lineage (GTDB taxonomy): Bacteria > Bacillota > Clostridia > Christensenellales > Borkfalkiaceae > Scatosoma. Next base: position 697 of record CAKXBD010000235.1, on the reverse strand, counting down.
ATGGCCATGCGCAACGCGATTATGGCGAGCGTGGGTATCATGCTCGTGGGACTTGCCGCTTACGACCCGACTAACTGGGGCGCCATCATCAACGCCGCTCGGACAAAGGGACTCATGAACGTGAAAAATATCTATATACTCCTGTATCCGCTCGTTTGCATCATCGTCTTTCAGATTGCTACTTTGGTGTTGGCGAACGGGCTCGACGAGACGCTGAATCCTCGTTTGAAGGTGCTTTGAGGTGGGATATGCAGACACAAACGGACAATATAGCGGTTTTCCGCAACGTATCCATAGATTATCCCTTGAAAAAGTATACCATTCGCGCGGTCACCGACGTAAATTTTGAGCTTAAACGCGGAAAGATTACCGCGCTCGTCGGAGAAAGCGGTTCGGGGAAAACCACGCTCGCTTCCTCGCTCATTCGCTGTATTTCCGAGCCGGGGCGCGTCGCGGCGGGAGAAATTCTCTTCCGCGGAAAAAACAAAGAGGGCGAAATCGAAGAAATCCGCGTGGATAAACTCTCCGATAAGGAAATGCGCGCCTTCCGCTGGAATAAGGTCTCCATGGTCTTTCAGGCCGCGCAGAGCGCGCTCAATCCCGTCATGACCGTGCGACAGCAGTTCTTTGAAACGCTCGATGCGCACGAGGCGAAATTGCCCAAAGGGGAGAAGAAACAAAAAGCGGGGGACAGAGA
>CAKXBD010000234.1 GCA_934871445.1 uncultured bacterium | reverse complement strand
ATTTCCAATATCAGCGGGGTGGACAAGGTGGGTTCCATGGTCGTATTTTCAGACGGTGAGCCCGACCGAATGAGCTATCGGCGTTTCAAAATCAAGACAGTCGAGGGGGCTAACGACTTTGCGTCTTTGCAGGAGGTACTTAGACGACGGCTTTCCAAGCTGAGAACAGAGGAGGAATCTCGTTTTCCAAAGCCCGACCTCATCATTATCGACGGCGGCAAGGGACAGCTTTCCTCGGTGCAGGAAATCTTTGACGAAATGCATATCGGGGGAATCGACCTCATTTCCCTCGCCAAGCGGGAAGAGGAAGTCTTTACTTCCTTTTCCGACGAAAGCATAAAAATCGACCATCGGGATTATGTCCTCAAAATGCTCCAAAGAATCCGTGACGAAGCGCACCGTTTTGCCATTACCTATTTCAGGAACCTCCATTCCAAGAGAAACCTCGCTTCCGTGTTATCGGAAATCGAAGGCGTAGGTAAGAAAAAACAACTCGCGCTCATGGAGAAATTCGGCACGATAGACAAGATTATGCACGCAAGCCTTCAAGAACTGTCCGAAGCGGAAGGAATCGGCGAGGAACTTGCAAAACGCATCAAATTTTATTTCGAGGAAAAATTATAACTTATGCGAAAGATAAATTATCCTTTGATAATTTCCGATTTTGACGGAACCTTGCTCCGCACCGACGGAACAATCTCTGCGGAGACGAAATCCGCAATCGACGGCTATATCGCGGCGGGCGGTACTTTCGGTATCTGTACGGGAAGAATGACGGGCTCTATTTTGCCCCGCGCCAAGGATCTCGGTCTGAAAGGACTGGTAGCCTCCTATCAGGGCTCAGTCATCACGGACATCGAGAGCGGAAAATTGCTTGTAGACGGTTATATTCCCGCCGAGCATGCCGCCGAAATCTGCCGCGTGTTTGAGGGGTTAAAGCTCCATACGCACGTATACACACTGGACGAATTTTTCGTCAATATGCAGGACGAAGCGCTTGAAATGTATGAAAACGTATGTAAGGTCAAGGGTAACATCATCGCGAATGAGCCTCTTTCCTCCTTTGTCCTCAAAAAGGGCTTCAAGGTACGCAAAGTGCTCGCCATGGTATACCCCGAGGAGAAGAAACGTATTTTCGGCATCGTCTCCGAAGCGCTTGGCGACAAATTTTACGTCACATACAGCGCCGCTAGCTTAGTGGAAATCACGAGCAGGCAATATTCCAAAGGCACGGCCGTCAGGTTTATGGCGGATTATTACGGCGTTCCCGTCGAAAGGACGATAGCCGTGGGCGACAGCCTGAACGATTTGCCCATGCTGGAAGCCGCAGGGCTGGGAATTGCCGTAAAGAATGCCGACGAAGCGTTGAAGAACAGGGCTCTCGCGTTCGGATATTCCAATGACGAAAATGCTATCGGAAAAATCATTGAAACGTATGGATTTACGGGAGAAAAAGAATGAATGACCGCGTGACGGAAAGCGTAATGCTCGATAAGCTGGCTTCCGATTTGAATCTCGAAATTGTCTATACGGGAAGGGGAGTAGTCACCCTTTCCAGCATGAGCGTGGAACGCCCCGGTTTACAGCTCGCGGGCTTTTTCAGCTATTTCGACCCTCGTCGTATCATGGTGCTGGGGCTTTCGGAGCATGAATATCTCCGCGCATTTACGCCCGAAGAAAGGACGGCGAAAATTTCCCGTCTGTTCGACTACGGGGAAGTTCCCTGCATCATTTTAAGCCGCGATTTGCCCGCTCTCCCCGAATTGATGGAGACGGTCAGAAAGGCTTCCTGCCCGCTGTTCAGAAGCCATAAGGTCACGACCGACCTCATGAGCGATTTATATATCTACCTCAACCGCATGCTGGCGCCTTCGGTAACGGAGCATGGCGTTTTAATGGAAGTCTTTGGGGTAGGCATGCTGCTCACGGGCAAGAGCGGGGTAGGAAAAAGCGAAACGGCGATGGAGCTCATCAAACGCGGACACAGGCTGATTGCCGACGACAGCGTTATTATCAAGGAGATCGCCAATGAGCTCTACGGTACGGCGCCCGACATTATCCGATATTTCATGGAGCTTCGCGGCATCGGAATCATCAATGTCAAAAGCATGTACGGCTCGGGCTCCGTCCTGAACGAAAAGAAAATAGAAATCGTCATTCAATTGGAAAATTGGCAGCAAGGAAAAGAATATGATCGCGTGGGGGATACTTCGGCTTTTGCCGAATACCTCGGCATCAAAATTCCCAAACTGACGATTCCCGTCAGTCCCGGCAGAAACCTCGCCATTATCATAGAGGTCGCTGCCCGTAACTTCCGATTGAAGAGCATGGGGTATGACGCTTCGCAGGAACTGATTACGCGAAGCATCGGCCGCTAATATTTATGCGAGGAAGAGTACCA
>CAKXBD010000233.1 GCA_934871445.1 uncultured bacterium | reverse complement strand
ATGTACGTCTCGACGAAGAAGTAAACTCCGCCTCGGCCGTAAAGTCGCTCGGTATCCGCACGGGGAGTGTGATCGCGCTCGATACAAAAACCACGGTGACGGAAAGCGGGTTTATCAAATCGAGATTTCTCGACGATAAGGCAGGGAGTGTCTGCCTTTTGACGGTATTGGCCGCTATGAAGCAAGAGGGGAAAACGCCCGCCTGCGATGTCGATTTCTATTTTACCAACTATGAAGAAGTCGGCCACGGCGCGGCTACCGTCGGCGGAGACGCCGCAGAGCTTTTGGCTGTAGATATGGGGTGTGTCGGAGCGGATCTCGAATGTAAGGAGACGCAGGTTTCGATATGCGTCAAGGACGGTCACGGGCCTTACGATTATGAAATGGTAGAACGGTTGATAGCGCTCGCAAAAGAAGGAAAAATCGACTATGCGGCGGACGTCTATCCCTATTACGGATCGGATGTCGGAGCGGCGTGGAGTGCGGGAGCGGACGTCAAGGGCGGGCTGATCGGTCCCGGAGTGCATGCTTCTCACGGCATGGAGCGCACACATATCAAAGGACTTTATGCGACGATAGATCTTTTGTTTGCCTATCTCGGGTTTTGAGGAAAACGATTTATGAAAAAACACGTGAAAGTCGCGGCGGGGCTCATATTTGAAAAGGGACGGATTTTTGCAGCGAGGCGAGGAGAGAGCCCTTATTCCTATCTTGCTCATAAGTATGAATTTCCGGGCGGAAAAATTGAGCTCGGGGAAATCGGTCCGGATACCGTAAAGCGTGAGCTGAAAGAAGAACTTTCTCTCGATGTGAAGGTCGGCGGCCTGTTTGCGGCGACGACTTTTGAATATCCCGATTTTATCGTAACGCTCTCTGTTTACGAATGTGAAATGTTGTCCGATTTTGTCCTCAACGAGCATGAAAGTTATGCGTGGCTTGCGCCGTCCGAGCTCAATCCCGAAGAATGGGCGCCTGCCGATGCGGACATGATAGAAACGCTGAAACGGGTGTTCGGAGAATAGGGAAAACAATATTCAAGGGACTATTATGGATAATATCATTTTGATAGGAATGCCTGCGGTCGGAAAGAGCACTGTGGGCGTATTGCTGGCAAAGGCGGTCGGTTACGGATTTGTCGACAGCGATCTGGTCATTCAGTCGCGCGAAGGACGGCTTTTGAGCCGTATCATCGCGGAAGAGGGAATCGAGCGTTTCCTCGAAATAGAAGGAAAAATCAATGCGGAATTATGCGTAGACAGGTGCGTCATCGCAACGGGCGGGAGCGTGATTTATAACGAAAAAGCGATGTGTCATCTCAAAGAAATGGGACGGATCGTCTATTTGAAAATTTCCCTCGAAGATCTCCAACGTCGCCTTTCCGATTTGAGGGGACGCGGGGTTGCGATTCGGGAGGGATATACGCTGAAAGACTTATACGATGAGCGGGCTCCCCTGTACGAGAAATATGCGGACGTGACCGCCGAGCTCGACGGAAAAGATATTTCCGCGGCCCTCAACGAGATTTTGGAGGCTTTGGTTTCATGAGAATTGCTGTGTACGGCGCAGGGGCGATGGGAACGGTACTCGGCGCACTTTTGGCGCAGTCGGGGGCGGACGTCGATTTAATCAGTCGGAACCGCCCGCATATCGAGGCAATGAGGAAACGCGGAGCTCGCCTGTATTGGAAAACGGAGGAGCGCGAGACAAATCAGCAGGTTTGTGCGCTTTTACCCGAGGAAATGAAAGGGAAATACGACATTGTATTTCTGATGACCAAACAGAGAGAAAACCGACAGATCGCCGCTTTTTTGAAGGATTATCTTTCGGCCGAAGGAATCGTCTGCACCGCACAGAACGGATTTCCCGAAGAATCGGTCGCGGAAGTTTTGGGCGAGGAGCGAACCTACGGCGCCGTCGCGGCTTGGGGAGCCAATTTTATCGGGGAAGGGAAAGTGGAGGTCACTTCCGTGCCCGAAGCGATGTCGGTGGAAATCGGAAGCTATTCGGGAAAGGGGGAAAAGCTCGATTCTTTGGAAAAACTTCTCAGACCGCTCGGAGAGATTGTTAAAAATCCCGATTTCGTGACAAGGACGGAAAACCTCGTTGGCAGCCGATGGAGTAAACTTTCGATAAACGCTGCCTTTTCCGGACTTTCCGTGCTCACGGGATTGACGTTCGGGGAGCTTGCCCGAAGAAAGAAATCTAAAAGAATCGCATTGGGAATTTTAAGAGAGTGTTTTTCGGTTGCCGCAGCCGCGGGGGTAAAATTGGAAAAGCTGCAAGGCCACGATATGGAAAAATTGCTCGGCGGCAGCGGATTTTTTGCGCGACACCGTGCGGCCTTTCTGCTTCCGATTGCCATGAAGAAACATGCGAAGCTGCGTTCGGGGATGCTGAGAGA
>CAKXBD010000232.1 GCA_934871445.1 uncultured bacterium | reverse complement strand
GTTCCGACCTTTACGACTCCCAGCGTCTTGAAACTGGTATTGTTGTTATAGTCGTAACTCGCGTCATAGACGAACTGATAGTCCTTGTAATATTCCGACCAAGCCCTGTTGATGGTCTCGGGACGATAGAATACGTTGCTCCAATTATTGTTGTAGGAATTCGTGTTATCGAGCTTTCTCGCGTCGAGTCCGAAGAAATAAGTTGCCGTCGAGGTACGAACGGCGATACCCGCCTTGGGGAAATCGTCCTGTTTATTCAAACCGTTTACGGAGATTTTCACTTCGGCATAGAAATCAGCCGCGTACAAATCGCTGAGGAAAATTTGCGATTCGTCCGTTCCCGTATTGTGAGCTACGCCTTCCGCATCAAATTCCCAGCCGCCGCTGTACGAGAATGCAGGAGCGCCTTCTACCGTCACGTCGCCGAGCCCGTTTTTCGAGGAAATGCGTTCAATGCCCAAAGCCTTACACAGTTCGCGATTAAATACTGCATAACCGTCTACGCCGTAATGCAAGCCGTCTGCATTGAACCAGCTCATGGTAGAGCCCGATTCGTCGGCAGTAATGTATTGCGCCATATCGATAAAATTGATTTGCGCATCTTCTTCCGCAAGTTCTTTCACGTGTGCGTTGACCTTATCGTACTCCGCCCACTTATTCTTGAAAAGCATGTTATGAACGAGCCCGACATAATAAATGTCTGCTTCGGGGAAAGCGATCTGATAGGCTTCGAGCAGGTTTTCCACCCGTTCGGCGGCCACTTCGCCGATTACGTTTCCGTCGTCTATGTCGTTGACACCGATATGTATAACGATATTGGCGGGGTCATAGGTCTGTCTGAGAGTATTTACCATGTCCATCCAATATTCCGTTTTGGTTCCTCCTACGCCTTCATTCGCAGCCGAAAGGTCTCCGAAAATGTCATTATAGGTATACCAGAAAGCTGTATCGATATAACTGTCTCCGAGGAATAAATAGTCTTTTTCCTCGGCTGCAATCTCGAAATCGCCGAGATTATCGGGATCTGTTTCAAGGGAATAATTCTTGACATTCATAGTAATATTAAAGGAAGCAAGCCCGACATAAGCATCCTCATTCGCTCCGATATCCGAGGAAATCAAAGTGATAAATTCACCGTTTGCATACAGCTTGAAAACGCCGCCCTGACGATAAATACCGAGAGTCACATAATTTTCCCCCGTATATTGAGCTGAAGTACCGCCCAAAGAACCGATGGATTTCCATTCGTTTTTCCAGCTTCCTGCTCCTTTCCCGGAACGCCCGTTATATCCCAGACCGACGGAATTTTCATTAAAGTTCTTACCGTCCGCGCTGGCAGCGTCCACATAATAGAAGAATCCCTTGGTCCCGTCGGCGCTCGTTACCGTAAGCCCGAATTTTCCCCATTTTTCGTCGTTGAAAAGCCCCGATGCGTTGATTTTCACTTCGGCATAGAAGGGGTCGGCATTGGATTGACGCATATAAATATAGTTATCCGACTTATCGATACCCGTCATCGTAATATTAGCCGTCGCGGAACCGTCGTCGCCGTCAGTATTCCAAACGGAGGAAGCCTTCAAATTCTCGTTGCCGTCTCCCCAAACAAGGCTGTAATCTATAAAAGGATTTTTGGCAAAAGTATTGTCGGCCGTAACCGCTATGTAGGTATGTACGTTTTCATATATTGTTCCGTAGGTGGAGTCATAGACGCTCTTTAAGGAAGCCGCGTTGCTGGCATTGGTGAGCCCGAAACACACAGCCGCGTCCATTTCCGCCTTTGTAATTTCCGTCACGGTATAAGGCACGGATACGTTGATATAATATCCGTCGGTGGTTTCATCGGTCAAAGTAAATTCTGTCGCGGAAGCCGTAATACCCGAATCTTCTACATCGGCGCCCGTAAACAAATTTTTCACTTTTATGTTCCCCGCAGCGTCTACGGAAACGGAAATCGTCTTTTCGGAATATCCTTTTACGTGTTGCACCTTGGAAAGAATGATTTCCACCCCGTCGTTGTCATAGATGCTTCCGCCCGTGTAGATAGCGGAATCCTCGACATAGACGGTAAACTCCATAGCGGTTTCGCCGTATTTTGCGAACCAGCTGGCCTCCGCGACACTTCCGTTCGCGTCTGCCTGCGTTTTGAGCGTGGACTGCGGAATAGAGTCCAAATGCTCCGCATCTGTTCCCGAAGAAGATGAGCTGTCGTCGCCCGTGGAATCCTCTCCGGCCGTATCGCTGGATGTAGAGCCCGTACTGCTGTCGCTGCCGGGCTCGGCAGGTGAACTCGAATTGTCCCCTCCGCCCCCGCACGAGACAGCCGTAAACAGCATGCCCGCGCTCAATAGTGCCATGAGAGCTATCATTAGTTTCTTGCCCTTTCTCATACAAAGACCTCCTGTCTTGAATATTGGAATATGAATTTTATAC
>CAKXBD010000231.1 GCA_934871445.1 uncultured bacterium | reverse complement strand
TGTATATCGGTTCGACGGGCGTAAAGGGACTGCACCACATTCTTTGGGAAATCGTCGACAACGCTATCGACGAAGCTGCAAACGGCTATGCAAATAAAATTACGGTGACGCTCCACAAGGACGGCAGCGCTTCGGTCGAAGACAACGGGCGCGGTATTCCCACCGACATTCACCCCAAAGAAAAGGTTTCGGGCGTACAGGTAGTATTCACAAAGCTGCACGCGGGCGGTAAATTCGGACAGGGGAATTATGCTTATTCGGGCGGACTCCACGGCGTCGGCGCTTCCGTAACTAATGCACTTTCCGAATGGCTGAAAGTAGAGGTTTATCAGAAGCACGTTTATAAGATGAGCTTCAAATCTTACTATAATAAGCGCAAAGGGAAATTTGAATCGGGCGTGCCCGACGGGCCTCTCGAGGATACGGGAATAGCGACCAAAAGGACGGGGACTTTCGTTCGTTTTAAGCCCGACCCCAACGTTTTTTCTGAGACGGATTTTAATCTCGAAACGGTGGAGGAGCGGCTCAACGAATTGGCGTTTTTGAACCGCGGCTTGGAAATTACGCTTATCGACGAACGCATTTCCATGGCAGAGGCAAACCTCCGCAAGGGAAATTTGGGCGACGACGAAGAAGAATCGGAAAACGAAACTGAAACGGAGCCTCAGGAGTTTTTGCTCGGCAAGGTAGACGCTCTCGCGCTCGAAAGCGAGCCCTATCGAATCGTTTATAAATATAACGGCGGTATCAGTGACTTTGTGCAGAACCTCAACGAGGGGAAGACGAAGTTGTATTCCGCTCCCATTTATTATCAGGCGACGAAAAACAATATCCTTGTGGAATTCGCCATACAGCACACCACGGACTTTACGGAGAGTCTCTTTTCTTTCGTCAACAATATACCCACTCCCGAGGGTGGTTATCACGAAGCGGGTTTCCGTTCGGGGCTGGTCAAGGCATTGAACGATTATGCCCGTTCCAACGGTTTTTTGAAGGATAAGGACCCCAATTTTCAGGGCGACGATTTCCGCGAAGGCCTGACCGCCGTCCTGTCCATCAAAATGCAGAACGTGCAGTTCGAAGGACAGACAAAGACCAAGCTCGGCAATACTGAAGCCCGCGTTCCCGTCGAAGCGACGGTCATCGAGGGGCTCACTTCTCTCATGGGCGCGCGCGGATATAAAAAGACCTTTGACGAAATCATCAAAAAGGCGCAGGGAGCGGCAAAAGTTCGCCTTGCCGCGAAGCAGGCAAAGGAAAACGCCCGCGCAAAAAACAGTATCGACGGACTCACACTCATCGGAAAGCTCGCTTCCTGTTCGGGCAGAAAACCGGAACTCAACGAAATGTTTATCGTAGAGGGCGACTCGGCGGGCGGCACGGCAAAGCAGGCGCGTATCCGTCAATTTCAGTCTATTCTTCCCTTGCGCGGCAAGCCGCTCAATGTCGAGAAGAAGCGGCTCGACCAAATCCTTGCGAACGAAGAAATCCGTACGATTATCAGCGCCATCGGCGCGGGACTCGATCCCGATTTCAAGCTGGATAAAATCAACTATCATAAAGTCATCATTCTGTCCGATGCGGATCAAGACGGTATGCATATCCGCTGCATCCTGCTCACCTTCTTTTTCCGCTATATGCGCCCTCTCGTCAATGCGGGGCATGTGTACATCGGCATGCCGCCTCTTTATAAAGTCTACAAAGGGGAAAAAGTAGAATACGCCTACGATGATAAGGAACTTTCGGAAAAAATCGCAAAGATTGGCAAGGGATATCAACTGCAACGCTATAAGGGATTGGGAGAAATGAGTGCAGACCAGCTTTGGGAAACGACTATGAATCCTGCCACTCGAAATCTGACACAGGTCACCGTAGAGGACGCCGCCAAAGCAGAGCGTATGATTACCACGCTGATGGGCGATAAAGTGGAGGGACGGAAGGAGTTCCTCGCAAAATATGCAAACTTCAACAAAAAAGATACGTTTATGGATAAAATAGAGAAGAAGGAGGGCGCAAATGGCCAGGAGTAAGAAAGAGCCTGAAAAGCAGGAACCCGCAGGACAGCTTTATGTCGAACCCCTTGAAAAAGTTCTTCATTCTTCCATGCTTCCCTATGCGGAATTCGTCATTTTGGACCGCGCTCTGCCGCGAGTGGAGGACGGACTCAAACCCGTGCAGAGAAGAATACTCTACACGATGAACGAAATGGGACTGACGCCCGACAAACCGCATAAAAAGAGCGCGAGAATCGTCGGTGACTGCATGGGTAAATATCACCCTCACGGCGACAGCTCCGTATATGACGCGATGGTGCGCATGGCTCAGGATTTCAATATGGGAAAAACGCTCGTCAACGGCCACGGCAATTTCGGCAGCGTGGACGGCGACCCCGCGGCTGCCATGCGTTATACGGAGGCGAGGCTGGAACCCCTCGCTTTGGAGCTTCTC
>CAKXBD010000230.1 GCA_934871445.1 uncultured bacterium | reverse complement strand
GGCAAACAGTATTGAGGGAAATGCTTACGCGGCGGGTATTTCCGGCCAAATGGAAGGCAGTATCACGGTTTCTTCTTCCTATACGATTAATACGACGGTACGTGCGGAAACTACTTCAGGACGCTCCTATGCGTCGGGAACGGTAGGGCGCATAAAATCCGGTAATGTTACGAATAACTATTCCAATGCTTCTTTAAGTGCTTCTACCAAAAGCGGTTCGGCGTATTGTACAGGAGTTGCTTTTATCGATAATGATGATATAGTTTCTTTCAGACGTGAAAATGTGGGGTCTATATTCAATCCAAAATATGAGTATTACTATTATATAAACTCAAAGAATTTAGATGATTATAATAGCCGATTCGGTTACAACTATTTTGTCGCAGAGAATGCCTTTTCAAACTTTTCGGACGCTTCTAATATTTACGCTTTTATGACAGTTGGCGGGAATATAGTAGAAGAATATAGGACGGAAAGAAGTTTTTGGCAAGGCGGTGATTATTTTTCCGACATTCCCCCTACATATATTGCATTGATTGAAAGCGGAAATACTTTGACAAATTCTCATAATCTTTCCCAAGGTGGAAAGGCTGAGATATTTTCTCATTTGGATTTATCTTCCGCTACAATCAAACTCGGAAAGAATTCAGAGGGGATTTTAAGTCTTTCGGGACATGAAGTTACGGCTCAAAACGGAAAAGGCGTCGTCTATGCGAGCGTGGTTGTCAACGTAAACGGCACAGATTATTCGCTTTGTACGTATCCCATAATAGTCAACGGGGGCACAGAAACGACGGACTTTGGACTTTTCGTTGAGAATGAGGAAGACTTTGCCGCATACGTCGATAAAGGTGCTAATCAATATGTGCGCGTCAATGTAGGAGATCCGAATTCCTCTCAAAACGTCATTTTTAGGCCCGAAAATGAGGAAGAAGTATTTCCTTCCAAGGCGACGATATACGCCGTTGACCCTTCGGGGATTAAGTCGACTGATTTCAATAATAGGTTGTCCGAAATTTTAAAAAATTTGGGTTCTCCTGTTCAGCCGTCCTATTTTAATGGTCAAGTTAATTTACAGTTTATCGGTGAAATAGGTGAACAGTCGGAAGGAAAGGCCGTACCTTATGCCACATTGGACGAAGATATTATTATCGTTGTGCAATATACCGTCGGCGGCGAAAATTATAATCTCGTTATGGAATTTATTGCCAATGAGCCGACGGAAATCAGTGTGACCGTCAGCGACGACACCCCCGCGCTCGGAACAACTGATGACGGCGCTTATATATTTTCAGCGGGAGATACGGTCCGTTTTGAAGCGACTGTCAAATATAAATACTCCGGAAATTCTTTTCGGACAGACGTAATTTTTTCCGCCGGGGATAGCAGTTATGAAGGTATAGTCAAGTCTAACGGCATGGTCTTTATATCTGATAAGGCAGTTGACGGAACTAAGTATACCATTAACTGTTCTCTTTTAGGAGGAGGCTTACAAACATCCGTACATATAACTGTCCGAAGCGAGATAAGCGTCTATTACGACTCAGAGGGAGCGAACGTTTCCTCCGACCGAAAAGCCGTAACGGGAAGCGATTATCACTTTACTTTAACGCCTCAGCCGGGCTACGGATTACTGCCGACTTTGAAATTTTCTTTCTTGGGGGAAAAAGAAGAATTTTCTCCCGAAGCGCCTTCGGACGGCAGTTTTGATATTTCATATAACGACGTAACTTATACTATCGAGTATACGTTTAATTCACAGACGGGCGCTTATGCGTTTACGCTCCCGAGCAATTTAATGAGCGCTTTATCGGGGATTAATATTATGATAATTCCTTCATTCCCGAAAGTATATACCTTGGCATTTTCGGCGGAAGGAGGAGCACGCGAGGACGGAACGGATGGTTACTATACTTTGACGGTAGAGGCGGGACGCCCTATCAGCGAGTTGGTCGATACTTCCGAGTATGAAGATTTGCAACGCTGGATAGAAACACTCTCCCGCGACGGCTTCGATTTGCGCGGATTTTATCTTACAAGCAATGCCAATTCTTTGCAGGGTTACGGAACGTCTTTTGCAGACATGCTTGCGGGGGACACGGTCGTCAACGGTGCAATGATGTTTTACGCCCGCTGGACATATAACGTTGTTGTCGAAGCTCCCGAGGGCGTGGAAGTGGAATCGGGGCTCAGCGACTCGCTGGTACAGGAAGGACTTATTCCGATCGACGATAAAAACGGCTTTGCTTTTATCGTTTCCCTTCCCGAGGTTTGGTCGGGCGACGTGAATTTCGACCTTTTCGTAATGAACAAAGACGGAACGTTTGAATGTATAACGGACAAATGCGTTTCCGGCGATCAAGAAAATATGTGGGTTCTCTCGGCGGAGGCCTTGAATAATTCGGACGGAATTATTTATCTGGTCATTTATGCCGATTCTTTGGAGGTTTCTATCGGA
>CAKXBD010000229.1:1969-2475 GCA_934871445.1 uncultured bacterium | reverse complement strand
GGTTAAAATCAGGGTTAAAACCCGGTCATTTTCAACAATCCAAACTCTCTAACAATCATCTCAATACACGAATAGTAAATAATAAATCACATCTTCAATAGTGCACTATTACACCCTCTATTCGACCGGGGCGCTGGGTAGGCTTCAATAGTACATCCGTCGTAATAAACGCGCCAACGGAGAACTCACTATTACAGCCGTCGATTCCAATAGAGCAACACCCTTTTTAGCACCCGTCATTCCTCCACATCAGCAATAGCCCGTCCATACAACGACAAAAGGGACGATTTCCAAGCGTTTCCATATTCTATCGGGCAAGTAGTTCGCCGGAGGCTTCCAAGACCTAAAATCGATCTCTCCAAGAGTTTCCCGTTTTCACGCCGCGACATCGCGCCAAACGTAGGCATAGGCTGGCTGGCAGATAACGGTCAATCTCCAACAACACACCGCGCCGCGGCCCGAAATAATATACTTTCGTATTTAGAGCTTCGCCTACAAGGCCGAAA
>CAKXBD010000229.1:0-1959 GCA_934871445.1 uncultured bacterium | reverse complement strand
AAACAGCGATTTTCAAGAGGCGTTTCCTTCGGGCGGGTAAATACTCCTTCGAAACGGCAGGAGCGTAGAAATCGGCATCTACAACATCATGGTGGAGAACGCCACGAGAGCTGGCCGAGGGCGCGTATTATAGAACGTCGAGGAGCCTGACGGAGCGCGGCTCGAAATAATATACGACGTTCCTCCTATTAGGCAAGGACGAGATTATCAAGGAGCCCTTATTACAGCATACGGCGTTTCTATATACAACGATTTCATTACAGCAGTCTCTATATTTACATTACAACGTTTACAGCATTTACAGCGAGAGGCATTACCCGGCTTTATTCAGCGGGTAATTTCCCCTCGTTTTTTAACTTATATCATAAGTCAATATTCATCACGTCTCTGACGGTTATTCAACCTAATCAAATCTATCAAGTGCCACTTTATCGCCTCGGTAAATTCAATACGGTAATCCGGGTATAAATAATCCTTTTCCCGCTCGTGATGCCTCCGCAGCCACTTTCTAAAATCGCGTTGAGCCCCTTTCGACAACAGCCCGGTATAGCCGTCCAATTCAGTATGAGATAGGCTCGCCAATCCCAGAATCACGAAATAATCGGTCAGTTCCTTCAAGCTCCCCCGTTTAGGCCGAAACGACGGCCGACGGCCTATATTATCAAAGGCAAAAGCCTGACAATTCCGCCAAAAGAAATTCACAATCCGGGTATATTCTTCAAGCAGTCCACCGAGCGTTCCTACCTTCAACCGGGAGAGTACCTTCCGTCGCCCGCCTTTCAACGTAAATTCAACCCGAAGGGCGTTTTTCTCCGGGTAGAGGTCCGGATTCCGTATAAGTACGTTCCGATTATCTTTATTTATTTCAGCGATTTTATCATAAATTTTAGCAGTGAAAAATCCTGAAACAAACTTTCGGCATGTAGGACGCGAATCGTTCAACTCGTAGCATTTCGACTTAAATGCACGGATTCGGTGTATCATTTCGACACATTCCATATCAAACGGGACATTCAGCCCTATTTCGATCACGGAAATTTCAAAGGTTCTCAACGTATCGAACGAGATGCCAAGTCGTTTGGCCACTTTCCGCCAAGCCTTCTCCAAATCCGTTTTAGTCAGATCATCCAGCGAAGTCGCGCCATAGTACCACTTACGGATACTACCGTAAATTTTCATAAAGTCCTCGTAAAATTCGATTATCAGATCATGCGCATCATCCCCGGATTTTCCGTTCTCTAACACTAATTTATTATACCATTTACCGTTTATCCAATACGATTTTTCAACAAAAGTTCCATAACACAAGTGATGGTAAACTTCCTTATCACAACATTTCAAAGTAATATTATCGACCATATTTTTTCAATTTCAAAAGTTCGTCTTTACAATACCTCTTCGACCGTCCGTAGCGCATAGGCGTAATCAAACCCTTTTTCTCCCAACGATAGAGCGTCGTGCGGCTGATTTTCATCGAGTTTTCAACCTCTTTCGCAGTCAGCAACTCCGCTCCGAGGAGCGCCCTCGTAAGGTAATTAATAATCCAATCCCGATTCTGGGCTATCCCCACTTTAATCAGCGTTTGGAGCATCTCCGGAGATACACTAATCTCACATTCCGTTTTTACTTTAATTTTATTCATAAATTTAGATTTAAAAATTAAACATTATCATTTCAAAAGGCCGTTTTTCAGCGTCTTTCTACTCTATATAACGTCGTGGATAAAAGAAGCTCGAATTCACTTTTCAACAATCAGACAATCATACAATTACAAAAGCAATCTAAAATAGCATTCTACACGGTTCCCGTTATTCAATTTTTTAACCGAACACAAAAAACCGCCCCGGTCGGGGGCGGTCTACGAGGGACGGAAGCGTCCGCGTTCTATTCGTTCAGCGCGTCTTCGATTTTCTCAAATCCGCCGTCTTTACAATTTTCCGGCGTCAGATAGGGGCGTAG
>CAKXBD010000228.1 GCA_934871445.1 uncultured bacterium | reverse complement strand
GACAGAGACATCGCAATGGTTTTCCAGAACTATGCTCTTTATCCCCACATGTCCGTTTACGATAATATGGCGTTCGGTCTGAAACTCCGCAAGGTACCCAAGGAAATTATCGACCAAAAGGTAAAGGCCGCGGCGGAAATCCTCGGCATTACCGATTATCTTTCGAGAAAACCCAAGGCTCTTTCCGGTGGTCAGCGCCAGCGTGTCGCTTTGGGACGTACCATCGTCCGCGAGCCCAAGGTATTCCTGCTCGACGAGCCTCTCTCTAACCTCGACGCGAAACTCCGCGCTTCGATGAGAACGGAAATTTCCAAGCTCCATGCGAGACTTGCCACGACCTTCATTTACGTCACGCACGATCAGATCGAGGCCATGACGATGGGTACGAGAATCGTAGTCATGAAGGACGGTTTCATGCAGCAGGTGGATACTCCGCAGAACCTTTATGACTATCCCATCAACCTGTTTGTCGCGGGCTTCATCGGAACCCCTCAGATGAACTTCTTCAAGAACGCGCATCTCGTGTCCGAGGGCGATAAGGTCTATGTCAGCTTTGTCGGCGGGAATAAAATTCTTCTTCCCAAGACGGTCGTCGCGAGAATCAAGAATCTGAACGAGTATCTCAATACGGATAAAGACGTAACGCTCGGCGTTCGTCCCGAAGATATTCATCAGGATCAGATGTTCCTGTCGGCTTCTCCCGATACGATTGTCAAAGCTCGTATCGAAGTTATCGAAAAGCTCGGTGCCGAAACGCAGATTTACTGCGAACTCGACCACGAATCCAAAGAGAGCTCGGTCATCGACAATTCCACGCAGATGATTGCGAAGATTTCCAGCCGTGCGGTAGTTTCGTTGAAAGACGTCATTGATTTGGCATTCGATGCGCACCATATCCACCTGTTCGACGGATATACGGAGGCCACGATGCTCGAAAGAGACGCGGGCTACGAAGTCATTCCCGAAAATGCGGAGGGTTCTGCATTCGTGCCTCCCACACCTCAGGAAATGCGTTCCCAGATCGACGCTGCCCGCATCGTGACGAAAGAGATGAAGGCACAGATGAAGAAGGACGCAAGAATGGCAAAGAAAGCGGAAAAGAAAGAAGCCGCAGCTGCCGCGTCAACTGCGACGGCAGAGAAGAAAGAAGACGAAAACGACGATACCCAAAACAACTAAGTTCATTTCCTCCTATTAGATATAGATAAAAGTGCGTTCCCCGAAAAAATGGGGGACGTACTTTTTTATTCGGAAAGAATTTAATTGATAATATTTATTCTTTAATCGATAAAAATTTCTCGTTAATCTTGACGAAGTCGGGGATTTGCGGTATAATGTAAGGCGGTATGAGGGACAACCCCCAAACCGGAAGAATAAAAAAAATTTATGATTGGAGGATATAGACAAATGGCAAGATTTACTTTACCGAGAGACTTATATCACGGCAAGGGCTCGCTGGAAGCGTTAAAGACGTTTGAAGGCAAGAAAGCGATGGTGTGCGTAGGTGGCGGCTCCATGAAGAAATTCGGCTTCTTGGACAGAGCGGTTTCCTATTTGAAGGAAGCGGGCATGGAAGTAAAGCTGTTTGAAGGTATCGAGCCGGACCCTTCGGTTGAAACGGTCATGAAGGGCGCGCAGGCGATGCTGGAATTCGAGCCCGATTGGATTGTTGCGATCGGCGGCGGTTCTCCCATCGACGCGGCGAAAGCGATGTGGATTAAATATGAATATCCGGACATCACCTTTGAAGAGATGTGCAAAGTATTCGGGATTCCCCATTTGAGAAAGAAGGCGCATTTCTGTGCGATTTCTTCCACGTCGGGAACGGCGACGGAAGTCACGGCGTTCTCGATTATTACGGACTATGCGAAGGGAATTAAATATCCCATCGCGGACTTTGAAATTACGCCCGACGTAGCTATTGTAGATCCCGAACTTGCGGAGACGATGCCCAAGAAATTGGTGGCGCATACGGGTATGGACGCGATTACGCATGCGATAGAAGCGTATGTTTCGACGGCGAATTGCGATTATACCGATCCTTTGGCGCTGCATGCGATCGAAATGATCAAGAGAGACCTCGTCGGTTCGTATAACGGGGATATGGAAAAGAGAGACAGCATGCACAATGCCCAGTGCCTTGCGGGTATGGCATTCTCGAACGCTCTTTTGGGAATCGTACATTCCATGGCACATAAGACGGGTGCGGCGTTTGCGGACTACGGTGCGCATATCATTCACGGCGCTGCCAATGCGATGTATCTTCCCAAGGTTATCAAGTTCAACTCGAAGGATCCCACGGCAAAGAAACGCTATGGCCAAATCGCGGATTTCATTCATCTCGGCGGCAAGAACGACGATGAAAAGGTAGACCTGCTCATCGCGATGTTGAGAAAGATGAACGACGATTTGAATATTCCTCATTGTATCAAGAACTATGGTGCGGACAGCTATCCCTGCGAACAAGGCTTTGTTCCCGAAAAAGTATTCCTCGAAAGATTGCCCGAAATCGCGGTCAATGCAATCGGCGATGCCTGCACGGGTTCCAACCCTCGTCAA
>CAKXBD010000227.1 GCA_934871445.1 uncultured bacterium | reverse complement strand
CCCTTCGTCTCTATCGGCCTTCTCTATTGCTTCTTTTACCGTTATAACAATCCTCCTAAATTTTTACCTATCGTATATATACCATATAGTCTATTATACGCTTTTCTTCTTCAAGAGTCAAGGAATTTTTAAAAAATTTTCACCTCGAAATTTCTTTCACTTAGCTATAAAAACCGCGGGCTTGCGACTAATATTCCGAGGAGAACAACCTTTCTGTCTATCTTTTCCCATAGCGTTTGGTCTCTTATTCGGATATATCTTATCTGACGTTTGTCCTTTTTCTCTACCGTTTCCTCCCCTAAAAAAGCGGGTTTCCCGCTTTTTCCTCTCTCGAAAATACTACTTGTTGTATTTTCCTTATCCTGCTTCAAAAAATCCCTTATTTCCTACCACTCCCTTAGTTATTTTGTTTACCGTTTTTGAACATATTTCCTAATGTATGTTTTTACCAAGCAGAAGATATCTCTCTCTTTCCGCAGTTCTTCGTCCGTTTCAACCTTTGCCGCAACGTCTGTCCAATCGAGAACAGTAATATACCTTTCTGCCACTCCGAACAGATTTCCTTATACAGCTCGTAAAACATAAATTTTTCGATTTTGTTGTCCATTTCTCCTTTTCAATTTTTCTTTATTTGCTGACGATCAAGGCTCGTCGGCTTGCCTTTGTCTGTCCGTTATCACCCTTGAAATGATATTACCCGCGTCTATCCTGTTCTGAAGTCCTTGTTCGGACAACAGAAACGCCCGGCCGCGATTTGCGGTCGGGCAATACGTCGTTTTATTCATGTGTATCCTATTACGCCGATTAGAGCGGTTTTCTATCGATATAAAAATGCAACAAATTTTACAGATGACTCTCTCTAAAAACAACGCATTTCAAGCTCTTTTGTTCCGTTCCTTATAAATAACTGTGGCAGAATCGTTTCACTTATGAGCTACTTGATTCTCATTTTTCAGCGTTTTTTTGCAAATATTCTGCCATACAAAACGTACTTGCTGCTCTCATTTACGACAGGAATCGAACACGAAATTCAATCTGGGGAGGTACATAACTTCTCAAAACGAACGTTATTCGTACTGGTAGACCGATAAATTTCTAATTCGGCTCCTTGTGGAATTAGAACATAATCATCAGTGTGGTGTTCTCCTTCACTTACCCACAATTCGGGACCATATCCTTCTTGAGGCTGCGGAATAAAATGGAGAGGACCAAATGTGTTACGCCTCGTTAAATAGATTGTAAGAGTTAATTCTCCGTTTACTTCTATTTCCACCTCATACGGCGGGAAGGCGACGATTTTCTCCTGCTCTCCATTTGAAACATGGAGGGAAACCCCATGCAACTCCTTGATTATGACACTGTACCGTCCTCTTGCAAATATAGGACGGAACGTGACGGAACCACCATAATAAGGCAATCCCTGCGTTGCCAAATCCTGTAAAGAAAGAACTTCTGGAAGCTGTATAATAGTACGAGGTATTTGTACGCCGAAATTGCCCAAAAGATATACCGCCTCAAGATTATCGCTCTGTCTAAAATCAAACGCAACGGTAAGTACATTTTTGCCCTTTTTGACCTGCACGCGGAAAAGACGGAAGCATGAATCGACCCAACGCCCATCCTCGCGGTGTCCTACGACACCATTGCAGGCGATACCATCATACTCGGTAGCAACAAGCGCGCTGCATTCTATCTCTGAAACGAAGCAATATTCGAGACTGACTTTCCCTAATATGACGTCCGGTTTTCCATATTTTGCTGCGAACCAAGGTTGTACCATTTCCCCTCCGCGGGGCATGAGTCCTAATTTTTTACGCAAATCTCGGTCAGCAAGAAGCACATCTGCAGGCTTTCCAGCATTTTGTAATTCACCATTGAAGGAAAGCGTCACATAATCGAGCACCAAAACATTAGGTTCGTTCAATGTATAGGGCATTTTTTCGGGTAATGAAACCCTTTTCCATTGCCGAATTGTGGGAGTAGGTAATTTCTCCTGTGTCAAACGGAAAATACGCATTTCTCCCGCGGCGAAAGAAAGAGCTTCAAGTCCGCAAGCACCGCGATTTTCAAATGCGACCATATCCCATTCCTCTACATTTAGGCGCGCCAACTCAGGCACGAGTTCCACATGCCCGCAGACAGTCTCCGTTTCGCTTAAATTGCACAAAAACATCCATACGTCACCCCCGAACCGACGCACAGCGGACGCAATATTTTTCGGTGCATTAATTACTTCATCCGCAGAAAGTTCTTCTGGGCCCCGTACTAATTGCCCTCCGAGAGAAATAAACTCGTTTAACAGTTTCCTTGTACTTTGACGCACTGCCTGTTCGGACGAAACGAGAACTCTGCGGTATACGGCCTGTCCCACAGAAAGATAGGCACCCCGCTCATCCTTTCCGATACCGCCATATTTTGCGAGCAATTCCTCATCCCCGTAGTCAAATTCATGTTGCAATGCGATTAGACGCATGCATTGATCAATAAATTCAGAATCGAGAGAAGAAATCGCTGTGTCATTCGGAACAAATCCCTTCATCCAGCCCTTGCGCACCAACTTCCACATATTTTCGACGGGATGAATAACCAAAAGATCGG
>CAKXBD010000226.1 GCA_934871445.1 uncultured bacterium | reverse complement strand
ACATTCTTCCCCCTCAAAGGGAATTTTACACGCGGCCATAATGCGCTGATAGCGGTCTACGAGCTCGTTTTCTTCCTGCATGAGCTTAATATTTTTTTCCGAAAAACTATCCACGCCCAACTTGATATTTTTCAGGAAAAATTCCCCGTATTCTTTATCAATTTCCGATTTGAAGGGGCTGCTTAAAAGAGCGAGACTGAACGCCTGCATATACGGCATAGCTTCGGGATACTGCGTATTGAGATACTTGTCCTCTTCCTCGTAAAATTTGTCCGAAGTATCCACCGTATGTCGAATGCTCGCTATCGTATACATTGTGGAAACATGCGCGGAATATTCCTCCTCTTCCCGCATGCAGTTCTTTACTTCCTCGTACGTTTTTGCGTTTCTTACCCGTTCGTTCAAAGCGGTATAAAACGCTTTCAGAGCGTCGAAATCGGGCCGCTCGTATTTGAGCTCGCCGAAAGTGCCGAATTTTTCCATGGTTGCCTCCTTTTCCTCATCAAACGATTAAATCGTAATTGATGCTTTTATAAAACAATTCCCGAATTTTTTCGGGATTTTTCGTCTCGCCCAAAATCCACATCAGTTTTGCGAGAATGCTTTCATAGGTCATGTCATAGCTTTCGAGCAAAGAAAAGCGCTCCTTCAAGCCCCGTCCTACTCGATAAATGCTCATATCGCTCCCCTCGCTTTGTACCTGCGTGGTAACGACCAAAGTCTTTCCCTTGTTTTCCCATTTTTCTATTATGTCATAAAAACCGTAATACTCTCCCTCGGGAATTCCGCCCGTTCCGTAACCTGAAAGCACTACCGCGTCGTTATATTTGAAATATACGTCGAGAATGGCGCTGTCCATTCCGGGCGTGAGACTGATGAGTCCCACACGCCTGTTGAGGAAGGAATAAAATTCCGCCGTTTCCCGTTTCGGCGCAGTGATATACGAAATAATTTTTCCGTCGCGAATCCGCGCGAGTTCAGGAAAATCCACGCTATCGAAAGCGTTGAAACTTTTCGTGCGGATTTTTTTTGCTCTCGTCCCCGCAATTACTTTTCCCTGAAAGACGATGACGACGTCGGAAGCCTTATCCGACGAAGCATAAAGAAAACTGTCTCTGAGGTTGATTCTTGCGTCGGTATCCTCTTTATCGATGGGCTTTTGAGACCCCGTCAACACAATGGGCTTGGGAGAATGTTGAACCATATAGGAAAGAACGGCGGCGGTGTATGCCATGGTATCCGTACCGTGACATACGACGAAACCGTCGTAACGTTCATAATTTTCCCGAATCGTCGCCGCCATTTTTAGCCAATGTTCGGGTGTAATGTTAGTACTGTCGATATTGAAAATCTGCACGGAATCCACATCGCAGAATTTCTTTATTTCGGGGATATAACTCAAAAGCCCCGAAGAATCCATGCCCGGAGCCAAACCGTCCGAGGTGGCTTTGGATGCGATGGTTCCGCCCGTCGCTATCATAAGAATCTTTTTCATATACGACTGTTTTGCCCTTCTGAGACAATTTTTATGCTATTATTATACCTTTTTTTACCCGTATAGTCAAATACAGGCACCCCCTTTTTCGAGAAATCTGAAAAAACCCTTTCGGAATTTTTCCGAAAGGGTTTCAATCTACTTTTTTTGACTCCTCTGCGGAATTTTTCCGCCTCAATAAGTCGCCTCTTTTCAACGGGAAAGGACATTCGATTCGGTAAAATTCCCGAACGAGCTTTGCGTCGTCCGTCTTTTGCCCCGAAGAATCAAAAATATTTTCCGCGACGAAAGTTTTCTTGAAATTCCCGTCGGGAGAAAGAACTTCGAGAACATCTCCCGCCCGAAAACGATTGCGCATTTCAGCGGTCACAAACCCGTTTTCGGAATCTATGACATTTGCGATATACGTATAATCGCCTTTGGTCTGACTGTCGGTATAACCGACGGTAAAAGAATTCTTCCCGGAAGCGTAAGCCTGCGTATAGTCTCTATGCGCCACGTTGCAAAGCTCCTGTTCGATCTCCCGAGAAGTACCCGAATCCAATGCGCGTCG
Organism: uncultured bacterium; assembly: GCA_934871445.1. Classification (GTDB taxonomy): domain Bacteria; phylum Bacillota; class Clostridia; order Christensenellales; family Borkfalkiaceae; genus Scatosoma. Next base: position 564 of record CAKXBD010000226.1, on the reverse strand, counting down.
ATAGGCGTTGATAACCGTGGCCAAATAGTATTCGCTCTTCATCCGACCTTCGATTTTGAAGGAATTCACTCCCGCTCGTTCCAGCTCGGAAAGCCTTGAAAGCATATTCAAGTCCTTACTGTTGAGAATATACGTCCCTTTTTCGTCCTCTTCGACAGGCAGCCAACCCGTTTCGCCGTCGGAAGGATTTAAGGCTCGGATTTCGTATTTCCAGCGGCAGGCCTGCACGCAGGCGCCGCGATTGGAAGATCTTCCATCCAGATAGTCGGACAAGAGGCATCTGCCGCTATATGATATACACATCGCACCGTGTACGAAAGCTTCCAATTGAATATCGGGGACAAAATCCCGAATCTCTGAAATTTCGGAAACGGAAAGTTCCCGAGCGAGAATAATGCGGGAAATTCCCTGTTCTTTCCAAAACCGAACGGCATATTTATTGACGGTATTCGCCTGCGTGGAAAGGTGAAGCGAGAGTTCGGGCGCCGATTCTTTCGCGACGTAAATGACGCCGGGATCGCTGACGATTACGGCATCTGTTCCGATATCTTTCAGAAATCGAAA
>CAKXBD010000225.1 GCA_934871445.1 uncultured bacterium | reverse complement strand
GTCTTGCCGTAGGTATGGCGATACAGAATTTCCCCGAAGGCGCGGCGGTTTCTTTGCCCATGAAAACGGCGACGGGCAGCCGCAGTAAAGCCTTTTTATACGGTATGGGAAGCGGAGCGGTGGAACCTGTATTTGCCGTCGTCGGGTATTTTCTTGCAGCAAATCTCACGGCGGCACAGCCGTGGTTTTTGGCGTTCGCTGCGGGCGCAATGATATTTGTCGTCGTAGAAGATCTTATCCCGGACGCACACCTTTCCGAACATCCGCATTTCGGCACATGGGGCGCAATGCTCGGCTTTGTCGTGATGATGGCGTTAGATGTCGCTTTGGGATGAGCGTAAGTTTTTATCGGTACCCGATGCAGCCCGAAAATTCCTTTACTTTTTGCCGATAATCGATTATACTTAATATATAGTCGGTTATATATAGTATATACGGGAGGAAAAACGATGGCGAAAAGGGCAAACCGCGAATCGGAAGAAATGTATCTGGAGGCTATATTGCTTCTTCGGAAGAACAGTTCCAACGTGCGTTCGGTGGACGTGATGAGCGAACTCGGCCTTGCAAAATCGAGCACGTCGCGCGGTATGCACCTTCTGATCAAAAAAGGATATATCACGATGAATGGGGAATCCGGGGTGATCGAATTTACGCCGGAGGGGAAGAAGCGCGCGGAAGGCGTTTACGAGCGTCACCGCGTTCTGAAAGCCGCCATTATGAAACTCGGCGGGAGCGAAGAACTTGCCGAGCGTGACGGCTGCCGTATCGAGCACGTCGTGTCGGACGAACTTTTGGAACTTTTGAAAAAATTTGTGGCGGAGTAAACGAAAGGTTTGAAATGCTGAAAGATAAAAAGTGTCCGTATTGCGGAACGATGAATAAAGGTCTGGACTTAAAGGAATCGGACGATTGTACGTCTGCTCGAATTGCGAGAGAGTAGTGGACACGAAGAAAGAAGAGCCGCAGACAGACGATGAAGCAAAAAGCAAGTAAAGAGGGAGCAGGCGCTCCCTCTTTTTTCTATGTACCGCTCGCCCTGCATTTTTTCATGTGGTAATAGAAGTTCGACTGCGACATACCCGTAATATTGAGCGCGTCGCGCAGGGTGATTTGTTTGTTCTCATAAGCGAACACTATATCAAAAAATTTTCGGGAATAGTTTTTTGGCGGGCGGCCGAATCGGACGCCCTTTTTCTTTGCGGCAGCGATGCCTTCCGCTTGCCGTGCGCGGATGTTTTCCCGCTCGTTTTCCGCGACGAAGGAGAGGATTTGCAGAACGAGGTCGGCAATGAACTTCCCGACGAGGGAGCAGGGAGTGGAACGTGTATCGAGCAGGGGCATATCGAGGACGAGGATATCCGCCCGTATGGTTTTCGTAATGCGACTCCATTCGTCTATGATCATCTGGTAATTGCGTCCCAGACGGTCTATGGATTTAATGACGAGCAGGTCTCCGGGTCTGAGTTTTCGGACGAGTCGGAGATAGTTTGTACGGTCGAAGTCTTTGCCGCTCTTCTTGTCGCAGAAGATATGTCTGCGGTTTATATTCATTTCGGAAAAGGCTTCGAGCTGACGGGCGAGATTCTGGTCGCGCGCGGAAACGCGGGCGTAAGCGTAAGTTATGGCAATAAAAACTCCTTTTTGTATATGATAGCAAAAAGGAAGGCACATAAGAAAGCGAAAAAACAGGTAAACGCCTGTTATATTATAATGAATAGAAGAAAAGTCCTCGGAAATGTTGCCGAGGACTTTTTATGCGGTCAAAAAATTTCTTAAAAAAGTATGAGTAAACTACGGTTCATTTTGTTGACAGATATTGGTGTTAATGCTATAATATCTCATGGTTCGGGATTGCGAACGGCATTTTCGGGCGGCTATCAGAAACCTATACTTTTTTAGGAATACGCATCGGCGTATTTATTTTAAGGGTATTGGTTCGCGTATGGGAACTGTTGAAAGACAAATTTTTTTGCCTATATGTTCGCATACGAGAACGCGAGACTATGCTGTTTGTTCGAAACGGCAGGGAAGACATGAAATGGAGAATGCAGAGAAACCAAAAAACGCCGAAAGAATTGAAAGCGTGGGAGAAGGAAAAGAAGCTCATCCCCGTGATGATCAAAAAGTATTGCCGCGGGAAACACGGAACGAAAGGGGAGGAGCTATGCGAGGAATGCAGGGCGCTTACAGAATACGCGCTCTTCCGTCTCGAAAAATGCCCGTTCAAGGTCAACAAAAAATTCTGTTCCTTCTGTAAGATTCATTGCTATAAGCCGGATATGCGGGAGAAGATAAAGGATGTTATGAAGTGGTCGGGGCCGAGAATGATATTCACGCACCCCGTGTTCGCGATGGGACACGTCTTTCAGATGATAAAATACAAAAAGAAGTTAAAAAAGGAAGAGAAGGCGAAAGGTAATGTTTGATAAAGAACTCTTAAAACTCATCGGCGGAAACAAAAAGTACGTCGTTTATACCGTCCTTTTGATGGTGCTCGGTATGCTTGCCAACATCGGCATTACAGCGAGCATCTGCTGGGCGGTGTACTTTCTTATCGAAGGCTACGAACCGCTTGCCTACATATATCCCGCAATAACGGCGGTCGTTGCGATTATCGTGCGT
>CAKXBD010000224.1 GCA_934871445.1 uncultured bacterium | reverse complement strand
CCCCCCATCTTGTCAAGAATAATTGAATGAATTTTTGAAAATAATTGAAAAATATAAATATTTTCATATTTTGCATATTTTTCCATTCCTTATGAAAGGGGATTTTTTCCATTTAATTCAATACTAATATAAAAATTCTATAAACCTTTTTCATCGAGATTTTAGGCTATCCGTTTATTATTATACTCAAAAAAGTATAAACAGCATAACGAAATAACGGGGATTCAAAAAATCGTAACCATTCGTAACCTTTTCAGGCCACTTGATTTTTTTTGGATAATGATATATACTAAATACTGTAATCTATCGCGACGAGGAGGTCTTTTATTGACCGTGGCTGTAAGTATAAGCAATCGTAAAATTATGTTTATTGAAGACGATAAAAATTTGCTTGCCTCCATGATGAGCTGGTTTCGGGGCAATGGAAATACAGTTTTCGGAGCATCAAAACTTTCCGAGGCCAAAAGTTTACTTTCTAAAATTCGGCCGGACATTCTCGTATTAGATGTCATTCTTCCCGATGGTTCGGGGCTCGATTTGCTAAACTTTCCTTCCTTACCTCCCGTCGTCATTCTCTCCGACCTCGCAAGCGAAGAAAACATACTCGCGGGTTTTGACGCCGGCGCGGCCGATTATGTCGTCAAGCCTTGTTCTATGCGCTTACTCGAAGCGCACATACGTCTCAGGCTCCTGCCTAAAAAGGAAGCCACGAGAGAAATCGCAGGACTTTCTGCCGATGTCAATTCCCGTAAAGTCTTTTTTGCAGGAAAGCCCGTTTCCCTCACTTCCAGCGAGTTTAATATCCTGTGGTTCTTGATGACGCACCCCGGAACTTTCTATTCTTCCGACGAAATTTACGAAAAAATCTGGGAGGAGCCCAGCTTGCAGACGACCACAATCAAAAGACACCTTTCAACGCTTCGACAAAAATTAAAAGCATTGTCCCCCGAAGTACAATTTATCGTCACTGAATTCAAAAAAGGCTATTCGTTTCTGCCAAAAGGAGATTTACCGTGAAAAAAAACGTATTTTTACGTGTTTTCGTTTCGACGATTACGCTTCTCTTTTCCATCGCGCTCTCCTTAATTCTTATATTTGCGGTAAAGCACGCTCCCGATGTAGCGCAGGAAACCATTCTCGAAGGAAAAGACGGCAACCCCGTCACGACTGTATGCATTTCCGATCTAAAAGAAATCAATACCCTGCCTGCTGCAAATTATACTCCGAACGATTATCTTATTCCCGATGTAGAAATTCAAGGAGAAAAATTTTCTTTCGCTTCCGACCGCGCTGAAAACCGAGGAACTTACACGTTCATTTTCCTCAATCTCGACCCTATGGATGAGAACTTTACAGAAAAAGCGAACGAGCTCGAACCTTTTCTACAAGGAGACAATAACTGGCATTTTACCTTATATCTTCCGTCCGTTTGGTCTGCAAGTACCGTATACGTCAATACGGTATTATTTGAACGCACGGGAGAAATTTCGGACTATAACTTTATCGAATACAGCGAATATCAGTTAAAAACCGAAACACATTCCGACGGTACACGACCTCTTTTTATCGATTTATCCTTTTATCCTCGCAGACATACCATCAGCCCCGATCGTCTCGACGCGGCCACCGTCGTCACTATACATTATGAAACGCACGGAAACAGAATCGCAGGTCTAAGCCAAACTCCCATAATCGGTTCAGATTCCGCCGTAAGAAACGCCGTCTCCCGCGATAAAAACTTTTTAAGTACCTTATCCGTCATTTCCGCTCTTGTACTTGCTTCCTTTATTTTCGTCTGTCTCCTTAAAAGAAACAGGCCTTTCCTTCCTCAGATTTTCGTTCTCCTCGGTGTTTTCGGGGTCGTATCTACGCCTTTGGCTCTTTCAAATTTATCTCTTTACCCCTATTTTTGGAAAAGTATACAAAATCTTTCTTATGCGTTTATTCCTTTTTCGGCCCTTTTTTCAATGCGCATAAAAAGTAAAAACTTCCCCTTAAAGATTGTGTTAGTCATAATTGCGGCGCTCGAATGTATCTGCGCGGCCGCCATTCCGTTTCTCCCCTCCTCGGTCGCTTTGATCGTTCCGAAAATATATGTCGCTATCAATCTTATTTTATCGGCAATCCTTCTCGTGTTCGTCTTTCTCTCGGCCGTTTTCGGGAAAACTCACATGGCGCTTTTACTCAATCCTTTATTGGCAGGCTTTTTAGGTTTTGTTTCCGCCATACCGAACACATTCGTGTTCGGTATGGCAAATCCTGTGTACTGGATTTGTACACTCGTTCTCGCAACGACTATAGCCGTCGGTTTTCAGGTGTTTGTCCGCGTCGAAAGAAGAAATATCTATCTTACAGAAAATTTACAGGCAGAAGTTTCGCGCCAGACACAAGATTTAAGAGAAATTATCGACGAACGCAACAGCTTATTGCAGTTTGTCTCTCACGATATGAAAAAGCCCGTTTTGAGCATAGAGCGCTTTGTCAATACCCTGAAACAGAGAGAAACCGACAAAGAACTATTAAAGACGCTGGATATTATTTCTCAAAAAACAGACGAGCTTAGAAGGAATTTTACCGAACTTTCCATGTATTCCAAAAACAACTTTATCGTAGAACAATCCGCGCCCTTTGAAGTCGGACGAGTGCTCGAACAGTCTTATGG
>CAKXBD010000223.1 GCA_934871445.1 uncultured bacterium | reverse complement strand
CCTCAATACTGTTTGCCTCGACGCTGCAACCGATACTTGCACAGGAATCCGCCTTAAAGGTACCCGCATACCATATTCCCCCAAATACGCCGCCCGCATACGTCAGTATCAATTTTTCCCCTATGGCCTGTATAACCGTATCATATACGTATATATTTGTGACACTAAAAGTTCTGCTGCCTTGATCGCTCCCGAATACCCCGATTGCCCCGCCGGCAAATAAATCGCAGTCGCCCCCTTCATCCCCATTGGGTTTTTGGGCCGTTGCCCTTTCGCTATATGCTTTACCGATTACGGCCATATCGCGAACCTCGCCGACGTCAATTCTGAACGCTTTATTTATGGAACGAGTTGCACCAATCAATCCGCCGACACAAGCGGTATTCGGACTATTTGATGAAGTAAAATAAATATTTTGCGCAACAGAAGGATTTCCTAAAACCCGAATTCCCGTCGCCGTACTGTCCACGAACATTCCGAACATTCCGCCGACGTATCCCTCCGATTTATAATCGCCCGGCTCGCCCTCATTATCTCCTACGCCGGGAACCTTCGCGTTCTGAACGCCCTGAACGGAGTATTCCGCAACTGTGCCCGTAAATTCTTGGGTATCTTGGGGATTATAATCTATCTTCAAATTCGTAACGGTATAGTTCTGAATATAACCGATAAAACCGCCCGCATAGACGTTATTTCCTTTCCCCTCATCACCGCCGTTCCAATGAGAGTCGAACGAATAACCGAGGGCGTTTACCGAGACGTCGGGAGTAAATTTCAATACGATATTTTTGAAGTTTCCGCCGCTGTTTTCGCCCGCCTTGCCCGCAAGACCGCCGGCCGCAATATCGCCCACCGCAAAGGAGCCCGCCTCCCGTTTTGCGGTAACCGTCGCTTTTTCTACGATAAAATGAAGATTTTCTATCGAATATCCGGGTTGTAACTTGGACGAATAAAAACCGCTGCACACCTCATACTTAACACCTGCATTTTTAGATTTTGCCGCCTGAACCGCGGATACGTCAAAGTCGGATTCGGAATCGGTCAAACGGAAATAATAGGTCTCCGATTCCGTTCGATCTTCCCTCAATTTGAAAGCATTATATCCGAACAGTCCGCCTGCATAAGCCGGACCATAACCGTTTTGGAGAGAATTTATTTCCGTATTACAGTCAAAAATATAAACGACTGCCCCCTCCTCAGCGTTTGAACTTCCCAAATATCGGATATATTGTTCGCTGCCCGTATGAAGGTATCCCACGAGCCCGCCGGAAAAAACGATACCCACACTGTTTTCGTTCTGCGTCTGAGCAGATACCGACAAGGCTCCGTTTCCGCCTTGCGTAAATTCGATATGAGAAAGCGATATTGACAGGTCGCCCAAAGCCTTATCCTCTGCGCGATAAATTACTCCGACGAGCCCGCCGCTCACGGCGCCGGAAGAAGATGTAAAATTGTCGGGATTAATATTCGTTTTATCCTCCTCCACGTGGCTATTATCGACGACGGAGGAAAGCGAAAAGGAATCTCGGACATCTATTTTTATATTCTGTAAAGTAATCGATTTCGGATCGGAAAGCTCCTCCGCTTCACCGCCTGCTATGTAGACAATTCCGGCCAATCCGCCGACCGCCGCCAATCCGGATTTTTCACCTATGGAATTGGCGATAAGGAAAGTTGACTGCGCCGAGATCTCAAAACGGTTGACATAAGCATTTTGCAACAGTCCCGCAAGTCCGCCCACATAGACATCGGCGTTTTCGCCGGAAGTAATCCCCGAAATATTTCCGTACAGACCGGTATAGGACGCTTTGGACCAGCTATCCACAGACGCGGAAGAATAGCCGAACAAGCCGCCCAAAGAAAGCGTCGCTTGTTCTACCTGAGCGGAAACCGTCACCTGTGAGGATATTTGATCGAGGACGACATTTTTTCCGACTCTTCCCGCAATCCCGCCGCCGTTGATACGTAAAGGCCCCTCAGGAAGAGTAGACTTGTTGTCCTCAGTAGAGTTGTTGTCCGTTGTATTGATCGCGATACTGCCGCGGACATCGGCGTTTCGAATTAAGCAAGGATTTGTTCCGTCGCCGTATATATAGCCGAAAAATCCGAAATCCGCCATATATACATCGCCTCCGCTGAGACTTTTTTCCTTATAAAAATCGGTAGTGTTCTTGTCATTGGTAAATTTCGTTTTAGAGATGTTCAGGTATACATTATAACCGTTGAAATCAAAACAGCCCTGAAACGCGCAAACCACGCTATCCACGCTATCCACGCGAGCCGCGCTTCCTATGCCGATAAAATCCTCGCTGTTTACCATGAGATTTGCCGTCAGGCGAAAATATCCGTTTTGCAGCTTTTGAAAATCGGAACTTCCCGAAAGCCCAAAACGCGCATAGTCTTTCTTATCGGTTCCGCCGCGGAAAATTTTGGACAGGGAAACCAAATCTTCTTGCTCGTCCACAATAAACGGATTACCAAAATACGCACCGCGATCGCTCGCAGTGGAACGTTCGGTTTCTACACTTATCGATATTATCCCCTCGGAAACTGTGAGAGTTTGAACAGGGTTTACGTATTCCGTCCCGTTTATGGTCATCTTTTCAAAAAGACTGTCCTCATTGACGACCGTAACGGTGATTTTCGCACCTTCGGGCGCGGAATATCCGTCCTTTGTTTTTTCTACCTCCGCACCGCTGACATATACCGTCACCC
>CAKXBD010000222.1 GCA_934871445.1 uncultured bacterium | reverse complement strand
ATATACGTTCCAGATTTTTGGGAAGAACGACGCTGGTCAAATTTTTACAATCGTGAAACACACTGGCATATATCTGTGTGACGCTGTCGGGAAAACGGAAGTCTGTCAGAGCGGAACAGCCGCTGAAAGCGCTGGATTGGACGGAGAGAAGCGAGTCGGGAAAAGAAATGAGGGATAATTTTTTGCAGCCATCGAAAGTTAAAGCAGAAAGTGTTTCAAGATAGGCGGGCAGTTTGACGCGGGTTAAAGAAGTACAGCCCTCAAAGACGGCTCTGTCAAATTCCAAAACAGAGTCGGGAATGATGACGGAAGTGATGTTTTTACAGCCGGCGAAAGCGTCTTCGGCGAGAACAGTGACGGGAAGGCCGTTGATTTTTTCCGGAATAATCAATTTGCCTTTAAGGGAAAGCTTTTGGGAGGGGGCGACGCAAATTTCCATTCCTTTTCCGTCTTTGGTGGGGTTTACGGCCAAACCTTGGGGGACGGAAACGGTATACTTTGTCTCGGTCCAGTCGGAATCGAGGACTTCTCTGAAATTTCCGTAAGCCATGACCTTGATATGATAGGTGTCGGGCTTGGAGGTGAGTTCAAATAAATCGAAACGGTTGGTTTCCGTTTCGTATTCTTCGCCGTCGACGTCGACAAAGTACCCGAGCGCGTCGTCGACGGGGTCCCACGTGAGAAACTCGTCGTCCGTCACGCGCAGATTGACGGGAGCATCCATTTTCGGGTCCTCGTCCCCGCCGCAGGCGACGAGGAGGAACAGCCCGCCCAAAAGAATCAGAAGAAAAAGGAGACAGGAACGGAATTTTTTCATGGGTTATTCTTCTCCGTAATAAAACCGATAGGTTTCGGGGTCCATAACTACTTGCCAGCCTTCCGGAAGGTCATTATGGTCGTAAGTCCTTATTTCCCAGCCGTCTGTTCCCCATTCGATCGGCTTAAAGGTGACATAACATCTTCCCTGCCAATTGCTGTAATCGGAAAGATCGTCTCCGTCTATAAAACCGAATACCATTTCTTTCAGATATTCCTGAAAAGTCGATTCGTACATTCCGAGTGCTTGAAAATACTCGATCGGGCAGACTTCACCGAGAATGCCGTCCCCCTGAATTAACATATAAGCGGGCATTTCCATATAAGCGAGTGTCTCTTTCATATCGACGACAAATTGCTGGAACTGCGGATCATTATAATAGTTATTTCCGATTGCATAAATCGGTTTATCGAAAGAGTCATAGATTTCTTCGGTGTCATAATAAGATCCGAAAAACTGCTCTTCTCCCGTAATTTTATTGACAAGCCTTCCGTATTCAGGGATATACAGGTTAATGTTAATATGGGGAGCATTTTCGTTCAAATAGTTCCATACGGATTCCGGAGCTTTATAAGGATCGGCCGAGATATCAAATTCCTTGCGGAGAAGAGGAAGGATGAATGTGTCGATAGCGTTAGAAAAACCTTGATCGAAAATAAGGGAAACGTCTGAGATGTTTTCTTCACGGTCTTCCATGTCTTTGAGGATATTATACATAAAAGGGGTAGTCAAATCAGTATTGATATGTACGTCCACATAGTCGAGAAACTCGGTATCGTCATTAAACCTTGCTTCGTCCGTTCCGCAGATAAACATCGTGCGGCAGTTTTCATCTTTTACGGATTGGAAAAAATTAAGGAGAGAATCCGCCCATGTATCGTCGTCATTCGGCATAGGCCTGATGGAATTCCGTATATCGAGGATGACCAAAGAATCGGAATTGATTTTATCGAGAAAAAAGTTGGTCTCAAAGAACAGATTTTCGAAGACTTCGTCAGGGAAAGCCAATGAGGTTAAATTGATTTCCATTCGATTTTCGTATTCGCCGCAAATTTCTTCCAAGAGTTCATCATATATCGGCTCAGAGGAATCGCTGATATAATAGAGGTCGAGAGGCTCATTTTCCGCTTTTGCGGTCAGAGAAACGCAGCCGAAAGAAGATGAGAAAAGAGCCAAAGTCAGTAAGAACGCTCCCAACCTTTTTCCTTTGAGTTGCTTTGTTTTCATTGTTTTATCTCCAAAAAATAAATATTATTGAAAATAAATTCTATAAAGATTATATCACGGCAGGGAAAATTTGTCAAGTGTTAGATTAAGTATAAAGCAAAAAACAGTCCCGCTTAAAAAGCGGGACTGTTTCTGCGATTTTACAGGGAGAAAGAGAGGGTATAAGCTTCTTCTCCGTAGTGTTCGTTGGGCACCCAAAGCACCGTTTTGTCCGTAAGGTTATACACGACACTATGTACTGTGCAGCCGTTCGCGTCGTCGTTGTCCCAATTTCTACGGCCGACTTCGCCTAAAATACCCATGGCCGCCGATTCGTCTTCGACGATTCCGTTCGTGGGGCTGAGCCTTTCGTAAATATGGTCATATCTGTCCAGACCGGGTTTTTCCGAGTCGTCTTCATAATATCCGGGCTGAATGATAAAGTTTGTAATCCATTGGAAATCGGATTTTCCTTCTTCTTCCCCGATATGCTCGTCTCCCGTGTTGTAGGTGACGACGAGCTCTCTCGCGGAACCGTCGTTGTCCGTTTTATCCGTTCCGTTCACCCATTCGAGAATGGCGCTCTTGCCCGTGGAATCGGCTACCATATAGTGATAGGAGGTCGCCGCGGAGTCGTGCAAATCGTATTGAGAGACGAGCTCCACCGCTTCGTCCACACTGCCCGCATAGTCTAAAA
>CAKXBD010000221.1 GCA_934871445.1 uncultured bacterium | reverse complement strand
ATTCCGCAGGTACAAATCGTAGCGACGATCTGCGCGATCCCCCGACCCGTTCGGCCGAGATAGAAATTATGCACGCCGAAAGAGCCTAAAAAAATCCCTAAAAGCCCCGCGGCTATCTTGCTCTTCGAGCTCTTTCTCTGTTGCCCTCCATACGCATTTTGCCGCGGCTCACCGTTATAAGCTCCACCGTAAGGATTCTGCTGAGGCGAATAAAAGTACCCCCCCCCGCAGGCTCTTGTTTGGTATCCGACGCAGAAGTCTGCTCCGAATCGGAGACAGTCGAGCTTTTTTCCACATCCTCCGCCGCTTTTTGCAATTCTTCTTTCCGATAGACGGGCGTCCCGCACTCCGGACAAAAAGACGCATCGTCGCGGATTTCCTTTCCGCAATGCGAACAAAACATACTTAATTCCTCCCGAAATTTATAGAATAATCCGCAGGCAATAATCGACGATATACCCGACGATGATTGCCGCAAAAAATCCGTCATTGACGGCTTTTTTCGAAAACAGACGGAAATCGGCTACCCAATACGCCCAAAGCAGCGGAACCGACCAAAACATTCCGTTTGCGCGGAATGCCGCCGAAAAATCCAGCGAAAGCGCCGCGCGAAAAGCATGCGTCATGCCGCATCCGAAACACGGAAGCCCCATTCTCGCAAAAGGACAGGGAATACCGTAAAAAAGCGCAAAAATCCCCGCCAGCAAGACCGCCGCCGTTACGACGCCCTTGAAAAGAATCTGTTCCGTTTTGGAATTTTTAAGCCTATTTAACATTTCCTTTTTCATTATATCATATAAAATCAACTTTGTCAATGATTATACATAAAATTCTCACAAAAGGCTGCTTACGGCAGGAATTTAAGGAAGCTCCCATCCGAGACTGCGTTCGACGGCGCGGTGCCAGCGATTGAGCTTTTCTTCCCGTTCCTTTTTCCCCATCGAGGGAAAATAGGAGGATTCCGTCTTTCTCAGCTTTTCTATTTCCCGTTCGTCTTTCCAAACGCCCACCGAAAGGCCGGCGAGAGAGGCTGCTCCCAATGCCGTCGTCTCGTGTACCGCGGGGCGCAAAACCTCCTTTCCGAGAATATCCGATTGAAACTGCATTAAAAATCCGTCGCGGGAAGCGCCGCCGTCCGCTTTCAGGGATTTGAGCTCCACCCCCGTATCCTTTTCCATTGCGGACACGAGGTCCGCAGACTGATAGGCGATGGATTCCTGCGCGGCGCGAATGAGATGTTCGCGCTTCGTGCCTCGGGTAATACCGACGATCGTCCCACGGGCGTACATGTCCCAATACGGCGCACCCATGCCCGTAAAGGCAGGCACGATATACACTCCGCCCGTATCGGGAACCTTCCTTGCATAATATTCCGCGTCGCGGCTTTCCGTGAAAAAACGGAGTTCGTCCCTCAGCCATTGGATCACGGCTCCGCCGATAAAGACACTCCCTTCCAGAGCGTATTTCGGACGCTCGCCTCTGAGCGTCGCGGCAACCGTCGTCAAAAGTCCGTTTTTACTGACAGGCCGCTCATATCCCGTATTCATCAGGAGAAAACAGCCCGTTCCGTACGTATTTTTCGCTTCCCCCTTTTCAAAACAGCCCTGTCCGAACAGCGCCGCCTGCTGATCGCCCGCTATCCCCGCGATAGGTACAGCCATGCCGCCTACGTTCGCCGTTCCGTAAACCTCTCCCGAACTCCTCACTTCGGGCAGCATTTCGCGCGGAATATCCAAAATTTTCAAAAGCTCGTCGTCCCATTCCATCGTATCGATGTTGAACAGCATCGTCCGAGAGGCATTCGTGCGGTCGGTGACGTGTACTTTCCCGCCCGTCAGCTTCCATACGAGCCACGAATCCACCGTACCGAACAACAGTTCGCCGCGGCGGGCGCGTTCCCTCGCGCCTTCCGTATGGTCTAAAATCCATTTGATTTTACTGCCCGAAAAGTAGGCATCGGGGATAAGTCCCGTCTTTTCGACAATTTTCCTTTTATATCCCCTCTTTTCCAAATCCGCAATGATCGGCGCGGTACGGCGGCATTGCCACACGATGGCATTATATACGGGGCGTCCCGTCTCCCTGTCCCAGACGATGGTCGTTTCGCGCTGATTGGTGATCCCTATGGCGGCAATGTCTTCGGGAGCCACTCCGCTCTTTGCCACCACTTCCATCATCACACCGTATTGGCTCGACCAAATGTCCATCGGGTCGTGTTCTACCCAGCCCTCCTCGGGATAAATTTGCGGAAATTCGCGGCTCAAAATAGACACGATACACTGGTTTTCGTCCACCAAAGCCGCACGGGAAGAAGTCGTACCCTGATCGAGAGCCAATACATATTTCATAATTTTCCTCCTCTATATGCCGTATAACGGATATACTTAAATATTTTTTGAAACGCAAAAAGCGCCCCGACGTTTTTTCTTGTCGGATTTTGTCGGAAAAAGTTTTCGACAAAATCCGACTTCTTTCTTTCGTTTAATCCATGCCCGCCCGCGCATATATCTCTTTTTTCGGGACAAATGCACGGACGGGCATATAACAAACGACAAAATTCGATCTTTTTCGGAAACGCTGCCGAAAAGGCTGAAATTACTCCGAAGCGGCGCACTCGGACTCAGGCTCGTTTTGCTCCTTTGCCGCCTTTCGCTCGAAAGCGTGCACCCAATCGGAACGCAGATAATAGAACAGGAAAATGACGGAACTGAGTCCCCAGGTAATCGGATATGCCC
>CAKXBD010000220.1 GCA_934871445.1 uncultured bacterium | reverse complement strand
CCATATCGCTTTGAATACTCCTACAACCACCGTTTGGATAAGTGGGAAAATCAATGATAAAATCCAAACCAGAAATATCAGGCCCAAAATTCCCAAAACACAGTAACCTATTGTTTTTAATAACGCCAGCCAATCAAATGCGCCGTCATCGACGGGCGGGTCTACTGCGTTCCAGATATCAATCGGATTTTGCGCTACCGGAATTACCGTCTCCGTATCTTCTTTGACGAATTTCAGATGAATCATTGTAAAATCCAGGAATACCGTTTGTTGTGCCACATATCCGTCAATGTTAGAAACCGAAGCGCCCGAACTTCCAAAAGGCGCCAACAAGTCGAACCGCGCCGGCGTGCTCATATAATCCGTTTGCGCGAACCGGAATACAAATAAATGCTCGCCAGCTTTCTTCGATTCCTCATACGCCGCCGAAAATGTTTCATAATCTTCTTCATTTATTAATAGATTCTTGCAATCCGTCTCCTTGTTTCCCGTAAAATTTGCCGACGTGATTTCCTCTATCGGACTATACGTTTTTCCCGTCTCGTCCGGGATATTCCACCAATTCCCGAAATAGTCGAAAAATTTATCCCAACCCGAATGGGTATCGTCATACGACAGCAAATTAAATTCGTCCTCGGCGTCAAAATCACGGATTATTAAACCTCTGCCTTCTTCCGGGTTTTCAAGGTACTGTACTCGGTCCGAATCTATACTCTCCGCAAACAGCTCCTCGCTGTATCTTCCCAAAATCTCCGTATCTTTTCCGTAGACTTCCGAATATCCTTCCGCCCAGCTCTCTATTTGGCTCCATGACACGCTATAATCCTTATAGCTTTCTCCGCCCGTCGAAAACAGCCAGGAAATTTGCGGCGTACAAACTAAATCGCCTGCCGCGTGATACAGATTGAAAGGATTCGGGTCCTCCGCGTTATTATAGACTTTGTGATAATAGTAACTCGTAGTATCTATATCAGAGACCGTTTCCACGTCCCAAAGCACGCGCCATTTCAGATTTTCGTTTTTCTCACCGATATTTACGCCTATGTACTCTTTCAGTGCCTCATACGCTTCATTATCCTCCGTCACAAATATCGGGCTTGTCACATATTCATACCACTGCGCCCGGATTCCCTGCAAATTCCCGTAATCCGTTATGTATTTATCCGGCACGCTGAAATATACCGTATTCACTTCCTGACGAGTATAATCCTTATACTCGCTTTCCATTCGGTAGTTTGTATGCGATACTTCCGCGTCGTAGACCTCCGCCTTTTCCCATTCGCATTTCAACGTACTCTCCGCACTGCTGTCTTCTCCGTAGCCTTTGGCGTAACCGGTGTATTTATACTCTCGCCCCACTACACATTTTTCTGCGCTTTCTCCTACCTCGCTAAGCAACAGATTCGATATATCATAACGCCGATATCCGTACTCCGCCTGGTATTCCGTCGCATTGGCATATATCTTCTCTATATTCTCCACACGGAATTTATAAATAAGTTTATCGTATTTTCCCGTCGTCGCTCCGCACAACTTTAAGGGCAAAATACTGTATTCCTCCGGCTCTCCCGCTTCATTGTACGACGTCGCTATATTGATTCCGTTCGCTCCGCTCCGCGTTGAAAATTCTTTCTGCGAGGGATTATATACATATACATACAATGCGTAATTCCCCGAACGCCACACATTCTCCGTATAGCAATATTCCACAAACGACGCTATCGCCGGACTTCCCATGGAATCGATTGGATATAACGATAAATCCACGTCCTTCAAATCGTCCTCTACTTTCGTATGGTCATATTCGTTTTCGCTTTCCGCATATACGGGAATCGGGGCCGATATAAGCCCCGTCAACAACATTATCATTCCCGTTATACTCACTAAAAGACCTCGGAATATCCTTTGTACCAATCCTTTCATACCTCACCTTTTTCAAAAAACTATTTTATCCGGCAATGTTATTCCCGTTACTTCGATATATGGAACGAAACCTATCTTCATTATTGCTTTTCTGACCGTAATTTCCATTCGGAATACTTCTTCCGGTAACGCCTTTGGACCTATTACCGTTTTTCCGGGGAAACGTTCTTCCAAAATTGCCTCAAACTCTGTTTTTTGAAGGCTAAAACTGTTTCCTTCCTTTTCTATCCCGAAGTATTCCGTAAATTCCCATTCATTCTTCACTACGTCGTTATACCAGCTATATGTTTCTTCCCCGACTTCAAACGCAAAATCCGTTTCCTCCGTTCCCGAAGCATAAATTTTTACTTCATAATCCTCCGAATCCTCTGATATCATGCCTATCTTAAATTCTGCACCCGGTTCTATTTTCAGCCCCGTACAATCCCTTACGATTTTTCGGCCTTCATACTCTACATAAAATGTCTTGATATCCGACTGAAACCAATTCGTCAGATACCCTATCCCTCCGATTATAACCACCAATACCAGCAGTATTGAAAAAACCAGCCAAAAAGTATTCGTTTTTCTTTTATTCCCCGACATTTTTTCACCTCATTCGATTTTAATGTTTTCTGTTCCTTTCTCCGACAGCTCTTCTTCGGCTATTTTTATCATCTTGTTATATACTTCTTCTTCCGTCGCTCCGTCTCCGAAGGATTTTGTAAATACTGACAAACGTTTGCTACAATCTTTCAACGCCCTTTCCACTACCTCCGCTCGGTGTTCAGCCTCTGTAAGCCGTTTTTCAAGGTCTTTCTCTCTATCCAAACAC
>CAKXBD010000219.1 GCA_934871445.1 uncultured bacterium | reverse complement strand
CCTGCCGCCACGAAAAAAACCGCGCATAAAAACATGAGCGCCGCAAAGGGCAAAAGATTTTTTTTCATGCCTTTATTTTGTGTAAAATCGCTTTCCGATATTTACAAAAACAAAAAAGTGTGATATAATAAACGTGTATCCGAACCATATCCTTATAAAAGAGGGGAAAACTTCGGAGCTTTCGCGGCTTTTTTTGGAATAATAGGCGCGGATCGTCGAAAGATAAAAGGTGCCCGCGAAAGAGAACGCTTTGCGGATTTGAAGAAACCGCCGAAGCGGGAGGAGGGGCTTTTGGATTATCGGATTTTATACGGCGAAACGGCCGCAAGCGTACCCGAAGCGCGATACCGTGCGGTCGCAAAAGGTTTCAGGGCGTTGAAGGGGTGCGAGCCCGAAGCGTTCTATTCCTCTTCGGGGAGAGCGGAAATCATCGGGAATCATACCGACCATAACGGCGGAAAAGTAATCGTCGCGGCGATTTCCTGCGATATCGTGGCGGCGGTGAAATGCCGCGGGGACGGACTCGTTGAAATTACTTCTAAAGGTTTTCGTCCCGTTCGTTTTCAGGTCTCGGACACAGCGCGAAAACGCGCGGAAACGGGAAGGAGCGCTTCCCTTGCCCGCGGGGTCGCCGCGGGGATAGAGCGACTCGGATATTCCCTTAAAGACTTCGGCGGATTTTCCGCATATACGGAGAGCACGGTATTCCGCGGCGCGGGGGTGTCTTCTTCCGCCGCCTTTGAAGTCTTGATTGCGGAGATTTTTAACGATTTGCATCTGAACGGAAAAATGACGCCTTCGGAAAAGGCGGAGGTCGGCCGTTTTGCCGAAAACGAGTATTTCGGCAAACCCTGCGGACTTCTGGATCAGTCCGGCGTCGCTTACGGCGGACTGAATAAAATCGATTTCAAAAATCCGTCAGCTCCTTCCGTATCTTCTCTTCCTCTGCCGAAGGGGTATAGTCTCGTCATTACAAATACGGGAGGCTCTCATTCGGAATTGACGGAATATTATGCCGCAATCCGCGGCGAAATGTCGGAAGTGGCGGCTTTTTTCGGTAAAAGAACGCTTCGTGAAATCAATGAAAACTCGCTGTTGAACGCCCTTCCGAATCTTCGGAAGAAGGTCTCCGAACGGGCGATCTTGCGCGCGTTTCATTTTTTTGAGGAAAACATTCGCGTCGATCGTGCGGCAGAGGCTCTGCGCCGCGGCGATATGTCCGTGTTTTTGAATTGTATGAGGGAAAGCGGCGAGAGCAGTCAGAAATATTTACAGAACTGTTTTGTTCCGAATAGCGATATTCAGCCCGTCGCGCTCGCGTTGAAGCTGTCGGAAAAGCTGCTGAAAAACGGTGGGTATCGCCTACACGGCGGCGGCTTTGCGGGAACGGTGCTCGCCTGCGTTTCCGAGGCGGAAAAGGAAAAATATATCCGCGGAATGGCGCGCGTATTCGGACGGGAAAACGTGTTCCCCGCGGCGGTGAGAAAGACCGGAACCATGCGCGTGAATTTTTGATTTTTATCGGCGGATAGAAAAGCGAAAAACGGGACGCATATGAAAGTTTTCAAAGTATATTTTTTCGCGCGCGGACTCGACGAGGAATAGAAATAAAGAGTTAAAAATTTGACTGCGGAGGATTCCGCGTAAGGAGGATTTATATGACAAAAATTACAAAATCGGTATTCGACAAAATGCCCGACGGGAGAGAAGTATATGCTTATACTTTCGCGGACGACGATAAAAGCATGAAAGTGCTCTCTTTGGGCGGGATTATACAAAGTCTCGTTCTTCCCGATAAGAACGGCCGCCCGACGGACGTGCTTTTGGGGTATGATACCGTAAAGGGGTATCTCGAAAACGGAGGCTATCTCTGCGCGCTCATCGGACGTTTCGGAAACCGTATCGACAAAGGACATCTCGAAATCGACGGAAAGACGTACTCTCTCTATATCAACGACAGAAGCAATCACCTCCACGGCGGAAAAGAAGGCTTCGACAAAAAGCTCTGGGACGGAAAGATCGACGGGGATAAATTGGAACTTTCCCTGTTCTCGCCCGACGGGGAGGAAAATTATCCGGGAAATCTCAAAGTGACGGTCGTATATACTTTTTCCGATGGCGTTTTGGGTATTGAATATACGGCGGTTTCCGATAAAAAGACGGCGATCAATCTCACCAATCACGCTTATTTCAATCTGAGCGGAGAAGGGGATAAATGCACGATTTTGGACCATGAACTCTCTCTCGATGCTCCGTATATCGCTCCGACCGATTCCGAACTCATTCCCCACGGGGAATTTTTGAGCGTGAAGGACACTCCGTTCGATTTTACGACGGCAAAAGAAGTAGGAAGGGACGACGGGCAGCGGACGACGAATAAGGACCTCTCTTACGGCGGCGGCTACGACCATTGCTTCATTTTTGATAAAAACCGAGACGTTTCAAAGCCCTACGGCGTTTTATACAGCCCCAAAAGCGGCATCGAAATGAAATGCTATACCGATATGCCCGCCGTGCAGTTCTATGCGGGAAATGGGCTCGATCAGACGGGAAAGAAAGGACATTATTACGGCCGCTGCGGAGGGCTCTGTCTCGAAACGCAGGCGATTCCCAATAACGTCAACGTGCCCGCTTATGCGGAATACGGTTCCTCGATCGTTCCCGCGGGACAGGTCTACCGTTTTACCGCCCGTTATGCCTTCGGCCTCAGAAAGTAAAACCGCTTGACAGCGCGCCTGCCGCATGGTATAATAT
>CAKXBD010000218.1 GCA_934871445.1 uncultured bacterium | reverse complement strand
GGATAAAGACCGATTATCCCGAAGTGTTTCAAGAAGTACAGGCGTTGACGAGTGCGGGGCGTTTTGAGCCGAATGGCGCTGCTTGGATTGAATGCGATTGCAATATAACAGACGGTGAATCGTTGATTCGGCAATTCTTAAAGGGAAAAACTTTTTTGAGAGAAAATTTGCATTTTGAATCCGATGTCTTTTGGTTGCCCGATACATTCGGGTACAGTGCGGCTCTGCCGCAGATTATGAAGGGGTGCGGCGTACCCTATTTTCTCACAACAAAGTTAAGCTGGAACGATACTAATAAATTTCCTTACGAATCTTTCCGCTGGAAGGGGATTGACGGCAGCGAAGTGATTGTGCATTTCAATACCATTCAAAGCCGCTCCGATCCCGAATTTATCGCTTCTCGATTGGAAAAACGGCAGAATAAGCATTTGACAAAAAATGTATTGATTGCTTATGGTTACGGCGACGGGGGCGGAGGACCCGACGCGGATATGGTGGCGGAGGCTTTGACGACGGAACAAACCTATCCGTATGCCGAAGTGAAACATACCTCCGTTTCCGATTTTATGAAAAAATTGGAAGAGGAAGAACAGCTTCCTTTATATGAAGGAGAGCTGTATCTCGAACTCCACCGTGGAACTTTGACGACCAATAGTGAGGTGAAACGACTCAATCGACGTTTGGAGGGGGCTCTGAAGGATTGGGAAATCCTCAGTGTGGGAACGGGAAAAAAAGAGCTCCTCCCTGTCATAGAAAACGGCTGGGCAACACTGATGACAAACCAATTTCACGATATTTTGCCCGGTACATGTATCCGAGAAGTTAATGAGGACGCCGTAAAACGTAATGCCGAAGCCTTGAATATGCTGGATTCGCTCTGCGATGGCAGGGGAGAATACTTTAATACTTTGAGCTTTGCTCGAACGGAAATTCTTCCTTCCGAAAGCGGCGTCCAGATATATGAGGACGTTGAGGGAAAGAAGATAGCACTCGATGTTTTTGATTTTGCCCCTTATTCCTATGGAGTAAAGAGAAGGTGCGAGACCTCGCCCTTTGCCTTCGACGGAGAAAATATTTGTACGCCCTTTTGTACGGCCCGCATAAAGCGCGGAAAGCTCCTTTCTTTGGTCTTTAACGGTAGAGAGTTTGCGTCCGGAACGTTAAACGATATTCGGCTTTATAAAGATGTTCCTTATCTTTGGGATAATTGGGATATCGATGCAGATTATACTCAAAAAGTTTGTCCCGTCGAGGCGGGGGAAAGCAGATTAATTTCCTCCGGACCTCTCCAATTAAGACTTCGTACAGAGTATTCTCTCGCGGGAAAAAGCCGATTGACGCAGGATATTGTTTTTAATGCCTTTTCTCCGACGATTATGTTTGAAAACGTGGTCGATTGGAAGGACGAGCACAAGCTCCTTCGCGCAGAATTTGAGACAAATCTTTCAGCTTCGAGTTATCGTAGCGAAATTCAATTCGGATATATCGAGCGCTCCACGACGAGGAATACGAGCGAAGAACAGGCAAAATATGAGGTCTGCAATCATAAATGGACGGATTTATCAGAGCCGAGCGGGGGGCTTTCCCTTCTGAACGACTGCAAATATGGCGTCAGCGTCGAAAGAGGAAAGATGGGCCTTTCTTTAATCAAGAGCGGCAAACGGCCGGATATTATCGGTGAACGTGGTATCAGAAAATTTTCCTATGCGCTTCTGCCTCATAAAGGAGGCTTTTCCGCCGAAACGACGATTTTGCCCGCATATACGCTTAATCGCCGCCCGATAATGTACCTACTGTACGTATGCGTGCCCTTCGTCGGTTTTTCCGAGTCGAACGTAATCTTCGAAGCAATAAAGTTTGCGGAAAAGGGAGCGGGGATAATCCTTCGTCTCTACGAATGTGAACGCTCGTTGACAGAATGTGTTCTCCGCTTGTCGGAAGATTTCAACGTTTATCAATGCGATATGTTGGAAGAAAATCCCGTGTTTCTCGGCAAGGGAAAAAATATACGGTTACATTTCAGACAATTTGAAATTAAAACACTGCTGATTGACCGTTGAAATTTACCGTCGCAGGAGAAGCCTGCGACGGTTTTCTTTTTTATCGTTTGAAAAAATTTTTATTTTTTCTCAAATGAAACAAATAAAAATTTTTTTCATTTTATATAAAAATTTTGAAATAAGTATTGACATCGAGATTTTCTTATGATATAATATGAACAAATTCAAAGAAAGTCGAGTGAAAGAAAATGTTGAACAGAGGACTTATTGTATCCTGTCAGGCCTGTGTAAACGAACCGCTATACGGATACGGCATAATGCCGATTATGGCCAAGGCCGCTGTCGAGGGCGGAGCTGTGGGAATCCGTGCATTATATGATGACGTAGACGCCATAAAAAAGGTCGTCAATGTACCGGTAATCGGGCTTGTCAAGCGGAATTATCAAAATTGTGCAGTGTATATCACGCCTACGGAAAAGGAAGTGGATTTAGTGCTCGCCACGCGGGCAGATTGTTTGGCCATAGATGCCACTTCCCGACCTCGTCCGGGCGGAATTATGCTAAAAGATTTGGTCTCCTACATACGGTCGAAAAAGCCGGATGTAGAGTTGATGGCCGACGTAGATACTCTGGAAAATGCGATACGGGCCGAAGAAATTGGATTCGATTACATATCTACAACGCTTAGGGGATATACGGAGGAAACAAGGGGAATTCAGCTTCCCGATATCGATTTCTTGGCCGAAGTGATTAAGCGA
>CAKXBD010000217.1 GCA_934871445.1 uncultured bacterium | reverse complement strand
TGGTATAATGTAACTATGAAGGCGCTAACGGTAATACTATGGAAATTTTAATGCGTTTTTTAGAATTGACCGCCAAAGAGATGACTCCCCCGAAAGCATACGGAAGTTTTCATCTTCTCTTTTGGGGAATCGGTCTTACACTCTCCCTTACGGCAGCTTTTTTATTGCGCCATACAAAAGAAAAAACCAATAAATATCTCTTATTTGGAATCGGTCTATTCCTCCTTATCGCCGAAATTTATAAACAACTTTTTTATACCTTCTACATCGAACACGGAAGCTATCGCTTTGACAGATTCCCCTTTCAGCTTTGCAGTATTCCCATGTATCTCTGCCTTGTCGTTCCTTGGTTAAAGCCTTCTAAATTGAAGCAAGCGCTCTACACTTTTATCGCCTCTTTCGGATTCATGGGAGGGTTTGTATCCTATTTTTCACCCGAAAGCATGTGCCTCAGTTATTGGTCTTTGACTCTACATTCTTTCACATGGCATATGTTACTGATTTTTCTCGGACTCTACTTATTTTTTACGGGACGTGCAGGCCACTCTTTTCGGGATTTTTTTCCCGCGGCAATCGTATATCTTTCTTGTTGCATCATCGCCTTCGGTATCAATCTCCTTTGCTATGACCTTCCCGGTCCCGACGTCAACATGTTTTATATAGGGCCCAAGCCGAGTCAACTTGTCATCTGCCGAGATATCGTAAAAAAATTTGGTTGGCAAATCAATTCTATAATATATATCTCGGCCTTGACCGTTTGCGCCGCTTTATTCTTTGCAATCTACCTAATGCTCAGAAAAAAAATCCCCCGTAAAATACCGAAAGAAAAAGGAGCCTGAAAAAGGCTCTTTTTTTACCGTTCACTCAAAAAAATCTTCCGAATGAAGTCGAACGCGCAGTTTTTCTATCGCTCTTTTTTCGATTCTGGAAATATACGATCTGGAAATTCTGAGCATCTTTGCTACTTCCCTTTGCGGCAGAGGCACGCCGCCTTTCAATGCATATCTCAGACATAATACTGTATACTCCCGTTCACTTAAAATGAGCTTTACCTGCCTTAAAAGTTTTTCCCGCTGGACAGATCTCTCCACCTTCTCAAAGACGCAATCTTCCTTTTCAAAAAGTAAATCCATCAAAGTCAACTCATTTCCGTCTTTATCTGTACCGACAGGATCAGAAAGCGATAAATTATTCTTATGCTTCTTATTAGTACGAATCAGCATCAGAATTTCATTCTCGATACAACGCGCCGTATATGTTGCAAGAGCCGTTCCGTGCCCCGGTTCATAAGTATTAATGGCTTTAATAAGGCCTATACTCCCCACGGAAATCAAATCGTCAGTTTCCGCCGCTCCAGTATATTTCTTCACAATGTGCGCCACCAGCCGCATATTATGCCTGATGAGCACATCTTTCGCCTCTTTGTCGCCCTGCCTCGCCAAAGTCAGATATTTTTCCTCCTCCTCTTTGGGCAACGGTTTGGGAAAAGAATTTTTCCCGCCGATCGCCCCCGTAAAAAACACGATTTTTCCGAGAATCGCCCATAAAAAATCCAGAAACATACGCCTACCGCCTTAAAAAGAGCAAAACATCGCCCTAAAATAGAGTTACTTTATCGTATGTCGGGGATTGTTTGTACTATACCGACAAAATTCGCCTTTTTTCAAAACTTTTTTCGTAATTCCTGCACATTTTTTTATTTTACCCATTTTACTACGTCACACATAATTACTACGACAGACAGAGTATTTTCCCGAAAAACTTTTCACACATTTTCATATATTATGACAGACATAATAATTATGTCTGTCATAATATTATTGATTTTCAATTTTTTCCCGAGTGATCCGATTACATTCTTTTTTCAAAAGCTGTGTAAAAGTTGAGAAATAGCATTCTTTTTCTCCATGAGATAATTGAAGATCGTATTCCAAAGGAAGCCATGTAGAAATATCCGCTTCATTGTGTTGAATGACTGCTTCTATTTTATCCAAAGCTTTATAAAGTTTCGATTCGTAAGTTTGCAGGGCTTCCATTTCAAAAAATAGATCACTTAATTCGTTTTGATACGGATCGGGAAGTTCCCTTAAAAATTTTTTAATCTTTTCGATTTCAATTTCTTCGTCTTGCTGAGTCTTTTCAAAACAGGGAATATCTCCTGTAAAAGCTTCTCCTATATCGTGAAAAAGGCACATTAAAATGACTTTGTCGATATTGACGTTTGGAAATTCGTCTTTTGCAAAATAAGCCATGACGGCGAGTCTGTGGGAATGTTCCGCTACGCTTTCTTTTCGTCCAGAAGAAGTATACGAATGTCTTGTGTTGTTTTTTAGTTTTTCGAATATGTGTAAGATTTCCAAATACTTTTTTATCTCCATAAATCCCTCCGATACGCTTTTTGTGAAACTTATTTTGTGAAACTTATCTCTTTTTTACTTAAAAAGTGGAAAAAACCGGCCCTTTCGGCCGGTTCTTTTCAAAACAAAGATTTGAGTCTGTCTGTAAGCCGAGTTCTGTCGTGTACGGTCATCTATCTAGGCTAGCCGTCGCCGGCAAGCTCAAGCGATATTCACGGTATTCCGCCGGACGGACAGCCCTATTTGGCGGATACCCAATCTTGCAGCGGGTGGGGTTTACATGGCATACCACGTTACCGCAGTATCGGTGAGCTCTTACCTCGCCTTTCCATCCTTACAGGGACAAAGCCCTGCGGTTTATTTCTGTTGCACTTTCCTTGAAGTCGCCTTCACCTGACGTTATCAGGCACCCTGTCCTATAC
>CAKXBD010000216.1 GCA_934871445.1 uncultured bacterium | reverse complement strand
ACTGTGGCGATGGCGGGGGGAAAAGTGACCTATAATTCCCTCGCGGATATCGCGGGAAAGACCAAGAGCGTCCCCCCCGCACATCAAATGGTAAAGGCGGCAAAAGCCGTAGGGATCAGTTTCGGCGAACCGGAAAACAAAAAGGAGTAAAACAGTATGAAATACGCGATTATCGACATGAGTTCCAGCAGCATTTCTTTGCTTGCGGCGGAAGGGGAAAAGACGTTTGACGTGATTTTGAGAGAGCGGGAAACTATCTCTATTCTGCACTATATGGAAGGAAAGAATCTTTCCGAAAGGGGAGTCGAGAAGCTCGCAGAAATTCTCAATAAGATGAAGGACGTCTGTATAAAGACGGACGTGGAAAAATGCTATGTCATTTCCACGGCCTCCATGCGGAACTTTGAAAATTTTGAGTGGGTGGCCGAAGAACTCAAAAAACGCGCAGCGGTAAACGTCAATCTTCTGGACGGCGAAGAAGAGGCCTATTGCGACCTCGTCTCTAACGCTCGGTATAAAGTTTTAGACCGAGCCGTTCTCATCGATATCGGCGGGGGCAGTATCGAGCTTTGCGATTTTTCGCGCCGTAAAGCGGAGGCTTTGACTTGTCTCGATTTCGGACCGATTCAGCTCAACGGGAAATTTGTCAAAAACATTCATCCCGACGAGGACGAGGCGCGTGAAATCCGCAAATACGTTAAAAAGAAGCTGGAAAAGACAGAGCTCCCCGCCGACGGCGCTTTCTCCACCGCCGTTCTCGTCGGTGTGACGGCTCAGGCAATTTACGATGTATATTGCGATTATTACGACGAGAAACCGGAAGCGGAAAAACGAATCGAATACAATAAACTTAAAAAACTCGTTAAACACCTGGTACGCTCGTCTGATCGCAGCATGCTGGTCGTAAAAAATGCGCCCGAAAGGATTTACACGCTGACGACGGCGACCGTCATTCTGCGCGCCTTGCTGAAATATTTCGGGGTTTCCAATATCGTCGTTTCCGATTTCGGCGTAAAAGAAGGGTATCTCTCCCTGATTACGAGCGGAAAGAGAAAGGGCATAGAAACGGATTTATCTGAACTTCCCGCCCTGTCCGCAGAAGCTCCGAAAAAACAAAAATCGGCAAAGAAGGGACGCTCGGAAAGTAAAACGGAAGCGTTGACGGAAAAGACGCTCGCAGCAAACGGGGCGAAAAAGGAAAAAAAGAGGAAAGAGGTCCTTGCGGAAAATAGAACGGAAAAGAAAAATTCGGAGGAAAAGGGGGACGGAGAAAAAACGGAGATTCCCAAGAAAAAGCGCGGCCGGCCCCGTAAACGCCCGACGGAAGGGCCGGAAGCTGAGCCGAGAAAGGAGGTGTAAATCCGTGGGAAGTAAAAAAAATATCGCCTTTACGAAGGGGATTTATTGCAACAGAGAGTATTCATGGCTGCAATTTAATCGCCGCGTTCTCGATCAAGCGGGAGATCTCACCAATCCTCTCTTGGAGCGTTGTAAATTTTTGGCGATTTTCTGTTCCAATCTGGACGAATTTTTCATGGTCCGTGTGGGTAGCCTCCTAAACGAAAGCAAAGTGGATCCGTCTGCTCGTGAGAATAAGACCGATCTCACCGCTCAGGAGCAAGTAGAGGGAATTTTGAGTGAGACGAAAAAATTATATAAAGAATGTTCGGCGGCATTTTCTCGCCTGAAAGCGGAGCTCAATAAAAACGGAATGAGAATTTTGCGCCCCTCCGAACTCACCGCGCGGCAGCGCGCAAAATGTGAAATTCATTTTTTGGAAGCGATTCTGCCCCTGCTTTCGCCTATGGTGCTCGATGCGAAGCATCCCATGATACGCTTTGAAAACAAACACCTGTATATGATGTTCGAGCTGGAACGCGAGGGCAGAGAAATGCTCGGCGTGATGGCCGCCCCTCCTTCGGCGGAACGGATTTTCCGCATAGAGGGCGGAAAGAAAATCAATCTCGTTTTATCCGAGGACCTCGTTTCCGAATTCGGTCATTACGCTTTCCCCGGCTATTCGGTGAAGAGCAAGACCCTCGTGCGCGTGACGAGAAATGCCGATTTCGACACCAATGTAGACGACGCCGATCTCGAACACGATTTCGATTTCTCCAAATATATGAAACGAAAGGTGGAATTGCGCTCTACGCTGGACGCCGTACGGGTGGAAACTGATAAAAACAGCGACAGTCTGCGTTCGTTTTTGCTCAAAAATCTCAATCTCAAAAAATCTTATTGCTTCAAGGCGGAGCATTATCTCGATTATAAATTTTTGTTTTCGCTCGGAAAGTATTTTCCCGAAGAGAAATTGTCCGTACTTAAATATCCGCCCTTCAAAGGCCGTGTGGCCGCAGACCTGCTGCCGCCCGTCAGTCTGATCAAACGGGTAAGGGAAAAAGATGTCTTTCTCGCTTATCCGTTCGATTCCATGGATCCGCTCGTGCGGCTCCTCAACGAGTGCGCGGACGATAGCCGCGTCGTGGCAATCAAAATTACCATTTATCGGCTCGACAATCATTCCCGAATCGTTGAGGCTCTTAAACGTGCCAGCGAAAACGGAAAAGAAGTCACGGTCGTCATCGAATTGTGCGCTCGGTTCGATGAGGAAAACAATATGTATTTTGCCGGGGTACTCCAAGAGGCGGGCTGTACGATCATCTACGGCATGCAGAATTATAAGGTTCATTCCAAAATCGTCTCCGTTTTGCTCAGCGAAAACGGGGAAATCGGATATATTACCCACCTCGGTACAGGAAATTACAATGAAAATACCAGCAAGCAATACAC
>CAKXBD010000215.1 GCA_934871445.1 uncultured bacterium | reverse complement strand
GAAAAGAGGTTAAGATAAAACAGTATCGGCACGCCGATCAGGAACAGGCGTCCGTAGAGGAAATGCTTTCCGTTCTGACAAAAAAATTCCCTCTTTCCGATATTGTCATTTTGTCGCCGAAAAGACTTGATCATTCCGTTGTATTCGGAATCGATAATTATAAAATTTCCGACAGCCGCGAAGAAGGGGCGATTTTTTTCAGTACGATTCAGGCGTTTAAGGGGTTGGAAAGCAAAATTGTGGTGTTGTGCGATATTTCCGATGTGTCTACGGAAAAAGCTAGGCAATACCTGTATATCGGAATGACGCGGGCAAAAAGCGCGTTGTATATCAATATCTTGAAACGCGCGTATCAGCAGATTCAGGAGGAAAAAGAAGCATGAAGATACCGGAAAAATGCTTTTCTACGGCAAAGGAATATCAGTGCAATCCCGCGGAGTTTGTAAGGGAACACGTTGTGACGATCAATGGAAAAAAGCGGACGCTGCGGGCTTATGCGTACGGGGGTGGCGGGGAGGAACTGCGAGCTCTGCATACCGCGGTCGCTCAAATAATCAGCAGCGGATATATGCCTTCAAATGCTTCTGTGGCTTACAAAAAGGGCGACAATATCGTGAAATGTGTAAGCCGCCATTTATCTGGCTGCGTTTTTTTCAAAAGCGATATTGTCAGCTTTTTTGAATCGATTACCCTCGAGAAATTCATGGACAGGCTGAAGGACTCTTTGCTCGGTAAAAATTCCGACTTGAAAAAATTGCTTCCGGCTTGTTTTTATGAAAATATGCTCCCGCTCGGCTTTTGCTGTTCGCCGATTTTATCCGATTTTTATCTTTCGGATATAGATAAGAAATATGAAAACGGACAAGGGTATGTATATACCCGGTATGCCGACGATTTTATCGTTAGTTCCCGTGTGGAGAACGGGGAAGAGATTTTGAAAGAACTGCGCGAAAAACTTTGGGACGATATGGAGAGCGTGGGGTTGGATCTGAACGAAAAAAAGACATATATCAGACGGCTCGATCATGACGGCGATCATTTTCACGCACTCGGACTGAATATCGTCCGCAGAGAAAAGGGAAAAAATATAATTACGGTCGGAGATGCGTATTTGCGGGAAACGTGTAAGCAACTCACTGCAATTGTCGGTGGGGAAACGAATAATGAAGAGGATATTTGTGCGGTACGGGGCAAAATCGAATTTATCCGCATGGCAAGCCAAGACAGTTACCGTAAATTCGAGCGCCTTGTAAAAGTGAAGACGGGAAGCTCGTTGCAGGCGATTTCAGAGAGACTATCGGATTGACGGGGCGTCGGTCGGATGGGCGTTTAATTGCTCGGAGATAAATAAAAAAACGACGCTTGTTTAAGTTGAGTGTAAAGCGGCTGAAACACCTATTGCAGTCTGCTCCTTTGGGGTGGAGGCGATAGGTGTTTTTTTGTATAAATAAAACCCACGGATAGTCCGCGGGTTCAAGAGTAGCTTGTTTATTCAACAGTATTATACATTTGTATAAACAATTTGGCAAGATTGAAAAAGTCAGCGATTAAAATTGGGATTTTTGACAAAATATTCCATAACAATATCAGTATTTTTGTCAAAACGCTGAAATAATTTATTGTATTTTTGTCAGAAGCGTGGTATAATATAGGTAAGGAGGAGTATAGATGTTGCAAAGAAAAATCGAACGGGAAATTCGCCATTGGATAAACAACAGTCAAAAAGCGCTCATAATTTATGGGGCGAGACAGGTGGGAAAGACGTATATCGTGCGTTCCGTGCTTCAGTCGTGCGGTGTGGATTATGCGGAATTCAACCTGATTCGAGATAAAAGCGCTTTGGATATTCTGCGGGGTTTTACCTCGGTAGACGATCTTATTTTAAAACTTTCGCTTCTCTCCGAAAAATCACTCGTTCCGTACAAAACAACCTTGTTTTTCGATGAAATTCAGGAATATCCCGAAATTGTGACAGCAATCAAATTTTTGGTTGAGGACGGGCGGTTCCGCTATATTTTAAGCGGGTCTCTCCTCGGCGTAGAGATCAAGAACATCAAGTCGGCGCCCGTCGGTTTTTTGCAATCGCTGACCATGTATCCGCTCGATTTTGAAGAGTTTTTGCAGCTGTTTCATGTGGACGAAAAGATCATGGATAGGCTGAAGGATTGTTTCGCAAAGCGGAAACCCGTGGACGAGGTCATTCATAGGCGCTTTAACGAAATATTTAATCTTTACCTCATTATCGGCGGAATGCCCGCTGCGGTTGATGTCTATCGGAGGACAAACAATATCGAAGACGTTATTCTTGAACATCGTTCGATCATCGAGCAATACAAACAGGATTTTACGAAATACGAAATAGAACAAAAGCGGCTGTTTCTGACGCGCATCTACGACATGATCCCGGCCGAACTCAACGAAAAGAACAAGCGTTTCAACGTTTCCGATGTGGAGAAAGGCGCGCGTTACGACCGTATCAAGGACGATTTTCTTTGGCTGACCGCCGCCGGCGTTGCGATCCCTTGCTATAATGTCACGGAGCCCGTGCTGCCGCTTTCGCTGAACGAAAAAGCATCGCTTTTCAAACTTTTCCTGTCTGACGTGGGTCTTTTGACTACCATGTACGGCAAGGCGACGAAGCTGAGGATCGTGAACGGGGAAGCGGTCAACAAGGGCGGCATCTTCGAGAGCGTGGTCGCGCAAGAGCTGATTGCGCACGGATACAAAACGTATTATTATATCAGTAAAAAGTTCGGCGAGCTTGATCTCGTAATAGAGCATGGCGGGAACGTTC
>CAKXBD010000214.1 GCA_934871445.1 uncultured bacterium | reverse complement strand
GAACAGACCCGTTCACGGGCAAACAATGGGGATATACGGGCACGGCTGCGGAGACGGGAGAATATAATTCGAACGAATTATTGGGAAGCGCCCGCTATGCGAATACAGACACCTTGACGTATCGTTACGAAGTGGAGCAAGGGGTAAAATATTCGCTGATGCTCGCCTTTCTTGACCCTTGGGGCAGTGCGACACGTTCAATGGAGCTGAGCGTCAACGGGGAAAATACCGGAATGACGATTACAGGAACGAACGAGCTGAGTATGCTCTACGTCGAAGACGTCGAAGGTGTTTTGGAATCTAACAGTTGTTTTATTACCGTAACGCTGCGCAAGACGGCCGGTACGAGCGAAAATCCCGCTGTCAATCTCATCGCTATTCAAACGGCGGAACAGGAAACTGAAGTATTCGGAGTTTTGCCGATAGACGGCGTTACGCTCGAACAGGGCGAACTCCTGTCTTCGGTTATGCCTGAAGAAATCACGCTTTTGACGAGCCGCGGCGAGCGTCCGACAAAAGATTTTACGATTGACTCTGTCGATTATTCGGACGGTTTGAAGCAGGGCGGAGGCAGTATTGTTGTGCGCGGTCTCGCCGAGGGGCGGTATCCTTTCGAATTTACCGTCGTTACACAAGATAAAGGCGAGCAAATCTACTACTATATCGACGCAGGCGCGCTTGCTCCTAATGATTCTCTTCTGGTCGATTTCGAGATATTGAAAAGCGCTAATCCCACACTTATCAACACCGATGCGATAGACAAATATGCAGAAGATGAGAACGACTGGGGCCGACTCAATGGTTCGGAATACTGGACGGGGTATTGGGAAAACGATTATACCGCTATGGAGAGTATTGTCGAAGGAAAATTCAAGACAGGTACCGGTGCAGAGGGCAAAACGCATATTCAATACCGTATCACAGATCTCCCCGCGGGTAAATATACCGTCGTTGTCGGTGTAGACGTCAAAACTTGGGGAAGTAAGAATCGAACCGTTACTTTCGCTATGGGAGAGGAAATTTTAGGGACGCAGAGCGGTTACAGCGGCGTCAACGAATGGTCGTATGTTTACAATAAAAAGGACGACGGCCCTGTCGTATTTGACGCATATACGAGCGGACTTTTAAGAGAAAATCCCGTTTTGAGTTATGTTATAATCAAGACGACTGCGGGAAATGAAGAACGGGCTCTTACGCCTTCTCTTCCGACA
Source organism: uncultured bacterium (assembly GCA_934871445.1). Classification (GTDB taxonomy): domain Bacteria; phylum Bacillota; class Clostridia; order Christensenellales; family Borkfalkiaceae; genus Scatosoma. The sequence continues at coordinate 1,593 of CAKXBD010000214.1, read as the reverse complement.
GGTATTTCTCAATCGCAGACGGAAATAACGGTCAGGAATATCGACGATGCGGGGACTCTGCTCATTCTTACGGACGATACAGGAAAACTGATTGCGGAACATATCGTTACTTCCGCAGAATCGAAGGCGGGGCGCGTATTGCTGGCCGGGCTTGACCTTTCCGGAAGTACAACGTTGTCGGCGCAGCAGTATAAGGAAGGCTCTCTCGCGAGCGCGGTTGCGGAAACGCAGGTCGTTTCGCTGGGAGTGAGCGTTCCCCGTATCGAATGGAGTGCGGAGGCGGATGTCATTACCGTTTCGCCGAGCGGAAACAACATTGCCTCTATCGCTTACCGCTATGAAACGGGCGAATGGATGGAAATCAAACAGAAAAAATTCTTCCGCGCTGAACGCAACGGGACATATTATATACGACTTATTACAACGGAAAATGTGCAAATTGTTGAAGCCATTGAGGTGACGTGCGTCGATACTGTCGAAATGAAGTTTACCAATGATTTGACGGCTTGGACGGACGAGGATATGATTCTCTCTCTTGATTTTTCTTCCTCGCCGCTCGCAATGAAATCGGTGACCGTATCCGACGGCGTTAACTCTGTCGACGTTACTTCAACGGGAAACGGGGGAGTATATACATATACCGTCAAACAAAACGGTACCTACATAGTTACGGCTGTTTCCGAACTGGGTACGGAAAAATCTTTTGTCGTAGAGGTAACGACGATTGACAAGGCGGAAGCAGCTATCGATTATGCGCTTTCTTTGGAGGACGGAGTGCTGTCGGTGGAGTTTTCCACGCAGAGCTTAGGCGACGTAAAATTTTATTACAACGTGGACGGTGGAGAATTCCGTGAGTTGTATCAAGCGAAAGTGCCGCTGTTCCGCGAAGGAGTTTACATCTATAAGATGACGAATATGCTTGGCAAGGAAGCGTCCGTTAAGATTGAATATGCGACTTCCCTTGCGAACGGACCCGTTACGGCGTCTATCAACGGAAACAAATATACGTTTACGTTTGCGGACGGGCTGACAAACATTAGAGTTGCACGGCTCGACGGGACGGGCGGATATGTCGAACTCGACGGAAATACCGTACAGCTCACAGAAGGAGGGCAATATGCCGTTGTTGCTGAACAAGCGGACGGCGCCGTTTATATCGCCTCTTTCTTCGTGTCCGCGCAGTCTGCGGGAGACTCGCAAAACGATGGCTGTGGTTCCGTAGTGCATACAACATGGGGTACCTCGGCGGTTGTACTGTGCTTGCTTGGAACGCTTATCGTAGTATGGAGGAAAAAGCATGACTAATATCAAAAAGAAAATAGTTATCGTTTTTACGGCGTTTTGTGTTACTGCAGCTTGTGCTGTATCTGCTGTAAATACAGTACATATTTCTGCCTTTGCCGACGGTGAAAAAGAAATTGAGTCGATAAGCTATAATGAATATGAAGCGATTGTCGCGGGACAACTCGCCGATATACGGGCAGAAGTGACGTTTACCGACGGCACCACGGAGCTTCGGCCTATTCATTATACAGCGTTTCCCGTCGACGAAATGACGACGCCGTTCCACAGTTTTTATGCGGAGGGCTATGT
>CAKXBD010000213.1 GCA_934871445.1 uncultured bacterium | reverse complement strand
ACGTTTCCGTCCCACATCTTCACCGAAGTGAGATATTCCGTAAAGGAATCAAACCAATCGGAAGAATACGTATAGTAACGCGAACGGACTTTTCCGCCGATTTTATCCGTATCGCTCGTGCCGTTAATCGTATCCACCCAAACCGAACGCGAGGGCGGATTTTTATTTTCTAAAAGCCCCTGCGTATCGTTGATATATTCGTCGTTCGCCATTTCGGTAAGATTGGGCACCTGTTGCCCCAATTCATAGAACTTGCGCTGCGCCTGCTCGTTATAGCAAAGATATTTTGCAAGTTTCAGCGCGGCCTGCGTCTTTGCATTATTGGCGTCGGCACTGATGCAATATCCCATAGAGCCGACCCATGCAGTGCTTTGTGCATCGGGATTATCTCCGTTATAGGGAACGGGAAGAATATCATACTCAAAATTTGCCGTCTTCCAAAATTCCGCGCAATCCCAAGGTCCCATAAAACTGAATACGCAGCCTTGTCCCTTGAAACGCTGATAACCGTTAGTTGAGACCTGGTCCGAGGCCGTCGGCATTACGTTATCGACCAGAGTAAGGTCGGCAATAAATTGAATCGATTCATAAAAACGGGGATCGGAAATACGCTCCTCGCTTGCGTCCTCATTGAAGAAAGCCGCATTGTTGGAATAGACCGCCGCTTCGATTTCATAATGAGAAATACCGTAAATATTATCCGCTCCGCCGTCGGGGTCAATCTGTTTAAGCAGAGCACGGAATTCCGACCATGTCATAGGCTCCGTCGGACTGAGCTTCGCATAAATTTCTTCGCTGTTCAGATTATATTTCTTAATCTGTTGATCCAATAAAGTTTTATTATATACGAGCGTAAAGGGACCAAGGTCTTTCGGAAGCCCATAAAGAGACGCCCCCTCCGACTTCCCGAGCGTCATCGTATTGGGATTGAAATAATACTCGTCCACCGCCTGCGGCCAAAGCTGAGAAAGCTCCTCTTCCGTAATATAGGACGAAATATCCTTCAATTTTCCGTTCGCCACCCATTGAAGAAAATCATAATCCGGCATATAGAATAATTCGGGCAATTTATTTGCACGGTTTGTCAATGTAGTCATATAGGTGGAAGAACTCTCTGCCTTGTAAACTACGGTGATATCAGGGTTGTCTTCCATAAAGAGATTGACAAGCGTTTGATAGTTTTCCTGCTCCGCAGCGTCTCCCCAGCCGAAAAATTCAATGGTAACATTTCCGCCATCGGTTCCGCTGTCGTCATCGTCGGCCCTGCCGCCGCAGGAACTCATTCCAAACGTCATCGCACCGACCAATAATAAAACAGCCAATCTTTTCATTTTCTTTTCCTCCTGGAACAATATTATTTTTCGCCGCTGTTTCCGGCGTTTTTACCGGGTAAAAATTGTTTTCGTAATACGTCTGTATTACGAAAACAGGGACGTCCCTGTTCTTATTTACGATTTTTCGCTCGAATTTACTTTACAATTTCCCCGAATATTTCTGTTCGCCCTTATTTTATAGCATCTTTTTTTTCCTGTCAATAGGTTTTTGAAAAATTGCAAAAATTCTTGTTTTAGTTATATGAAACTTGTTGAAATAAAAGGGCGCCGGAAATTTCCGGTGCCCTTTTATTTCAACTGTAATCGACCATATAAACGAGACCTTGCGCAAAGTCTCCGAATTTTTCTCCGAAAAGATTGACTCCGCCCTGATGGCGAGCTTTTTCCTTTACTCCTATACGGAAAGTGATATAGTTTCCTTCCTGCAAGCCGAGCGTTTCGATCGTATGTGTGTTGACGGCCATTTCGTCCAGATAAACGCAATTCGGAGTGATTCTCAAAGTTTTGATAATTCCGTATTGAGTAGAATAATCCGACCACCAATCGGGATTGAGGCGTCCTCTCCGACCTCCGAAATCGCCGGGAGATAGATACGTCGCCACCTCTGTTCCGTTTATCCAGAATGTAATATCGCTCTCCCAATCGTTACGATAATTGGGTGCTTCGCTGCAAATCTCCATACTGAATATGACGGCGTTGATGTGTTTATCCTTCAACATATAGTTGGGAACTCGATATTCCAAATATCCTTTACTGAACCAAATCATTTGAGCCTCATAACGCAAAGGACTGAAAAAGGCTCCCGGCATGTCGTCGGCAACTATGATGCCGTGTTCGCTCGCCATGCCGCATCCGGCCTCGACGCAGGCATCGGTAAAACTCCCCAAAGGAATCTCCTGAGAAAACTGAAAACTTTTATTGGAATGTGTATCCGTAGTAAAATCTAGGGAAAAGCGGTCTATCTGACGGGAAATCAGTTTGGCATTCCCCCGGGTATTGCGTTTTATCGTAACATTGATTAATCCTGCTTTTCGCAAGATATTGATATGAAAAGAAACCGTCGAAATAGGAAGTTTCAGTCGCTTTGCAAGTTCGGCTATGGAATAACATGAAGAACGCAGCATGCACATGATACGCCTGCGAACGGTGGCGTCTAACGCCTGTATGAGCTCACCGACTCTGTCTTCGTCGTCTATTTTCAAATCAAATTCTCGTTTTGCCATTTCTTTTCCGCCGTATAGTTTTACTTGGCTTCAATATAACACATTTTTTTCTTTTTGTCAAGATTCATTTTCCCAAATTTGTTTTCTATTCTAATATGTACTAACTAATATGTGTCGTTATTTTGATTTTTCATCTAATATCCTCTTCTTTGTACTTTGTTTATGTACGGCCCAAAGCCTCACATATAGTTTAACATAAAGGAGTTTTTTTGTATAGCACACGAATAACTGAAAATAAAGCTTTCCGCCACCGGCACAGCCGGTGGCTTTTACAATGCGGCCGCATCAAT
>CAKXBD010000212.1 GCA_934871445.1 uncultured bacterium | reverse complement strand
CCATGAGCCTGATGGCTGCGGCTTTTTACGGTCACGCTGCGGATAAGCTGAAAATCATTGGCATCACGGGCACCAACGGAAAGACGACGACTTCGTATATGCTCGCCTCCGTCCTGCGCCGCGCAGGAAAAACCGTAGCGGTGGTGGGGACACTCGGTATCTATTACGGGAAAAAGCAGATCGCCCCCGAACTCACTACGCCCGACCCGATTTTTTTGCATAAAATGTTTGCGGATATGCTCAAAAGCGGCGTGGAATACGTGGTGGCGGAGGTTTCTGCCCACGCGCTGTTTTATCGGAAGGAAGACGGGATTTCCTTTGCCGCGTGTATCTTTACGAATTTCACGCAGGACCACCTCGACTTTTTTAAGACGATGGAAAATTATAAGCAAGCCAAGAAATTGCTTTTTACCCCCGAACGCTGTCCGATCGCGGTGCTCAACGGCGACGACCAAACGGGTCGGGAAATCGGAGCCATGCGCGCGGAATCGGACAGGGCGGGAAAGACAAAGACCGTCTATTACGGGCTGGAAACTCCCGCCGAAGCCTTTGCGGTACTCACTTCGGAGGAGCTTTACGGTTCGGAATTCATGCTCAATTTGTCGGATAATTTATGCCGCATATCCCTGCCGATGACGGGAAGACATAATGTTTATAATGCACTCGCTGCGTCGGCGTGCGCGCATATTCTGGGAATCCGCACGGAGGCGATCGCGGGGGGACTCAGTTCGATGAAGCCCGTCCGCGGCAGGCTGGAACCCGCGGGAAAATTCCACGGCGCGGATATTTTCGTGGATTTCGCGCATACTCCCGACGGGCTGGAAAAATCTCTCGCCGCGTTGAAGGAGCACTGTAAGGGCAGGCTCATCTGCCTTTTCGGGTGCGGAGGGAACCGCGACCGCTCCAAGCGCGCCGTCATGGGGGAGACCGTGGCGAGAAAAGCGGATTTTTCCGTGCTTACTTCGGATAATCCCCGCTATGAGGACCCCTCGGACATCATCGCGGAAATCGAGCGGGGCTACCGTCGCTTTTCCGTACATTACGTCATAGTCCCCGAACGAGATAAAGCCATTTACTATGCGGTGGGGCTCTTGAAAAAAGGGGATATTCTGCTGGTGGCGGGAAAGGGCGGGGAGGATTATCAGGAAATTATGGGTATAAAATATTCCTATAACGACAATGCTGTAATTAAAGAAGCGTTGAGCAAACAGCCGCCCCTTTGAAGGCAGGAGCCATGATGAAAAATTATCTCGCCGCGGCGTCAGTCGCGTTTTCTCTCTCGTTTGTTTTCTGTCTCATTCTCATTCCCGTACTCAGAAAACTCAAAGCGGGGCAGAATATACTTTCTTATGTAAAAGAACACAAAGGCAAAAGCGGTACGCCCACTATGGGCGGACTCGCTTTTATTTTATCCGCCGTCTTGACGGCGAGTATCTTTGTCAAGAAAATCGACCGCGCGACAATCGTTGCGCTCACCGTAGGAATAGCCTATCTTCTCGTCGGCTTTCTCGACGATTTTCTCAAAAAAAAGCACAAGGAAAATTTAGGACTGAAAGCATGGCAGAAGGCACTCTTTCAGACCTTTGCCGCTGTATTTGCGGGAATTTTCTGCGTTCGGGCGGGACTGACTCACTTGAATATTCCTTTTACGCACAAGAGCTTCGATATCGGTTGGGGCGTGCTGCCGCTCGCGGTATTCGTATTTCTCGCCACGGTCAACAGTGTCAATCTGACCGACGGATTGGACGGGCTTGCCGCGGGAACTTCGCTTCCGTTCTTTCTTTTCATGGGAATCATAGCGGTATTGCAGGGCGGTTCCGTTTCCCTCGCGTCTCTTTCGTTCTGTCTCTGCGGCGCTCTTGCTGCCTACCTCATATTCAACGTTTCTCCCGCTTCGGTCTTTATGGGGGATACGGGATCGCTGGCGCTCGGAGGTTTCGCTTCCTGTATCGGCGTATTTACGGGAAATACCCTCTATATCGCCGTCGTCGGAATTATGTTTGTCCTTTCCAGCATAACCGTCATTATTCAGGTAATATACTATAAAGTAACGGGCGGAAAAAGAGTGTTCCTCATGGCTCCCGTACACCATCATTTTCAGGAAAAGGGGTATTCGGAAAGCAAAATCGCTTACGCCTATTCCGTCGTTACCGCTCTTCTCGGCGTGCTGTGCGTCATAGCTCTTCTTTGAACGGCGTAAGGCGTGCCTTTTCCCCGCTCGAATAAATTTGGAAGGAGGATTTGTATGTATCCCGCAAGACAGACTTTTTTGGTACTCGGCTTATCCCGTTCGGGGTGTGCCGCGGCGGAATTTTTACTCGAACGAAAAGCAAAGGTGTTTATCTACGACGACGTTCCCGGAGACTCTGTGGAAAAAGCCGCGAAACTGTTAACGGAAAAGGGCGCGGAACAGGTGGAAAAGGACAGACTTTCCCGTATGCACGAAATCTGCGACGCATTGGTGCTCAGTCCGGGGATTCCCATAGACCATCCCATGGCGGTGGCGTTCAAGCGCAGTGGAAAGGCGGTCGTAGGAGAGACGGAGTTGGCGGCGAGGTATCTCCGCTGTCCCGTCGTCGCGGTGACGGGAACAAACGGGAAGACCACGACGGTCAGCATGTTGACGAAGATTCTTTCCGAAGGCGGTTATCGTGCAGAGGCTTGCGGAAATATCGGCTCTCCGATGATCAATTATCTTTCCTTAAAGGAGGACGAAATCGCGGTCGCGGAAATTTCCAGCTTTCAGCTTGAAACCTTGAATTCTCTTTGTCCGCATGTAGGAATAGTCCTCAATGTCACGGAGGATCATCTCAACCGCCATTATAACATGGAAAATTACATATTCTTAAAG
>CAKXBD010000211.1 GCA_934871445.1 uncultured bacterium | reverse complement strand
TGATTGCCCGTATACCGCTCGACGGAATTTCTCCCGTATGGCTTCGCTATGCGGCGACATTGGCGGTCATCTGTGTGGTGATGACGCTCATCGAATACCTGGCGGGCTTGATTTTTATCAAAGGCATGGGGATTAAACTTTGGGATTATTCCGAGAGGCCCGGAAATATTCAAGGGATTATCTGTCCGTTGTTTTCCTTGATTTGGACAATTATCGGCGGCGGATATGTGTTTTTCCTCGATCCGTTGATTACCCGAATGGTGGGATGGTTCACGAATAATATTTACTATTCCTTCTTTGTCGGAATATTTTTCGGCCTGTTTTTTTGGGATTTGGCGTCTACGTTGAAATTATCCGCAAAAATCAGAAAATTTGCGAAAGAGAATCGCATCGCCGTACGATACGAAGAATTGAAACTGACGATTAAGAGCTATCTCGATACAGAAAAATTGAAGAGCAGTTTCCTCAATCCTTTCAAGGCCTCCAAAGAAACAATTAAGAAATCTTTTGAAAAGTATATGGAAAATTTCCGCAACGGCATTTATAGCCCTAAACGAAAGAAGAAAAAGAAGGCAGAGGATAAAGACGAGGAAAAGAAAAATTAAAAAACCGGCAGGCTTATAGCCTGCCGGTTTTCACATAATCACAACAATGATAAAATAAGCAAAAGGAAACCGTCCTTCCCTAAAATTGGCTTTGGCCGTTTTTACGAATAAACCGGGAAGCGACGAAAAAATAGCAGAAAAAGGGGAACGGACTTTATTTTTCCGCAGCCGCCGCGGTTGCGGCCGCCCTTTCCGCCTTATAGTCGGCAATCGCCTTGGATAATTGGTCGGGACAGGACGTGCCGTTTCTACAACGAATCCCCGCGAGCAGGTTTTCGATTTCGTCGATCTTTTTTCCCTCGACAAGGCGGGCAATCCCTTGAAGATTGCCGCCGCAGCCGCCGATAAAGCGCACGTTATGCAATTTGTCCTCGGCGTCGACGTCGAAGAGGATTTGTCTCGAACAGGTTCCTTTCGTGGAATAAGTAAACATAGTTTGGTCACCTCGATGATAAGTAGAGCTCAATCTACCAATGTTTCATAAATGGCGGAATAGAGCTCAGATGCTTTGCTTTCCCAATTTTTATAGATATTCTGCGCGGTTTTTTTGTCGGGGACGACAAATTTCAATTCCAGCATAGGCTGAACCGGCGCGATAATTTTGAGAAATACCGTGTAAGTTCCGTCTTTGTTTTGGTAATAATCCGCCTTGCACTCCTGGCGGTTTCTGAGTTTTCCGCTGTTTTTCTTTACGAAAGCGGAAATTTCCTCGCGGATACTTTTGGGAATGTTGATATAGAAGTTATTCAGGCTCTCCCGCCCGTCCGTAGTAATGGTATAGAGCTGTTCCTCGTCGGAATAAAGGCGGCAGATAAAACCGTCCTCCAAAAGTTTGGGTAACAGTTCCATGCAGTCCATATAATTCAGCCAATTATTGCTAGTCGTGCACATTTCGACGATCGTGCGCTCGGAAAGGGCGCTTTCCATCTTATCGAAAACGAAAAGAACGATTAATTTGTTGACGGATGTCTCGCCCTGTATCTGCATTGGTAAAAGCTCCTCAAACGGTCGGAAAAAGACCGAAAATATTTTCGGTCAAACGAAACCACCCTTTGGCGGTCGTCATTTTTGAATATACCGAATTATGCGGCAAATTTTTTCAGTTTCTCTAAAAGGTCCGCGCAGTCGTCGGAATAAATTTCTACCGTGAGAGGCTGGGATAGATCGAGCGAGAAAATACCGAGAATAGACTTTGCATCTACGACATATTTTCCGCTTTTCAAAAGAATTTCATAGGGACAGTCTTGGGTAATAGAAACGAACTCTTTGACTTTTTGGGCCATTTCGAGAGAAATTTTTACGGATTTCATTTGGATTTTTACCTCCGATAATTTTGATTGTCTATATTATACATAAAATTGCAAGTAAAATCAAGATATTTTCGGAAAATTTCTTTAATATTTTTTGTTTTTGTGCTATAATGACAATATAGGCAACGAAACCTATAAACTTTAACTAAACGCAACGCTAAGGAGGTAAAAAATGGAGCTTACAGAAAAAACTGTGCAAAAAAATTATATCTATCGCGGGAAAATTATTTCCGTACGAGCCGACGACGCTCTCCGCCCGGACGGGAAACCCTGTAAAAGAGAGGTGGTGGAGCACTCCGGCGGAGCCTGTGTGCTCTATTCGGAGAACGGAAAAATTTTATTGGTAAAACAATATCGATACGCTTACGGGGAGACGATTTATGAAATTCCCGCAGGCAAGCTCAATGCGGGAGAGGAACCTGCCCTTGCGGCAGCCAGGGAGCTGGAAGAGGAGGCGGGAATCCGTGCGGATTCTCTGACGCTTCTGTTTACGATGTATCCCACTCCTGGATATACGAACGAAAAGATTTATATTTATCGTGCCGAAAACGGAACACATACTTCCGCCCACCTCGACGAGGGAGAATTTCTGACGGCGGAGTTTCTGCCCGAAGAAACGGTTAAGCGCATGTTAGAAAGCGGAGAAATTAACGACGGAAAGACGATTATCGCTTTACAGGCTTATTTTCTTTCGTTAAAAAATTGAGAAATACAGAAAACGTGCTTTATCAGAGAAATTCAAAACCAAATTTTAGATAACCAAGCCCCCGACGAATACTTTCGTCGGGGGCTTATATATTTTCAAGATTTCTTATATAGAGTTCCATAACGAGGTACGGACGTATATTGTCTGTTATTTCTCTTGATTTTCGAGTGCCCGTTTCGCCGTCCGCGAGTTTTGAGTCGTCTGTTACGTTGTCCGCATATTTTTGCGGTAATCCTTAGGCGAAATATCGTTGAGATCCTTGAATTTTTTTGCGAAAAAAGAGGGCGAGGCAAATCCCACCGCGTTTGCGACGGAGGTCACATTGAGA
>CAKXBD010000210.1 GCA_934871445.1 uncultured bacterium | reverse complement strand
ACTGGGACTAATTGCAAGAATCGACGAATAGTAGAACAGAAACGAAAAACCTACACCTTTCCAAGTATTAAAGAAAATAAGGACAAACGGCCACATCGCTTGCATTTCCGTTCCATAAAAATTGACTCTTTCTCCACCGCTATTGACAATCAATGCGTTAAGCATTCCGCTCTCTCCACCGAAAAGCGCAGAGGTAACATAGCTGACTATGACCCAACTCATAAGGTACGGAAAGAGAATCAGCGTCTGATAAACATTCTTAATTTTCCCTCGAATCAAAGAGAAAAGAATCGCCATCGCAACGGGAATCGTTAGATTAATCAATAGGAAAGCAACATTATATAAAACCGTATTACGAACGTATAGCCAAATATCCGAACTTTGAAATAAAATTTCAAAATTTTCAAATCCGCACCAAGGACTGTTGAATATATTGGTAAGGCTCATATCCGGCTCTTTAAAAGCCAGAGTCATGCCGATAAGCGGCAAGTAGTTGTTAATGATGAGATAAACGACACCCGGAAGCATCATTAACGCTACAATAACGATATTCCCCCACATGGAACCTCGATATTTACGCTTTCGCAATTTCATCTGTTCAGCCTGATCCACTTCGATCGTTTCTATAGTTTCTGTCGTTTCTATAGTTTCTGTCGTTTCTATAGTTTCTGTATCTTTCATGTAGGCGACTCCTTTATGTATTACTGCTTTGCCTGCCAAGCGGAATACTGCTCTTGCTTATCAGCGACAATGGTCTCGATACGGGCATTATCAAGGGCATCAATAAAATCCTCATATGTACTGCCCGGTCCTGTGAAAGTACCGTCAGAGCCTTTTGTTCCGTTCCCAACAGCAAGTGTCAGAAAATAACGGGTCATAACCTGTGCATTGATATTACGTATAGTTGTCGAAAGAGAACGGTTTGGCCAGTAAATGAAACCTGCCGCCGGAGACATATGTGCTAAGGATCGCTCTTCAAATATTGCCGTCTGTTTTTCGACCTCTTCCATATCTGCAACGATCTCCGTCACATCCTGGCCATAAGGTACAAAAGTGTACACCATATTGTAATCGCCCCAAAATCCACCGACTACATAATTATCGGTGCGCGAACCGGGTTCGGTTTCCGAAATATATCCGTGCTCTTCATCGACAAACTCCCACTCTTCCCCTTCTACTCCATACATAATAAGATTGACAAGGTATTCGTCGGAATACAACAGGTCGATGAACTGCATCGCCCGTGCAGGACGTTTGCTCTTGGCCGGGATCATGAGTGACTGCATGGGATTGGTAACGTAAAAATACTCCGTAGACATAGGAAGCATTACGAGCTCCGTGCCTCCCTTTGCTTTCAGACGATCGGTTTCCCATTGATACTGTAATTCGGGACTGGTCTGCAAAACTACACCGACAAAACGCTCGGAATCAAAGAAATCGTTAAGGCTCGTAGACGTGGTCTCTGCATCGGGATGCACGTACCCCTTGTCGTTCCATTCCCCCATCTTTTGCACGAATTGCTTGTATCCGTCCGTCTTGTAATAATTGACGACCTCATCGCCAAACTCTCCTGTAACGGGATCCACCATCAAAACCGCCAGCGGATAGGATTCCGTTCCGAGCTTATCGTAAGGAACGAGAGCTGCCATATAGTCTTGCCCGGTCATTGCCGAACAAGGGTATACGTTCTGTCCCGCAGAATTCGTCGGCATCGTCTGTTTGATGGCTGCAAAAATCGTATCAAGGTCGGAATAGGAAATTTGCTGATAATCGGTGTATTTACCCGCTACAGGTGTTTCGCTATACAGCCCGGCTTTCTCCAAAACGTCCTTACGGACAACGTACGAATACCCTCCGAGTAAATTTTTAGGGAATACGGAAACACCGTAGATTTTATCGTCCTGCCCCTTCAAAGTGACATCAGATCTGTCTTTCAGCTCCTCCGAAAGATATGGCGCAATTTCAGGCGTTAAAAGAGACGATATCTCCCTCGCGGATTTGTCCGTAACAAAAGAATCCGACCCGGTAAATACATTCATGATATCGATCTCTTGATTGGTAAGAAGCCAGTTCTGATAGTCGGAATTGCAGTTGAAGACATTCGTCATTTTAAACTCAACGCCAAATCCAAGCTTTTCCTTAACATACTCGGAAACCGCCGCCTCTACTTTATCCGTAGAGGGCTGCAACGTACCCGCATGCAGAAAAGAGAGAACAACATCACCCGATTCTTTGGAAGGATCGGCGGGCCCGCCTGTCGATCCGTCTCCGCCGCAGGCGGCAAACACACCCACAGAACACGCTAGCATAAACGCGGCTAGTACAACAGTTAAAACCTTTTTTATCATTTTTCCGTCTCCTTATATAAATTAAATTTGTTTGACCGATTTATCGGTTCTGCTTGTTTCAAATATAACACACTCTATATACAAAATCAATACATTGCCCCAAAATACCGCCTTTGTCGTAACAAAGCGCAATGGTTTGTACCACATTTTTTTATTCACGCTTGACGAAACCTGCCGTTTTATGTTAAAATATTAATATACGAGGGAAAACGATGAACGGTAACAATCAGGATCTTAAACAAATTACAAAAGAAAGCATAACCGAAGCCCTTTTAAGACTGATGGCGACACACGAGTATAAAAATATTTCCATCACTGATATCTGTACGCTCGCCGGTGTTTCCCGCAATGCATTTTATCGTAATTATCCTGCCAAGGACGCCATTCTGCGACAATATATTTACGAATTTACGGACGTTTGGAGAAGAAAACTGCGGGAGTCCAAAAAACTTACCGCAATACAATATTTCACCACACTTTTTAAAGAAACACTAAAAAGAAAAGATCTTATAAAAAAGCTGATACACGCTCAACTTGAATATATTCTTATCGATGTATTCTTTACGTTTTTCAAAAATTTTGCGCTGAATTCCCAAAACTCGACTTATTTGCAATGCCATTTTGCGGGCAGTATCCACGCCATAAC
>CAKXBD010000209.1 GCA_934871445.1 uncultured bacterium | reverse complement strand
AGGTAAAAAAAGGGAATCTGCTTTTGATAAATATCGGACAGACTCATTCGTTTATACCTAAGCCTACGATCAATTATGTAAATATTTTATTAAAGCCGGAATTCTTTGAGAATAGCTCTTTATTAAGCGACAGTCTTTTACAAATGTTTTCGCTATTCGTTTATCAAGATGAGACCGGAATTTATAAAACCAAACCGCTCGTAGAGTTTTCGGGTGTCGACCTTATTGAAACGGAACAGATTGCCCGCACGATATTAAATGAGTTTAAGAAAAAAAAGACGGACTATATTTTAATTATTCATTTGAACATCGAATTGCTGATTGCGAAAGCAATTCGTTGGTTAAAAGAAAACCGTGAGAAAGAGAACGAACTCGACTTTGAAAGTATAGCGTCGGAAGTTATCGAATTTATTGGTCACGCTTATAGCGAAAAATTGTCTTTGGCGGAACTGTCTAAAAAATATTTTTATAATCCGTCCTATTTTTCCCGTGCTCTAAAAAAACATTGCGGCAAAAGTTTCAGCGAGTTGGTTCATGATAAGCGAATAGAGAAAGCGACGGAACTTTTGCGCGAAACGGATATGTCGATTGAAGAAATCGCCTATCATGTTGGTTATAATGATAAAAAAAATTTTTATAAATTATTTAAGGATATTCTGGGCGAGACGCCGAATAAGTATCGTTGCAAGCATAAAGACAAACCGCAACCAAAGTAAAAATCGTCAACCGTAAATGTCATAATCAGCACTGGAAAAACCTCTTTTACTTCTTTATAATTATTTATAAAGAAGTATTATTTTATAAAGGGGTATTATTGAGGGAATTATGATTACATATACGCAATTAAAAGAAAAACTTTTAGGCTGTTGGAACGGTAAAAATATCGGCGGAGCATTGGGCGCTCCGTTCGAGGCCCAAAGAGGCGTTTTCGACATAACCTATTACACAAAAGAAACCTTGGAAAATCCGCCGCCTAATGATGATTTGGATTTGCAACTCGTGTGGTTGAATGCGGTGGAGAAGTTCGGAAAATTTGTTAATTCCGAAATTTTGGGCGAGTATTGGCTTACCTATATTATTCCTGATTGGGTAGAATATGGTTCAGGCAAAGCAAACCTTAGATCGGGGCTTTTGCCGCCTTTGTCAGGATATATGGATAATGCATACCGTAATAGTTGCGGCGCATTTATCCGCAGTGAGATTTGGGCATGTCTTGCACCGGGACATCCGGAGATTGCTACCGTTTACGCATATCGTGATGCGGTTGTCGATCATGCCGACGAGGGGCTGTACGGCGAAATTTTTCTTGCCGCCGTACAAAGTGCCGCATTTTTCGAAAGCGATGTTAATGTCCTTTTGGATATAGGATTGAGCTACATTCCCAAAGACTGTCTGATTGCAAAAACTGTTGCGCTTATACGCAAATTGCATAAAAGCGGCGTAAGCTGGCAAGAGGCAAGGGAATCATTAATGCATGAAATTCCCGGAAACTTTGGTATTCAGTATGCTTGTCGAAAAGATGTCGATTCCAATTATCCGTTAGCCGAACCGGGTATGGATGCCCCCAATAATATCGGTATTATGTTGATCGGTTGGTTGTACGGTAACAATGATTTCGGCAAAAGCATTTGTATTGCCGTAGGTTGCGGAGAAGATGCCGATTGTTCCGCCGCATCGTTAGGTGCTCTTTTGGGTATTATCAATGGCAACGATTATATTCCGAAGGAGTGGGCGGAACCTATCAATGGAAAAATTACAACGGTTTGTATCAATATCTTGGATATGCTTATCATTCCCAAGACTGTTGACGAACTGGTGCAAAGGATATTAAACGTAATTCCGTCGTTTATCAATCACCATAATTATCATTCCGAACCGCTCGATTTAAGCTATCCGGATGACAAGTTTTGTATTTATGCCAAAGGAGAGCAGTTTGAGGATAATAGTTTAACCGGCAAAATCGACTTGTTCCGTGAAGACGACGTTACGGGGATACGTCAGCTTATCCATTTGGAAGGCGAATTATATCCGCGTATCAACGAATTGGTAAAAGCGGGACCTTTTACGGTTGTAAAAGAGTTCCCGACGTTTAACGCATTTGTCGACTATGGCGGCGTACCCGAGATAGTGGAAAACGAAACAAAACACGTTAAACTGACTCTTTACGGCTACAAAATCAGTAGGCGTCAGCGTCGTTTCTCAATTACCCTGTACGGCAACGACGGCGTGGAATTTCCCGGCGGAAGATTTCGCAGTTGCATACTGCAAACGAAATACAAAGACCAAGCTACCATCGAATTCGATATTGCCGTTTCCGAATTGAAATCCGACCATATCGACGTCTTGGTGGATATAGCGGCAGACGGTCGACATACCGACGAAGTCATAAAACTAAGATTCTTCGCAAAAAATATGTAGTGGATATCGACCTATGAACAAACAAATTACCGAATATCTTTTACCGAAACGAATAGCGGACGTTTCGCAAAACGTGTTAAATTCCGCTACGCTTTTATATGAAAAGTCCGCACAAATCGCACTGGACGAAACCGACGTTTGCATCGCAACCGGCGGTTTTGTACTACTCGACTTCGGACGCGAAATCAGCGGCGGCGTGCGCATACTTTGCCATAAAGCGGGGAGCGGCAGTACGGTCGTGCGTATTCGCTTCGGGGAATCGTACGGCGAGGCAAACGCCGAACTCGGCTATATGGGCGCGTGCAACGATCATTCGCCGCGTGATTTTTCGGCGACGCTCGTAAACTATTCCGACCTTACGTTCGGGCAGACGGGTTTTCGTTTCGTGCGTATAGATTTTCCCGAGGGAGAAAGGGTGGCAATTAAATCGGTATACGCGGTGTTTACGCATTACGGCGGGGCGTCCATCGGCGATTTTGTGTGTAGCGACGAGCTTATAAACAAAATTTATGATACCGCGCGCTATACAGTTATGCTCAATATGCAAAACGGCGTTATATGGGACGGCATAAAGCGTGATCGACTTGTTTGGGTGGGCGATATGTACCCCGAAGTCAAAGCGATTTTATACAC
>CAKXBD010000208.1 GCA_934871445.1 uncultured bacterium | reverse complement strand
GTATCAGCACGTTTTGGAACCTCTGTCGGCATATTTGACGATTGCGGCGGAGCAGTTCGAGGACGGAAAGAAAGCGGGATATTACAATGTGGGGCCGAATGAGGACGATTGCTGTCGTACGGGAGCTTTGGTAGAAATTTTTATCCGCGCATGGGGCGAAGGAATCGGGTGGATAGACAGGCACGACGGCGGTCCGCACGAAGCGAACTTTCTCAAACTCGACTGCTCGAAAATAAAAAGAACCTTTAATTGGAAACCGCGCTGGAATATAAAGTCGGCGGTGGAAAAGACCGTAGAGTGGGAAAAATGCCGCCTTTCGGGCGGAGATCTTAGGGCATGTATGAAAAGACAGATATGCGAATTTATAAACGGGTGAATACGGCGAACAATGGACAATCAAGAACGAGATAAAAAAGAAATTTTGCGCCTTGTGGCGGAATACTGCAATAAATATCATAAACCGAAAGCCTTTTGTGAGGGAGATAAAATTCACTATGCAGCGCGGGTGTACGGCGAAGAAGAGATGACTAATCTCGTGGACAGCGCCCTCGATTTTTGGCTGACTTCGGGTGAGTATACGGAAAAATTTGAAAATGATTTTGCGGCATTTTTGGGCGTAAAGAAAGCATTTTTGGTCAACAGCGGTTCGTCGGCGAATCTTCTCGCGTTCATGGCGCTCACATCTCCTCTTTTGGGCGAACGCAGAATCTGCCGCGGTGACGAAATCATTACGGTTGCGGCGGGCTTTCCGACTACCGTCACTCCCGCCATTCAATACGGAGCGGTTCCCGTATTCGTGGATATTACCATTCCGCAATACAATATCGATGTTTCGATGCTGGAAAGAGCGCTGTCTTCCAAGACCAAGGCGGTAATGATAGCGCATACTTTGGGAAATCCGTTCGACCTTTCCGCCGTGAAAGCCTTCTGCGAAAGAAATCGTCTTTGGCTGGTAGAGGATAACTGCGACGCGCTCGGTTCCAAGTATACGATAGACGGACGGGAAAAATATACGGGCTCGATCGGCGATATCGGCACGTCGAGTTTTTATCCCCCGCATCATATTACGATGGGCGAAGGCGGGGCGGTCTATACGAGTAATTTGCT
The DNA here is from genome assembly GCA_934871445.1 of uncultured bacterium. Taxonomy (GTDB): domain Bacteria; phylum Bacillota; class Clostridia; order Christensenellales; family Borkfalkiaceae; genus Scatosoma. Next base: position 1,945 of record CAKXBD010000208.1, on the reverse strand, counting down.
CCTTGCGAAAATCATTCGTTCGTTCCGCGATTGGGGCAGAGACTGCGTTTGTCCCTCCGGTACGGATAACCTGTGCAGTCATCGTTTTGACAGACAATACGGGGAACTGCCGCTGGGGTACGATCATAAGTATGTTTATTCGCATTTTGGATATAATCTGAAAGCTACGGATATGCAGGCCGCCATCGGCTGTGCTCAGCTCAAACGGATAGAGGACTTTGCCGCGCGCCGCCGTCATAATTTTTCCCGCCTGAAAGAGGGATTGAAAGGGTATACGGATAAAATCATACTTCCCGAGGCCTGTCCTTCCTCCGAGCCGAGCTGGTTCGGCTTTCTCATTACCTGTAAAGAGGGTGTGGATGCGAATAAAGTCGTGGAATATATTGAAAAACGCGGCGTGCAGACGCGTCGGCTGTTTGCGGGAAATCTGACAAAACATCCCTGTTTCGACGAAATGCGAAAGACGGGAGAAGGGTACCGAATCGTCGGAAAGCTCGAAAATACGGACAGGATTACTACATCTACGTTTTGGGTCGGCGTCTATCCGGGCATGACGGACGAAATGACGGATTATATGCTGAAAGTCATAAAGGAAGCGTTGTCGCTGTAAAGGGCGGCCGCGGGATTGGTTTTACGGAGATTATGCAAACGGAAATCCAAAGGAAAAAGATAAGTTTTCTCATTCCCTGTTATAACGAGGAAGAAAACGTAATACCTTTAAGCGAGGTGATCATCGCGCAGACGGAAAAGCTGTCTTGCGGCTACGACTACGAACTGATTTTTATCGATAACTGTTCCACGGACGGCACGCGCGCGAAGCTGGAACAGCTCTGCGCGGGGAATAAACGGATAAAAGCGATTTTCAACGCGCGGAATTTCGGGCAGTTCAATTCTCCCTTTTACGGAATTTTACAGACCTCGGGGGATTGCGTCATCACCATGTGCGCGGATTTTCAGGACCCGCCCGAAATGATTCCGTCCTTGGTTTCGGAATGGGAAAAGGGCTATAAAATCGTCTGCGCGGTAAAGACGAAGAGCGAGGAAAAGAGATTTGTGCGTTTTCTTCGTACCGTCTACTATAAACTCGTTCATAGGTTTTCCGACGTGGAGCAAATCGAGCATTTTACGGGTTCCGGACTATACGATAAGAGCTTTGTGGACGTCCTGCGCACTTTGGACGATCCCGCGCCGTTCATGCGCGGCATCGTGGCGGAATTGGGTTATAAGAAAATAGAAATTCCCTATACGCAGCAAAAGCGCCGCGCGGGAAAGACGCATAACAATTTTCATACTCTGTATGACGCGGCGATGCTCAGTTTTACGCAATATACGAAATTTCCGATCCGTTTCATCATGTTTTTCGGGATCGTTCTGAACCTGCTGAGCGTGGCGGGAGGAATAGCCTGCCTCGTATTTCACTGTCTGCATTATAACGTATTGGGGCCCGCGCTCTTTTGCGGTATGGGATTTTTCTCTTCGTTCACCTTTATTTTTATGAGTATTCTCGGAGAATATCTCCTGAACGTAAAGACGAAGGTCAATCGTCGTCCGTTGGTCATCGAAGAAAAGCGAATCAATTTCGACGAATAGAAACGAAGCAGAATTTTATAGTTTATGAAAAAATCCCCTTAAAAGGGTAAAACGACGGCCGCCCGTACATCGGGCGGCCGTTTATTTTCTTTTTTCCGTAAGCGGCGGAAATTTTTCAATGGATTTCTTTTCTCCGCGATATTGCGACGGCGTCATTTTCATGCGCGCTTTGAAGAGCTTAAAGAAAGCATTGGGCGTCATTCCCACCCCTTCTGCGACGGCCTGAACGGGCATATCCGTCCGTTTAAGAAGCTGACAGGCCTCGTTGAATCTGAGATTCAGAAGGTATTCTCCCGGGGAGACGTCCAGATACTTTTTGAAGAGCACGGAAAAATAAGCTCGGCTCAGAAACAGT
>CAKXBD010000207.1 GCA_934871445.1 uncultured bacterium | reverse complement strand
CATAGCACCGATATTCTCCCGCTCTCCGATCGTAAACGTAAATCCTGCTGCCGTCGGCGATCGCCGTGTAATTTTCCGTTACAGATACGTCGCACGGCTCCGAAAGGGGAAGGTATTGTTCATAAGACGACGGCAATATCAGCTCGTCCGCCGAGGCCTGCTCGTATTCGGACGATATTCGCTCTTTTCTATAAAGCTCCGAACTTTCCGCCCCTTCGGCGTATGCGGAAAAAAACCCGCTCACTGTCGCTGACGAAAGCAGGCAAACCGATAAAATTGCCGCCAAAAAACGTTTCATGAACAAATTATATCATAATTCGACAAAAAACGCAACAAATTGTCAAAAAAATTCCTTCGTCTTATATTTTTCCAAATCAGAAAAATTTTTCTTCAAAATTGATAAATTATTTTTGAAAACCTGCGTACATCTGTCATATTTTATGTGTTATAATAGAATAAAATACAAACAAATGTTCGCATATCTTGGAAAAAGCTGGCAGTATCTGCTGGACAAATAAAAAAGATGTGCGATAATAAATGCGTTCCCGAAGCGCGGGAGCCAAAGAGGGAGGAAGGAAAATTGGAAAATTATCTGAAAGCGGCGTTATATGTATATCCGAGATTGGAGAGGATAGAGAGAGATTGGGAGGAACACATCAAAAACAAGGCCTTTATGTCCTACGATTATCGGGTGACGACGGAAAAGTTATCCGTTTATCTGGCGGAAGAAATTTTGAGAAAAGAAAAGATAGAAAAACTGAGAAATACGATAGACGAGGCACTGGAACGACTGACGGAAGAAGAAAGATTTCTGCTCGAATTGAGATACTTCCGAAGGAAAGGGAGGCTGAAACAATTCTGTCAGAAAGTCGACTTGAAAGACATCGGCAGTGAGAGAGCATATTTTCGCAAGCAGGCGAAATTACAGAATAAGTTAGAGGGAATTTTGAAATGCCGCGGATTTACGGAGGAAAAATTCCGAAGGGAATACGGCGAATTTGAATGGCTCATGTCCGTGTGTCGGTTTATAGAACAGGGAAAAGAAAAAAACGCCGCAGGGCGGGAACGCTCGCTGGTGGAATTGTTTTCTGGAAAAAGCGACGACACGGGAACAGGGGACTGGTTGAAAGGGAAAAAAGGGACAAATATAAAATCGCGGCGAAATAACGCCGCGAAAAGAACGGAAAAATTGCCGACAAAAGAGAGTGGATGGAAATGCTGCGAGCAAAAAAAGTTTATTCCTCCGATTCGTAGGGCGGCTTTTTCGGGGGACGGAGAATCAGCGTCGCAATGACGGGAACCAAAATACATAAAAGAACAAGAATGGCTATCTGTGCGGGCGGCATCGATTCGCCGTTTCCGAAATTCCCCGCGTCGGTGTTCGGCTCTTCCGACATGTGGTCGTCATATTCATCGCTCAATTCATAGGACAAATCCGAGGGCTTGGGAATATATCCGAACGCATCTTCGCGCAAAACATAGCAATAAAGGTTGGAGCCTACCCGATAATCTCCGTAATACGCACAGGTGACGGTGATACTCGTCAAAAAATCGTCGCCTTCCTTGGAAGAGGAATCCTCGATGTAATAGGTCACGTCAAAAGTATAATACAGATACGGACGTTCGGGTATGTAATCGACAAAAGTTAGCTCCGAGGTCTTACAATAGCCGTTGATTTTGCGCGTGTTCGGTCCGTCCGAAAGATATTCCACGTAGGAATATTCCGCGCCCATCACCAATACTTTGACGTAATAGGTGTACGGGAGAAGAAAAAGACCGCTTCTGTCGTTCTCCTCGGAGTATAAATATACGTTCTCCGAACGAATACAGGCATACGAGAAGTTCTCCGCTTCGGCCGGAGCGCGAACCGAAGGATACAGTCCCGAAACGATAAAATATAACAGCGGCAACAATGCCGATAAGATAAACTTTTTCATGCTTTCTATTATAAAAATACAGAAAAGAGAGTTTTTGACCGATTGGCGGGGATTATGAGAGAAATTGTAGAAAAGTTATGCAGGATAGAAAACGAATTGGAAAAAAGGCGCTCGGCCGACCGTCTGGCTCGATACAACGGCGGAGAGAAAAAACACGAGAAACAGCTCGCTTTCCACAAATGCCCCAAACGCAACCGCTGGGTCTTTGGGGGAAATCGCTCCGGAAAGACCGAGTGCGGCGCCGTGGAGTGTATCTATATCTCCCGCGGGGTTCACCCCTATCGAAAAAACAGACAAAATACCGTCGGATGGGTCGTCTCCCTCTCCGCTCAGGTGCAGCGGGATGTCGCACAGAGGAAAATTCTTTATTACCTCCGCCCCGACTGGATAGAGGAAATCGTCATGCAGAGCGGCAGAAAGGACAGCCCCGAAAACGGCGTCATCGACTTCATCCGCATCCGTAACGTCTTCGGCGGAATCTCCACGATCGGCTTTAAGAGCTGCGATCAGGGACGGGAAAAATTTCAGGGCGCTTCCCTCGATTTCGTCTGGTTCGACGAAGAGCCGCCCCGCGACATCTACGAGGAATGTCGCATGCGCGTCATCGACCGCCGAGGAGATATTTTCGGGACGATGACTCCGCTAAAAGGACTGACCTTCGTCTATGAGGAGATTTTTCTCAACCGACACGGCGACGGCGAAGTATGGTACGAATTTATGGAATGGAACGATAATCCCTACCTTTCGGGAGAGGAAATCGCAAGGCTCGAAACCTGCCTCGACGAAGAACAGCTGCAAAGCCGCAGGTACGGAAAATTTTCCTCGGCTACGGGGCTCGTATATCCCGAATTCGACGAACATATTCACGTCATACAGCCTTTTTCCGTTCCGAAAGAATGGCAGGCCGGCATTTCCATCGATCCCGGTCTGAATAATCCGCTCGCGGCTCTATGGTTCGCCGTCGATTATGACGACAACGTTTACGTCGTATACGAACACTTCGCCGCGGGAAAGGATATCGATTACCACGCGGCGGAAATTAAACGCATTTGTTCAAATCTCGATTGGCATACGGACGGAAGGGGCAGAATTTGCGCGCTCATCGACAGCGCCGCAAAAC
>CAKXBD010000206.1 GCA_934871445.1 uncultured bacterium | reverse complement strand
TTTTGAATATTTTTCAGAAGACCCGTACTTATCGGGGAAGATGGCAGCGGCTTACGTGCGCGGAATCCAGAGTAAAGGGGTTGCGGCGTGCGTGAAGCATTTTGCGGCGAATAACCGCGAGTATCGCCGCATGACGAGCGATTCGGTCATAGACGAACGCACGCTTCGGGAAATTTATCTTCGCGGCTTTGAAATAGCGGTGAAGGAAGGCGGAGCGAAATGCGTAATGTCGGCTTATAATAAGGTGAACGGCGAATTTGCGAATGAAAACCCGCATCTTTTGAAGGAGATTTTGCGGGAAAATTGGGGCTTTGACGGAGTAATCGTGACGGATTGGGGCGGATGTAACGACCGTGTAGACGGATTAAAATGCGGTAACGAGCTGGAAATGCCCGCTTGTAAATATGCAGTCGAAGACGTGATAAAGGCGGTTGAGGACGGTCGCATAGAGGAAAGTCTTTTAGACGAAAGCGTCTATCGCCTTTTGGAACTTTCGGAATTTACGTCGCAAAAGCAAAGCGAGGCATACGATGAAAGGGCGCATCACGCTCTTGCGCGGGAAGCGGCGGAAAAGAGCGCCGTCCTTCTCGAAAACGACGGTATACTTCCGCTGAAAGCGGGGACGCGCGTGGCACTGGTCGGAGATTTTGCTTTTCAGCCGCGGTATCAGGGCGCGGGGTCCTCGCTCGTAAATCCTACTTTTTTGTCGTCAGCGGAAAAGGTATTTACTTCTCTCAATTCGTCTCTTTCGTCATCTGTGACAAAGCCCGATTCAGACTTATATCCCGATTCAGGTCTGTCGTCCAATTCGGTTCTGTCGTCCGAATCAGCTCCGTTATCCGATTCAGGTCTGTCGTCCAATTCGGTTCCGTCGCCCGATTCAGGTCTGTCATCCAATTCGGTTCCGTCGCCCGATTCGGGTTCGTCTCCCGCGGAGGGCTCACAGTCCCTTTCGGCTCGTCCTTCCCTCTCCGCGCCGCCGCTTTCTCCCGCCCCTTCTGTTCCTTTGTCCGTCGTGGGATGTGAGCGCGGTTTTCATCGTTTCGGGAAAAAGAGCGGGAAACTTTTCCGCCGTGCCTTGCAGGTTGCAGCGCAGGCAGAAGTTACTCTTTTTTTCGCGGGATTGGACGAATTTTCCGAAGCCGAGGGCATCGACCGTGCAGACATGAAGATTCCACAAAATCAAATCGACCTTTTCAAAGCCTTAATTGCAGCGGGAAATAAAGTCGTCGTGCTTTTGCACTGCGGTTCGTCCGTTGAATTGGATTGGACGGAAGGCGCCGCGGCGGTCTTGTGGCTGGGGCTTTCGGGACAGGCGGGGGCGGAAGCGACGTTTCGGCTGGTCACGGGAGAAGTGAATCCGTCGGGCAAACTTGCGGAGACTTGGTGGGGAAAGTACGAAGATTGTCCCACATCCTCTCCTGAGCTCTTTCCGGGCGGAGAAGATCGCGTTGAGTACAAAGAGGGACTGTTCTTGGGATATAGATCCGGACGGACAGCGAAATATCCCTTCGGTTATGGTCTTTCGTACACGAAATTTGAGTACTCGAATTTGCGCATTTCGGACAGAAAAATTTTCTTTGTCGTAAAGAACGTCGGAAGCCTTGCGGGAAAAGAGATTGCGGGCATTTATTACGGCAAAAAAGACGGAAAGTTAAAACGCCCGAAACGCCAATTATTTTCGTTTATAAATGTATATCTTAAAGAGGGCGAGGAAAAAGAGGTCTCTGTGCCTTATGATATAAGGGATTTCGCGTATTACGACGTCGGCGCGGAAAAGTGGCTGACGGAGGCAGGAATCTACGATATTGAAGTGGGCGCTTCCTCAGAGGACATAAGGCTTTGCGGGCAATTATTCATAGAGGGCATTACCCCTACGGAAAAGGCTTGCATAAATGTAAGTTTTCCTCCACGGAAGGAAGCGGAAAAACGGAAGGGAATGTCCATTCACGAAAACAGTACGGTAGGGGATCTCCGCTATGCAAAAGGCTGGACAGGAAGGGTTTTTTCGGGCGGAATCCGATTCGCGATCGCCTTTTGTAGGGCTTTCGGATTGCGCTCAACGGCAAATACTTTGGTCATGGGTGTGTTGCATCAACCCGTCCGAGGGCTTGCAAAATTTGGCGGAATGAACAGGAATAAAATGGAAGGACTGCTTTTGATGTTCAACGGGTATTTCTTCAAAGGAATAAAGCAATTTTTTAAAAAAGAAAAGGGCAGGGTAGAGGATAAATGAAAACGATTGAATGGAATGACGGCTGGAAATATCGGCGGATAAACGAGGAAACTTTTCGGGAGGTCATTTTGCCTCACGACGCCATGCTTTCGGAAGCGCGCGGAAATTCGTGTGCGAGCGGTACGCACGGCGCTTGGTTCGAGGGATACGATTACGAATATGTAAAGGAATTTTCCCTTTTGCCGGAGTGGTCGGATAAAAAAGTCATATTGGAATTTGAAGGGGTATATTCTCATGCGGAGGTATGCATAAACGGCAAAAAAGTTGCGTATCGTCCGTATGGCTTCACGAATTTTTATGTCCCTTTGGAAGAAAGCGGAGAAATTCGCGTAGTGGCGCATAATTCCGATCAGCCGAATTGCCGCTGGTACGCGGGGGCAGGGATTTATCGTCCCGTAAAGTTGCATATTCTTCCCAAGGAAAGCTTGGCTCTCAACGGCGTAAAAATTCGGACAACGGACTATATATCTCGCGAAATAGAAGTATTTTTTATTTCCGATTCAGATATTTATTCCCGTCCCGATGCTGCCGATTTTTCCGCTAATCCCCTTGCCTCTTCTGTCGCTGATTTTTGCCATATTCCTGCCGCGCAAACGATATTCTTTTCCGTCTGCGACGGGGAAAGAACGCTTTACGAGGGCAGTACGGGAATTGGAGCAAAAACTCGTTTCAAGCTGGAAAATGCAGAACTTTGGTCTCCCCAAAACCCTAAATTATATACGCTGAAAGTCCGCTACGGGGAAGATGAGCGCGAAATCCCGTTCGGCATTCGTCAAGTTACGGTGAGTAGGTCGGAAGGATTTACACTGAACGGAGAGCGGATAATTCTTCGCGGCGCGTGTATTCACAGCGACAACGGTCTTTTGGGAGC
>CAKXBD010000205.1 GCA_934871445.1 uncultured bacterium | reverse complement strand
TCCTCATTATATTTCTTGGAGAGTATCCCCACCGCAAAACTATATTTTACGCCGAGAAGGTTTTCTTTCGCATACTCTGCGACCTGTTCGCGAAATTCTTTCGGGAATTTCGGGCGCAAAATCATCAGATTGGCGAGATCCGTAAAGGAACTGACGCTGCTGAGCTTGCTCACTTCGCCCGGCCCGAACGCTTCCGCAAGCGTCCCTGTATCCCCGTCCACCACCAAAGCGGCATGGCCTAACCGCCAGCCGGATACGTGCGTCGTCGCGGAAACGACGATGTCTCCGTCCTCCAATTTCGCTATGGGTGCATGTTTTTCAATCGTCTCGCTGTAAGTGTAAGGATTGAAACGACTGCAAGTGACCGTATGTTCCTCAAAGTAGAAATCCTGTATTTTCAAAATCTGCCGCGTGTTTCCGCTTCCCCAAAGTCCGTCCACGCCGAGCTTCGTCAGGCCAGTCTGCTCGTACAAAAGTTCATAATCCGCCGCGGTCAAGGTACTTTTTTCCAGCGTTGCGGTAATATCCTTTTTTTCATAATCGGGCCACCAATGCACCCAAGTGCGGTCGGTATAAATTACGCCGATTTGCAAGCCCAAAAGAACGCTTCCCACAAAGAATACGATACACGCCAAGGTGATGGCGACACGTTTTTTTACGTTTTTTTTCTTCCGTTTCTCTTTTTCCATATCCCGACGTCCTTTACAAAAAGCCTTTTTCATAGTATACGGGGGTATACTATGAAAAACAGCCGCGCGGCTGTCCGCAGATTATTGTATCATAAATTTGACCGTTTTGTCAACTGCCCGAATATCGAAAAGCCCCGCTTATTTTGAGCGGGGCTTTCGTCATTTTCCAAAAATTCCAAATATCTATTTTTTTCCGCAAACCGCCTCAACAATCAGGGAGACAATACCGCAGAGAATCCCGCCCACCACAAAGACTATCCAGCCGGGGTGCCACCAATTTTTGAGAAATCCGAAAACCAAGTAAAGGGCCGTCGCCGTCAACATGATGCTTCCGCAGATCGCGCTGCTGATGCGTTCCCCTTTTTTCGACAACGACTCGGAAGATTTCTCTTTCAATTTCTCTTTCAATTTCTCTTCCGTCATCGCGGAAAGTTCCTCTTCAAACGATTCGTCGTCCTCGCGCATGCGACATTCCCGATTATAGCTCTTCACGTCGTATTTCGCCGCCGTCATGCCGGTGGATACATACATGCCCACGGCTACGGTCAAAAGAAGCAAAAATATTCCCACCGCAAAATATTCCCATTCCTCCACGGTAAAACCCGCGGGAGAATATCCGTCCTCATAGCACATCGCAATCATTAAAATGATTCCGATGAAAATGAGCACCGTCGCTCCGGCATATAAAAAGGGCTCTTTTCGGCGGAACGCGCGCAGGCGCTCCAAAGGATATTTCTCCATTCCCGGGTTTTCCCGCATGAAATTTCCGTGTGACACTCCGCCGGAAATAAAAATCGCCACGGCGATCGCGATACACGAAAGAAGCGTCACTACTCCCAACACTTCACGCACTCCCGCAGAATAGAGAAACAGCATGGCCGTCACGCCCGCCAGAATGATACATACCCCCGTCGTAATCAAAGCCGAATACATATTCATGTGCTTATTATAAGCGTCTAAATTCGCTTTATATTGCTTTGTATTCTCTGCTTCCGCATTGCCTCTGACGAGAACTTCCATATTACAGTCAAAGATCGTACAGAGCGCCAAAAGTTTTTCCATGTCTGGAAAGGCGCTGTCCGTTTCCCATCTCGATACCGTCTGCCGCGTAACGTCTAATTTTTCCGCAAGTTCCTCCTGCGTGATTCCAAACTTTTTCCGATAAAAAAGAACGTTTGTGCCAAAGCTCATTTTTCGTTTTCCTCGCTCCTGTTTTTTATGCCCCGATTATACCGCGGCATAATCGCAATTTCAAGCGCTTTACGGTTGCATTTGAAAAAAATCCTGTATCATTTCACGTTACATGCGCAATTTCGACCGTTTTCGGCCTTAAAACATCACACAATCGAGGACATCAGCTCTAAAATCCAATGCGGCGCTGACGGAAACAGTTCCTTAGCAGCCTGCAATAATTCCTCGAAATCGGAAACGAGACGAGTGTAGCTCCCCGACGGAACGCCGTCCGAAATGACCAGCGGCGCATGCGCATAACCGTTTCCCGAACTCGCGGCAATATTGACAGCTATAGCCGCTCCCCCCAAGGAATACATTCCGATCGCTGCTCCGCCCACGGCGATGAACCCGACAGCTAAACCGCCGACTGCAAAAGCACCCAGCGCCAATCCGCCGACCGCAAGTCCTCCCGCAGCAAGCCCCGCGAGAACAAAAAGTCCCAAGGCAAAGCCGCCTATGGATAACAGCCCCAAAGCGAGACCTCCGACAGAAATGAGTCCGCAGGCAATATTGCCGATTGCAATAATTCCCTTCGCCTTACAAAAACCGAAGCCGATATGGATATGTACGAGCGGAAGCCCCCAAAGCGTTCGCTTGCTCTTATACTCGTATCTGAATCTGCAAACGGGAAAAACGGGCGCTGCTTGTATTTCTTCTTTGGTTTCTTCGGGGGAAACATTCCCGATAAGCTCGTCGGCGGATACGGAAAACAAGCGGCAGAGTACGAGAATATTGTCCATGGAGGGCGAACTCAGCCCCGATTCCCATTTGAATACCGTCTGTCGGGAAACCCCTACCTTTGTCGCAAGTTCTTCCTGAGAAAGTCCCGCGCTTTTTCTTAGCTCGGAAAGTTTTTGATAAAATTGCATAATGATGGTCACTCCTTTTTTATTTCCAGTATACTACATTTTACGGAATGTTGTCCAAAAACAGCGATTTACTTTCCGTCAACTTTTGTTTACATCGGGCTTTTTTGATAGTTTCTCGCCCCGAAAAGCGTGGAACCGAGGCGAATCATATTGCTGCCGTGCGCGATACAAAGTTTATAATCTCCGCTCATACCCATAGAAAGAAAGGAAATATTTTCATCCTCTCTCCTTACGGTATCATACAAAGCGCGCATTTCATCCGCAAGATCGGCCAAAAGCTCTTGATCGTCCGAATCGGGCAGCATGGCCATAAATCCCCTGACGATCAATCCTTCCTTTTCCC
>CAKXBD010000204.1 GCA_934871445.1 uncultured bacterium | reverse complement strand
ATACTTCATGAAGCACACCGAGAGGCTGCCCGCGCAGTACGTGCGGCTGAGCGAGATTTCGTCGAAGGAGCAGATCATCTGCGACTATCTGTCGGGCATGACGGACAGATACGCCATAGACGTATTCGAGGATTTGTTTATTCCCGAGACCTTTTCCCTTGGAGGTGTCAAAGTATGAGCGGACGCGGGATGGACCCCCGCTTTATGCAGGAACTCAAACAAAAAAACAACATCGTGGAGGTTATCGGCAGCTATATCGCGCTGGACAGAAAGGGGGGCAACTATTGGGCTTGCTGTCCCTTTCATCACGAAAAGACCCCGTCTTTCGCCGTGAACGAATCGGAGCAGTTCTATCATTGTTTCGGCTGCGGCGTGTCGGGAGACGTGGTGCGTTTCGTGCAGGAAATCGAATCGACCGATTTTCCCGGTGCGGTGCGTATTCTCGCGGCAAGGGCGAAAATCCCCGTTCCCGAGAGCGACTTCGATTCGGAAAAAGCCGCGGCGCTCAAACGCAAGCGGGACACTCTCGTGAAAATTCTTCTCGATACCGCGCGTTTTTATCTCTCCAACCTCTACGGGGGCAGGGCGGAAGCGCATCTCGAATATATCTCGCGGCGCAAGCTGGCGCCGACGACGGTGAAAAAGTTCGGGCTGGGCGCTTCGCTCGATTTTTATTCCCTGCCCGAATATCTGACGGGGAAGGGATATTCGCGCGCCGACCTTTTGGACAGCGGCGTGCTCACGGAGGCGAAAAACGGCAGACTCATCGATTCGCAGGGCGGGCGGCTCATTTTTCCCATCATCAATGCGTTCGACGAGGTCGTGGCTTTCGGAGGGCGGCTTCTCGAAAAATCCGATTTCGCGAAATATAAAAACACCAAGGAAACGCTGGTATTCAATAAAAGCAAGACCTTATACAATATCAATCTGTTGAAGAAGCTCAAACGTACGAAGCCGATAAGCGAAGTGATCGTCGTCGAGGGATACATGGACACCATTTCCCTCTATCAGGCGGGCTTTGAAAACGTCGTCGCTTCCATGGGGACTTCTTTGACCAAGGATCAGGCGCGGCTCGTGAAGCGGTATTCGGAAAACGTGCTCATCAGCTACGACGGGGATTTTGCGGGACAGAAGGCGGATTTGAGGGGGCTCGAAATCCTGAAAGACGAAAATCTGAACGTCCGTGTGGTGCCCCTGCCCGACGGGCTGGATCCCGACGATGTGGCAAAACAGGGCGCCGCCGCCTATCAGGCTTGTCTGGACGCGGCCATGCCCCTCATCGATTATAAACTGCACGCGCTCGAAGGAAAGTACGATTTGAAAAAATCGGAGGACAAGCGCAACTTCCTCGCGGAGGCTTTGAAGGTGGTCCGCACGGCGGAGAGCGAGAGCGAAAAAGAGGACCTTTTGAAAAAGCTCAGGGACAAGACGGAAATTTCCTATCAGTCGTTAGAGCGGGATTTGAACAATCTGCCCGCGGAGAAGCAGTTGGAAATCGCGGTTCCGCCGCCTTCGGAAGCGGGCACGGATAAGTACAAAAAAGCGGCGCGGTTTATACTTGCAGCAAAACTTTTTTCTGCGCCCTATGCGGAAAATTATACGTTGGACGGTATTGAATTTGAAGATAATGTGCATAAAATCATAGCGCAGTATATCGGTTCGTGCGAAAAAAACGCCGAAAAGGTGCGCCCGAGCGAGCTTTTCGAGATTTTGGACGAGGATTGCCCCGAGTTTAACGAAATTTTGGACTTGAATTACGGGGACAAACTTTCGGGCGAGATCGCGGAGAGATTTTTTTCCGACAGCGTAAAGACGCTGGAACGGGAAAAGATCGGGGAAAAGATCCGAGAATATACGAAGCTGTTCTCGGAGGAACGGGACACCGAAAAGCGCAAGGAAATCGCGCGCAAGATCAACGAATATACAAAACTTCTCAAATAAATCGAAACAAAAGACAGCTTTCGCTCAATCAAACGGAGGATAAAGCAAAGTGGGTAATATATCCGAACAAAAACTCAATGAAATTCTTGCCGGCATCATCAACAATTACAAGATGAAGGGAAGCATTTCCACAAACGCCCTGTGCGACATTCTGGAAAAGTACGACACCAGCGCCAATCAGATAGATTATGTCTATAAGTCTATCGGAGAGGCGGGGATTCAGATCGTAGACGAGGACGAACGAGACAGGGAACTCTTTGAACAGGCCTTGTCCGACATTGGACTCGACGACCCCGTAAAGATGTATTTGAAAGACATCGGTCGGGTGCCGCTCCTTTCCGCGGACGAAGAGATCGAACTCGCCCAGCACATGCAGGACGGCAACGAAGCGGCGAAAAAGCGGCTCTCGGAAGCAAATCTCCGCCTCGTCGTCTCGATTGCAAAACGCTATGTGGGCAGGGGCATGCTCTTTCTCGACCTCATTCAGGAAGGAAATTTAGGGCTCATGAAGGCGGTGGAGAAATTTGATTATCAAAAGGGCTTCAAATTTTCCACTTACGCCACTTGGTGGATACGCCAATCCATCACCCGCGCGATCGCCGATCAGGCCCGCACGATTCGTATTCCCGTGCACATGGTGGAGACAATCAATAAGCTGACGCGGGTTTCGAGACTCCTGTTGCAGGACTTGGGCCGCGAGCCTACGCCTCGCGAAATCGCGGAAAAAATGGGGGTCTCCGAGGAACGCGTCTGCGAGATTCAGAAGATCGCGCAGGACCCCGTTTCCCTCGAAACGCCGATCGGAGAGGAGGAGGACAGCCACCTCGGCGATTTTATCGAGGACGAAAAGACGACCACGCCCAGCGATTCCGTCGCATTTACCATGCTGAAAGAACAGCTGTTGAGCGTTCTGGACACGCTGACACCCCGCGAGGAAAAGGTGCTTCGGCTCCGTTACGGCATCGACGACGGAAAGCCCCGTACGCTCGAAGAAGTGGGCAAGGAATTTAACGTCACGAGGGAACGTATCCGCCAGATCGAAGCGAAGGCGCTTCGGAAGCTCCGTCACCCGTCGAGAAGCAAAAAGTTAAAGGATTTTCTCGAATAATGGGCTACGGCAGTCGGATAGACGTCCTGTGCTCGCTCCTGACGAAAGCGAGGGTGTTTGCGGACGTCGGTTGCGATCACGGCTACTGTTCGGA
>CAKXBD010000203.1 GCA_934871445.1 uncultured bacterium | reverse complement strand
TCCTTTTCCCGTAATCGTTCCCATGCCGCTCGCGTCTCTTCGGGAGCATAACCGCCCTTTGTGATTTCTCTGCCGATATTTACCTGTATCAAAACCTCGGAACGGACATTCTTTTTTACGGAAATACGGGAAATTTCCTCTGCGAGTTCGTCGCGGTCACAGGAATGAAACAGAGAAATTTTTCCTACCAGATACTTTACCTTATTCGTCTGCAAATGCCCGATAAAATGCTGAGGGCAGGGAAGCAGAAATTCCGTCTTTTCTCTGAATTCCTGAACCTTATTCTCCGCTACGGCGTCCGCTCCGCCGCGGATCGCCGCATTGATGCACTCCGCGCTTTGCGTCTTCGTCGCCGCCACGAGAAACACCCGTTCACCGAAAACGTTCCCCGACGAAAGCCCCGCCTTTATCTGCCGCACTTTTTCTTCTATTTCTGTAATTTCCATTGGCCTACTCCTCTTTTCTTCTATTTATTATACTCCTTCCCCGCCTGTTTGTCAATGATCCTCAACAACCCAAGAAATCCTTTTCAGCACTCCGTTTTTGCTTGCTTTTCTGCGCTTTGAGTGTTATAATAATTAATGTAATAGATAAAACTGATAAGGATAATCATCTTTTTCAATGAATACCGAGGAACTTAAAACATTTATATTTCTATCCAAGGTAAAAAATTTCACCTTGGCCGCAGAGCAGATGTTTATCGCTCAATCCACCGTCACGAACCGCATCAGTGAGTTGGAAAAAGAGGTCGGAAAAAGACTTTTTACGCGCGGCTCCAAAACGGTGACTTTAACGGAAGAAGGTAAGATTTTTTTGAAATATGCGGAGAGAATCATCGAATTGCAGGAAACCTCCCTCGAAGAAATAAACGCCGTCTCTGCCTATACCAGAAAATTTTCAATCGGAGCAATCAACGCGACTTACGAAACCTATGTGCGCCCGCTCGTCGACGAATGTCTGAAAAATAATACCTTCACCTCCGTAAAGGTGGTCTTAGGACATTCCTTGGACCTTATACAGCTTTTACAAGATAACGTTTTAGACCTTGTATTCTCTTCAATTCCCTTAAAGCGCACGGGATACGTCTGTGAGGTATTCGATTCTGACAGACTCGTTTTGGTCGCGGGAAAGGGTTTAAACCGATACCCCAACGGCGTAACGCAGGAAGAACTCACGCATATTCCCTATCTGATGTGCAATTTCGCCCTGAGCGAGGTCGGAGCCTTTATTCGTTCCTTATTCCCGAAAAATTACGTATTTCGTTTGGAGGTGGACAATTCGTCAAAACTTTTCCATTACCTCGAAAACGGACTGGGATACAGCTTTCTGCCCTATAAGATGATTAAGTCGGAATTGGAAAGCGGACTTTTGGAAGAAGTCCCCTTAAAAGATTTTTCCGCGCCGCAGGTAATGACCTATCTCCTCTACAAACAGGGGTACGATGCAAAAAAATTTTTGGAAAACAGAATGAATTAATCTGTCCGATATCCTATTTTTGCCGTTTTTCGGGAAGATTTTGCGTGAAAATATCCGATGAAAAAATTTTTGAAATTTTTTTCGGAAACTTACAAAAAACAGTTGACAAATCCTTTTATTTTTAGTATTATTAATTAGCTCTTTTGAGTTTGAAAAGCGCACGTTCGAGAGGCCATTATCGCGGGGTGGAGCAGCTAGGTAGCTCGTCGGGCTCATAACCCGAAGGTCGCAAGTTCGAATCCTGCCCCCGCAACCAAATGGCGGCGTAGCTTAGTTGGTTAGAGCGATCGGTTCATACCCGATAGGTCATAAGTTCGAATCTCATCGCCGCTACCATTGTTTATAACGCGGAAGTTTTCCGTTTATCATACAGTCATTATTCGCACGAGAGTGCGTTTAATATAGATGGCCCCATGGTCAAGCGGTTAAGACACCACCCTTTCACGGTGGTAACATGGGTTCAAGTCCCGTTGGGGTCACCAAACGGAAGTGTCTCGAACCGTTTACGGAATAATCCGTAAGCGGCTCGGGATTTTTCTTTATCCCCCGATTTTTCTATCTTCTTTTTCCTTTCGCCCTCTGCTTGGGATTCCGTTTCCGAAAATCCTTTCCTTTCGGGCGGCTCCGGTTCGTCTGTCGTTTTTAAGACTATCATCATTCTCTCCCTGTCGAATATCACCTCTTTGATGAATATATTAAAGAGGCATTTTTTCTCCTCTAACGTTATTTCTCCCTCGGCACATTTCATCGCAAGCTTGTAATTCTTCAAAAACAATATTACTTTCTTCACTTGCAACGGTTTTATCGTTTTTGCTTCCTCCTCCCCTATCTGCTCGGACAACTTTGTTTTCGTGTTCGTCAGTTCTACCATTTTCGCTTGTGTATACGAATTGAAAATCCCGGCGCAAATTGCTTCCGTTATATTTTCCAATTTCTTCTCCGTTTCTTCAAGCTGCTTATACAATATTTTTAATTCCCTTGATTCTTTCAACTCCGCATTATGTATTTCCACCGTCTGCTCCGCTACGCGCTCTATAAATCTTTCATCTTTTAATGCTGATATGATTGCACTGTATACGCTGTTTTCCATCACTTCTTTCTTCACCGCGTGCGACGGGCAATTCTTTGTATTCCTTTTCTTATTTGTGCATTTGTAAAAATAATGGATTTCTCCGTTCCTGCAAGTTCCGCTCTCTCCTACCATCAGATTCCCACATTCCGCACAAACCAACTTCCCGCTCAAAATGAATTTCTCGCCAGCACGCGCACGTCCCGATTTGAATGCGTTTTCAGACAATCTTTCCTGCACACGATAAAACAGGTTTTCCTCGATAATCGGCGGGACTATATTTTCATATATCGTTCCGCCATAACTGCATTTTCCGATATATTTCGGATTTCTCAACATTTCCGAGACTCTCCCGAAAGAAAATACCTTTCCTCGATGTGTCCGTACTCCGCTGTTTTTCAGCCATTCCACCAGCTCCTTAATTATTTTTCCGTCCATATAATCCGAAAACAGCTTTCGGACGATTTCCGCCTCGTTTTCCTCTATGACATATTTTTTATTGACCAACCGATACCCGAAAATTGGCTTTACCCCCGCAGCGTTTCCTTTCAAACAACTTTCACGCATTCCGCGTTTTACTTTTTGCGCAAGTTCCGCAGAGTAGTATT
This sequence comes from uncultured bacterium, assembly GCA_934871445.1. Classification (GTDB taxonomy): domain Bacteria; phylum Bacillota; class Clostridia; order Christensenellales; family Borkfalkiaceae; genus Scatosoma. Next base: position 4 of record CAKXBD010000203.1, on the reverse strand, counting down.
GCGC
>CAKXBD010000202.1 GCA_934871445.1 uncultured bacterium | reverse complement strand
CGGAAGTACGGGCTGCACCCGGCGGAGCGTAAGAACCTACGGCTGGAAAATCCGCTGCGCAAGGTGGACGCTTCGGCGGGACATATCCGCGATTTGCCCGTGCATACGCTGGGCGTGGACATCAAGAACAATTTCGAACCGAAATACGTCAATTCCGAAGGCAAGGAGGACATCATCAAGCGCCTTACGGACGAGACGAAAAAGGCGGACAACGTCTATCTCGCAACCGACCCCGACCGCGAAGGAGAGGCTATTTCTTGGCATTTACAGACCGTTCTCGGCCTGGATGAAAACAGGGAAAACCGCATAGAATTCAACGAGGTCTCCCAAAAGGCTATTCAAAAGGCACTGGAACACCCCCGCAAAATTAACTATAATCTCGTGGACGCGCAGCAGGCGCGGCGCGTCCTCGACCGTCTCGTAGGTTACAAGCTGTCTACGCTCCTCAATCACAAGATAGAAGATACCGACGGCTCTGCAAAGCGCAGCCTTTCCGGCGGCAGAGTGCAGTCGGTCGCCCTCAGGCTCATCGTCGAGCGCGAAAGGGAAATTCAGGCCTTCAAGCCCGAAGAATATTGGAATCTGACGGCCGAATTACAGGATCGGCCGAAGGCCTATTCTCCGTTTAAGGCGCTCCTCGAAAAAAAGGGAACGAAAAAATATAAGCCCTCCTCAGCCGAAGAAGCCGAAAAGGTATTGAAGGAACTCGAAAAAGGCGAATACGTCGTCTCCAAGGTCAAAAAGGCCGTCGCTAAATCCCACGCGCCCGCGCCTTTCACCACCAGCTCCATGCAGCAGGACGCCTCTAACAAGCTCGGATTCTCATCGCCCGAAACCATGAGCCTCGCGCAGCACCTCTACGAGGGCATAGAGACGGAAAACGGCGATCATCTCGCTTTCATCACCTACATGAGAACGGACTCCGTCCGCATTTCCGCGGAGGCGCAGCAGAACGCGCTCGCCCGTATCCGAGCGGTCTACGGCGAAGAGTACGTTCCCGAAAAACCTAACTATTACGCCACGAAAAAGGGAGCGCAGGACGCGCACGAGGCCGTCAGACCCATCGACCTCGAAATGACGCCCGAAAAGGCGAAAAAATTGCTCGACAGAAAGCACTTCGCCTTATATAAGCTCATTTATGAGCGTTTCCTCGCTTCGCAGATGGCGGAGGCGAAATACAACAGCACGCAGATGGAAATCGACAATTCCGGCTACGTATTCAAGGCGAGCGGAAGAGTGCTTTTATTCGCCGGCTACACCAAAGTATATGAGGACGTCGCCGCTCCCAAAAAAGAAGACGAAGATGGCATCGCGGCGGCCAAGCTCCTGCCCGACCTCAAAGAGGGGGATAAGCTCGACCTCGTTTCCATGCAGAAGGAACAAAAGTTTACAAAACCTCCCCTTCGCTATACCGACGCTTCTCTCGTCAAAGCCATGGAAGAAAAGGGGATCGGCCGCCCCTCCACCTATGCGACCATTATTTCCAAACTCAATCAGAAGTACGTCAAAAAGGACGGCAAGTACATGGTTCCCACGCCCGTCGCTTACGACGTCGTGGATATGCTGGTAAAATGTTTCAAGGATATTATGAACGTCGGCTTTACGGCGGGCATGGAAACCAAGCTGGACGACATCGAGGAAGGCGGCGTGGACTGGCACAACGTCATCGGGGATTTCTATCCCGGCTTCGCGGAAAATCTGAAAAATGCGTCCTCTTACGGCGACGAGATGACCGATATTGTCTGCCAAAAGTGTGGGCATTTCATGATTCGCCGCATGGGAAAATACGGGAAATATCTGGCCTGTTCCAATTATCCCGAATGCCGCAACATCGTCAGCGAAGGCAAGGAGGAAATTTCCTCTGTCCGCTGTCCCAAGTGCGGGCAGAACATGATCGTAAAGAGCGGCAAGTTCGGGAAATTCTTGGCCTGCCCCAATTATCCCGAATGTAAATCCACCATGTCCATGCCCTCGGACGAGGAACCTAAGCTGGTCGGAAAATGCCCGGAATGCGGTGCGCCCATGACGGTCAGAAAATCCAAAAAGGGAAAAATTTATTACAGCTGTTCCGGCTATCCCGACTGCAAATTCATGAGCTGGGACATTCCCACCGGCGAAAAATGCCCGAAATGCGGGCAGGCCCTCGTTCAGACCGCGCGCGGAAATATCAAATGCTCTAACAAGGAGTGCGATTATAAAATAAAGGCGGAAAAACCCGAAAAAACGGAAAAGAAAACTTCGGCCGCGGCGGCGGGAAGCGAGGCTCCGCCCCTTATGGACGAGCCGCTGTACGACGGTTACGACGAGGGAGGATATCTTCCCGAAGGATTCGACGATGAAGAATGAGACGGCGGCCGGTCTCGGCAGGGCAAATTTTTCGGCAGATGAAAACTTTGCCCGAGAGCGGGAGACTTTCGGCAAGACGGCCGACGGCGGGAAGATTGCTTCGGAGGAAATTTCGTTCAAAGACGCAAGAAAACGAGTTTCGGCGGAAAAAATAACCGTCAAGGTCATCGGCGGCGGGCTGGCAGGAAGCGAAGCCGCTTACTATCTCGCCCGTGCGGGGATTCCCACTCTGCTTGTGGATATGAAGCCGAAAAAGCTGACTCCCGCGCACAGGGAAAGCAATTTCGGAGAGTTGGTCTGCTCTAACTCCCTTAAAAGCAACGATATTTATGCGAACGCCTGCGGGCTTCTCAAAGAAGAGATGAGAATCCTCGGTTCGCTGACCATGGAAGCCGCCGCCGCGAGCGCGGTGCCCGCGGGAGCGGCTCTCGCGGTCGACAGGGAAAAATTTTCCGCGTACATTACCGAAAAATTGCGCTCCTGTCCCGATTTGACGATTTTAACCGAAGAAGTCACCGCGCTGCCCGATGCGTCCGAAAAAGGCTATACGATCGTGGCCACGGGGCCTCTCACGGCGGACGCTTTGGCGGCGGATATTTTAGACAAAACGGGCGGCGGTCTGTATTTTTACGACGCTTCCGCGCCCATCGTTTCGGCCGAAAGCATAGACATGTCCGCGGCGTTTACGGGTGACCGTTACGGAAAAGGCTCGGGAGACTACATCAACTGTCCTTTGACGAAAGAGGAATACTACGCGTTTGTGGACGCCCTTCTGTCCGCCGAGCGGGCTGATTTGCATGAGTTTGAAAAGAGGGACGTATTCGAGGGGTGTATGCC
>CAKXBD010000201.1 GCA_934871445.1 uncultured bacterium | reverse complement strand
GTTTATCCCTTTCGAGCGGCAATAATATCGTCTACCTGCCCGATAATTTTTTGTGTTTTTTCAAGAGCCTCCCGAACATACCGTTCAGTTTCTTCCGCATCGGCGAACGCATCGTCCGAGAGCTCCGACAAAAGATTTGCGATCGCGTCGAGTCCGCTTGCCACACCTTCGAAAACCATATCTTTTCGTTCGTCGACGAGCCGTAGAGCATTCCACATTGCCTCTTCGGCCAAGGAACGGAGCTTTGCCACCTTCGCCTGATTAAAAAGCCCGTTGCGACTTTTATCCCTTTCGTCGAGAACAACTTCCAATTTCTTTTTTAAAGCCAAACAGCTCTGCCTGACCGCCGAAGGCGTTAAATTTTTTCTGGATTTTCTTTTAACAAAAGCCAATAATAACAACCCTGCGACAATCAGAAGAATATACCAGCCGTATTGTATTGCCAAACGAAAGCCGTTTTCTCCGATTTCTCCCGCAGAAGCTCCTTCGGACAAGGAATCTGACGCAGATAAAAGAACATTGACAAATTCATTTCTCATCATACGCCCTCCTTCCCGTTTACGACATGTATATCCAATTGATTATAGGGAATTTCGATTCTGTTCTTTCGGAAACTTTCCAAAATTCCTTCGAGCAAATCAAACTTAACGCTCCAAAAATCGTCGGGATTTGTCCAAACGCGCAAGGTAAAATTAAGAGCGCTGTCTCCGTAGTCGGTCAAGCGAAAAAAGGGTGCAGGGAGCGCTGAAATTCTCTTATCTGCCTCCACGATCTCCATGACCGTCCTTTTGACTTCTGAGACGTCCGAATCATAAGATACGGGTAAAAGGATTTCCAAGCGTCGGAGAGGCATTCTGCTGTAATTGATGATGACCGAACCGAGAACCGTGCTGTTAGGAATAATGACGGTAAGGTTGTCGGTAGTCACGACTTTGACCGAGAACAATTTTATTTCCTTGACCGTTCCCGACGTACCGCCGATATCCACATAATCTCCCGCTTGAAAGGGCTTTGTAAAAATGAGCAGAATACCGTTCGTAAGGCTAGAAAGCGTATCCTGCATACCGAGGGCGATTGCGAGCATGACGGAGGAAAAGGCGGCCACGATTCCGGCGGTAGAAAACCCCAGCGTTTTTACGAGCACCAAGGCCAAAGCCACATAGGCGATTAAAGCGACGAGAGAAGTAATGAAAGTCGAAGCCGCATTATCTAACCTCCGACTTTTGACGGAGCGTTTTTTCACACTTGAAGTCACAATCCGAATGATCAGTAAACCCAAGACGAATAAGGCCAACGCTTTAAGAATATTCAAGCCGTAACCGCCGAGAAAATTCCAAAAAAAATCTTTAAGGTTATTCCAAAATTTTTCCATGAACTCTTTAACTCTTTCCTTTACGTCGTATGTAAAAGCCCTCGTTTGCGATAAGAGCCCCTGCCAAGTTTGCAGGGACTCTTATCGCGGAAAAGTACCGTTTTACCGCCCTTTTTACTTTGTACCGAATAACCTGTCGCCCGCGTCACCGAGTCCGGGAACGATATAACAATGCTCGTTCAAAACAGGATCGATAGCGGCGACATATAGATCTACGTCGGGATGGTCAGCCAAGACTTTTCTGATTCCCGTAGGACAACTGACGATGCAACAAAGTTTGATATTCTTCGCCCCGTGTTTCTTGATCATAGAGATCGCATCGGAAGCACTTCCGCCCGTCGCGAGCATGGGATCGACGACGAGAAGCGTTCTTTGTTCGCTGTCTGCGGGGAGCTTGCAGTAATATTCCACGGGCTCATGTGTTTCGGGATCCCTGTAAAGCCCGATATGTCCCACTTTTGCATTGGGAATGAGCTCCAATACTCCGGAGACCATACCGAGTCCCGCACGCAGAATAGGTACAACCCCGACCGTGCGTCCGGAGACCATCTTGCAATGCGCGGTCGTAATCGGAGTTTCGACGTCCACATCTTCGAGGGGAAGATTTTTCGTTGCCTCATAGGTCTCCAACATGGCGATTTCTTCCGCCAACTCCATGAATTGTTTTGTAGTGGTGTTCTTGTCGCGCAAAAGCGCAAGTTTATGCTCTATGAGCGGGTGGTCTACCAAATGAAATTTGGGGTTGTCGAAAAACTCGTATTTTTCCATAAGTATTGTATCTCCTAACTTATTCTTTTGCATGTCAAGCCCGCTCTGCGGCGTTTTATTTGGAATATTTTTCTTCGATCGCCTTAATCTTCGCGATTCTGCGGTCATGGCGTTCGCCGCCCATGTATTCGCTCGTAAGAAACGCGGTGACGATTTCTTCCATCATGCCCGTGCCGAGACATTTTTCCCCGAAAGCGAGCATATTCGCATCGTTATGATACCGAGTGTATTTTGCGCAATAAGTATCGTGACAATGCGCACAGCGGACGCCCGGAACCTTATTGGCGACGATCGAAACGCCTATTCCCGTGGAACAAATGACGATACCTCTGTCACATTCCCCGCGGGCGACGCTTTCCGCGGCAGGCAGAGCATAATCGGGATAATCGCAGGACTCCGTACTGTTTGTCCCGAAATCGACGTATTCATAGCCGTTTTTTACGAGATATTCTATCAAAGCCTTTTTGAGATTGAGTCCGCCATGATCGCAGGCAATCGCAATTTTCATAATTTGTTTTCTCCTTTTTCGTCTTTCATTATACCATATCCCCCCGTTCCTTTCAAGTATTTACCGCAAAATTTTCTCGATTTGCGCATTTATTTTTTCTTTTTGCCCGCAGACCTTTTCTTCGCAGGCGCTTTCTTTGTCGTCCTCACGACAACTTTGCCGCCCGCACCCGATGCCCCCGCGGTTTTTGAAACTCTTTTTCTCGGTTTTGCCCGCGGCTTTCTCGCTTTCTTTTCTCCGTCTTTTTCCCCGTTCTTTTTTCTTTCCGTTTTTTTTGCGCCGCTCTTCCCGCTCTTGATTTCCGTTTCCTTCTTTTCCGCCTCAGCCTTCACCTCGGTCGCATCTTCCCGCAATTCGGGGAATAATTTTTCTATGAGCGCAGACATGCCCCCGACAATTTTTTGATAAGTCAGGCGATAGCAATCGAGATCCTTTCCGAAAGGATCGGGAATTTCATAGCCCGCGACATCCGAAAAGGAAAAGACGTTGTTTTCAATATCCGAAAATCCCGCCCTTCTTAAAACATTCCATCGCATATCCATCAGAATGTCCCGT
>CAKXBD010000200.1 GCA_934871445.1 uncultured bacterium | reverse complement strand
AGCAGAAAGGTTCCACCTGTTCCCATACCGAACACAGAAGTTAAGCTTTCTTACGCCGAAAGTACTTGTCGGGACACTGACCGGGAGGATAGGGCATCGCCACTTTCCAGTTCTTTCCGATTGTCCGATAAAAACAATCGGAAATATTGCTCCTTAGCTCAGTCGGTAGAGCATCGGACTGTTAATCCGAGTGTCGTCAGTTCGAGCCTGACAGGAGCAGCCAAACCGCTTGAAAGTAACATTTCAAGCGGTTTTTTTGCGCCTTTTTTTGTAATTTTGTTATTTTTTATCTGTTTCGTTTTCCCGTTTACCCTTTCGGACTGTTATAAAACATCATGTGGGGGAAAATGGGGGAAATTTTCAGTAGTCGAATTTCTCTATTTCTTGCAACTGAAACTCCTTTGAAAAATGGGTATAGACGTTTGTAGTCATAGTATTGTCCGCCTTATGCCCCGCCCAAAGCGAAACAAGTTCCCGGGAAATTCCGCACTCCTGCGCCCTCGTGATAAACGTATGCCGAAGCTCGTGCAGATGATGAGCAGGAAACCATGCTTTGAATGTCCGGGTAAGTCGATTCGGATAGAGGTTTTTAAGTTCACCGATTTCTTTTTCAAGATTCGGCAATAAACGACGAAGCCGCGGGCAAATCGGTATGAGGCGGACTTTTTCTTTTCTCCCCGCGCGTTGTTTTGCGGTGACGACTTTAATCCAAACACCGTCGATTATTTCGACCGTCGCAAGCTCTGACCTGCGGATTCCCGTGTATAACAAAAATATGTAAGCGGCGCCGGAGCGTGTTCCCCCCGAAAGACATTTTTCAACGAGTTCGAGTTCTTCTTGTCTTGTCAATGCTTCTCCCGTTTCGCCCTCATAAACGGGGATCCGAACCTTTGCCATAGGGGAATGACGGATAAAGTCATCTACTACGGCATATTCAAAAAGGGATTTCAAGATTTGATACCGTTTTCGAGCCGCTCTTGCCTTGCCGATTTTTGCAAGCCCGTTCAAATATTCCATAATGTCGAACTGTCCGATTTCCCGAAGATCTTTTTTCCCGAAAACAGCGTTCAAATCATTGAGTTGTGTGACGTAATCTTCGTGCGTTCTGGGTTTGATATTCGGGTCTCGTGCGGCGAGCCATTGTTCGGAATATTTTTTGAAAGATACAGAAGGGGCTGTCGAAAGAGTAAGCTCCGCCATGCGTTCATATTCTTTCAGTTTTTGTAAAAAGCGTATTTTTGCGATTTTTAGATTTTGTCCGCTTGCAGAGATCCGCTTTCCGCGAAGCTGTACGCGGATTTCGTAAGAATCGCGGTTTTTTCTGACATGGGCGATAACAGCCCCGGTAATAAAAAGTTTTTTGAGTTCGTTTGGCATTTCTTCAATCTCCTGTGATGTGAATGATAATGCCGTATTTCTTTTTTTCTTTTCGCCTCCGGTAGATACCGCGGGGCTTTTTTCTTTTACTTCGCCTGAAACGAAGTGAAAAGCAGCGCGCCGTTCTTCGGCTGTTTCATCGGAAACGCGGTTGCGTTCGACGACGGCAACGATAGCTCTTGCCGCTTGTTCGAGTTCGTGCAAATCTCTTTGGGTCATTTTGACACCTCTCTATGTGTGTATTTGCGTTATCCACGCATAGAAAGAGGGTAAAACAATTTACCAAAAAAAGGAAGATACTTTTTTATTTTTCTTCGTTGGTTTCTGAAATTTCTTTCATCTTGCGGGTTAAGAGTTTGTCTTTATCGGTAGCATTGAGAGGGGACACGACGGAATGTCCGAGCACTTCTTCCACGCTTTTCCGGGCGTTTCCGGCAACGCCTCCGCCTCGTTTTGCTATTTGCCGGTTTTCTTCCATGGTTTGCGGCTTCTCCTTTTGGGAAAGCGCGATTGTGGTGAGTTCGGCGAGAGAGGTGAGGACAAGTTCCATGTCCGTCATGTTATCCCGAAGATTTTCTTTCTTCAAATCTTTCAGCTCTTTATACTCTTTGACGGATAGTCCCGACCAAGCCTTTGTTATATCGTTTGTTAAAATCGCAAATTCTTTGTCGTTTTCTACGCCGCGCGCCTGCCATTCATTCGTTAAATTTTTCCGAGCCTCTATTGCGCTCATGCGTTGACGGATCCATTCTTCGGAATAGCCTTTTTGCCTGTAATAGTTTTGCGCGCGGATTATTGCTTTTTCAGGGTCGGTGATTTCGTCAAGGCGTTCGCTGCCGATTTGGGCCAACCACATCTTGAACGGTTCGGCTTTCGGGGAAGGGATAGACTGTACTAACCGCAGAATTCCTTTTGTGTTCAGTGCGTCGGTTTTGTAAAATTTTCCGTCTGACGATTGCATTTTCAGTTGTACGATTTTATCGTACAACTCACTGCCTTCCGCCGTAAGTTTACGTTTTAAGTCGCTCCAATAACGGCGTGGATTTTCGCTGTCAGTCAGAACGGCAACGACGTCCACGACGGAGAAATACCAATCTTCCTCGTCGGCGTTCCAAACGGTGCGGATTTTTTTCTCGTTAAAAAGTTTTAGTTTCGTTTCCATGTGGATTACCTCATATTATTTTTTCTAATTGTTGAAGGATTTCGGTTTTCCTGTTCTTCAAGGCGCACTTCTGCATAAGCGGAAACATGCATTTTGTTGACGGTATCTAATTTTCGGTAAATATCAAGCAAATCTTGCTCGTCCTGCGGAAGCGGGGCGGGTTTTTCTGTGTGTATGGTAATATTTCCAAAGTCGTCCTCTCGACCGAGTAGATAGTCGGTTGAACATTGGAAAAAGTTTGCGATTAAATTTAAGACTTCATAACTTGGATTTGCAATATTGTTTTCAATTTGAGAAAGAGTATTCTGTGCTATATGAATTTTTTGAGATAATTCTCGTTGTGTTAAAGTATTTTCGAGGCGTAGCTCTTTGACTTTGCTTCCAATATCCATTATTTAGATACCTCCTAAAAATAATTTTACAGCTTTTTTTCGTGAAACGCTTGACTTATCGTTGATAACGATATATAATTATCGTAAATACAGATAATTATCGCTATTAAAGATATTGTTGGGCGTTCTCCTTTTAGTGTAGGCGAGACGGAAGCATAGGCGGTCAAGAAATTATTTGTAAAACAGTAAAAACCCCGAAAGGGAAAAATGGAGGATAAAAAGAATGAACAAACAAAGTTTTTTAGGCGGATTAGCAATCGGGCTTGCAGGGGTACTTGTAGTCGGAATGC
>CAKXBD010000199.1 GCA_934871445.1 uncultured bacterium | reverse complement strand
GTGCAAGTCCCCGCTGCCGAAGGCGGAGGAGATAAACGAGGAGGCTGGCTTCGGACTTTCGGCAAAGGCGGCGGAACGAATGTTCTGCTGGATGAGTATTTTTTCAAACGGCTATTTTCGAATTTGACGGACTTTTCCGCGAGGGTTTTCCCCTTGCGGAATTTGTTTTTCGGGGAGGACAAATATGATTGCAAAAGTGCTGAGCTATGCCCTTCTCGGCTTGGAGGGGGTTCCCGTCACGGTCGAAACGGATATTTCCCGCGGGCTTCCCGCCTTCGAGATGGTGGGACTGCCCGACGCCGCCGTAAAGGAGGCACGGGAACGGGTAAAGAGCGCCGTCAAAAACAGCGGCCTCGATTTTCCCGCTCATAAAATTACCGTCAATTTTGCGCCCGCCGACGTTAAAAAGGAAGGCTCGGCGTTCGATTTGCCCGTCGCCGTCAGTATTTTGGCGGCGTACGGCGTTTTACAGGCCGATATTAAAGATACCGTCTTTTTGGGAGAATTGGCCCTGAGCGGGGAGCTCAGACCCGTTTCGGGGGTCCTGCCTGCTTTAATTTCCGCGCGGGACAAGGGATTTCGGAAGTTTATCGTGCCAAAGGGAAACGCGAAGGAGGCGGGATATATCCGCGGCGTAAAGGTCTATGCCGCCGCCTCTTTAAGGGAAGTGACGGAGCATCTGTCCGGACTCGTCCCTTTGGAAGCCGTTCCGCCGTCCGAGTTTTCCGCTCAAAATAATGCGGCGGGAAAGGAATGTGATCTCTCTTTCGTCAAGGGACAGCCCGTCGCAAAACGCGCGTTAGAGGTGGCGGTCGCGGGCGGACACAATATCCTCTTCGTCGGGCCGCCCGGCAGCGGAAAAACCATGCTCGCGCGCGCGATTCCGTCCATTCTGCCCGATATGTCGTTCGAGGAAGCGCTCGAAATTACAAAAATTCATTCCGTGGCGGGGATTCTGGGCGAGGAAGGAATCGTGACGAAACGGCCTTTCCGCACGCCGCATCATACCGCTTCCGTCGTCTCCCTCTGCGGCGGAGGTACCCGCACCGCTCACCCGGGGGAAATCAGTCTGGCGCACGGCGGCGTGTTGTTTCTCGACGAGTTGCCTGAATATAAGCGCTCTGCTTTGGAGGCACTGAGACAGCCGCTCGAGGACGGCGTTATCACTATTTCTCGCTCGGGCGGTTCCGTTACTTATCCCGCGTCGTTTATGCTGTGCGCGGGCATGAATCCCTGCCCCTGCGGGAATTACGGGAGCAGGGACAGGCGATGTACCTGTACTCCGAACGAGATAAGGCGCTATCGCGCCCGCGTCTCGGGTCCTCTCCTCGACAGAATCGACATTCAGGTGGAAGTGGACGGCGTCGCTTACGACGACCTCGTTTCCGAAAAACGCGAGGAGACCAGCGCCGAGGTAAAAGAGCGCACCGATGCCGCAAGGCGCATACAGAGGGAAAGATTCAAGGGCGGCAGGGTTACGACGAACGGAGAAATGGGGGAAAGCGAGCTCAGGGAATACTGCCGTTTGTCCAAAGAGGGAGAGGAGGTTTTGAGAGAGGCGTTTTCGCGGCTCAAATTATCCGCGCGCGCGAGATCGAGAATTTTGAAGGTGGCCCGAACGATTGCGGATCTCGCGGCGCAGGAAAAAATCGGGCCCGAACATCTCTATGAAGCCGTTTCCTATCGCACTTATGGCGCGGGCGGGAACGGGGAGGAGCTTTTATGAAATGGATTTATTGTGCGGCACTCGCCGCAATTTCTCTCGTCGCGTTCACCGTCTATGCCGCGGATAAGGGCAGAGCGAAAAGGAATGTTTGGAGAATTCCCGAAAAGGTGCTTTTGGGACTTTCGTTCTTCGGAGGCGCCGCGGGAGGGTATGCGGCTATGTTCTTTTGCCGACATAAAACGAAAAAATGGTATTTCCATGCCGTCAATCTCTTGGGGCTCGGCTGGCAGGCCGCGGTCGCAGTCGTTTTGTTTTTGAACTGAAAAAGAGAGAAAGCGGGCGAGACGGGTGGAAAAACGAGGGAGAAAAGGAATATATGACGGAAAAACGAGGAAACATCGGATAAACGACGGGAGAAAATGAGGAAAGATGGAAGGATATACGGAGGAAGAAAAGGGATATATTTGGCTGGACTCCTTTCAGATAGAGGACGGTGAAAAAAGAAGGCTACTGTCGGAGGCGGGAAGCGCCGCGCGATTGGCGGGGAATTTTCGCTTTTTCGGAAAATCGCTGATTAAATCGTGCGGCGAAAGCGTATATAATAATATGTGCGCCGCCCTCTCAAACGACGGGTATCGGAAAAATCTTTCCGAGCTGTTCGAAAGGGAAAAGCTCAGGGCCGTGACGCGCGTTTCCGAGGATTATCCGAGCGCTTTGAAAGAGCGCGCGGACGCTCCGTTAGTCCTGTACGGAAAAGGGGATTTTTCCCTGCTGAAAACCCGCATGCTGACGGTCGTCGGGTCGAGGAGAACTCCTCCCGCTGCCCTGAAGCTGGCCGCGAAAATCTGCGAACAGGTATCTTCGCATCTCACGATTCTCACGGGCACGGCCGACGGAGGAGACCTCGCGGCTGCAGAAGGGGCTCTGGCGGGAAGCGGAAAAGTCATAGCGCTCGCGGCGGGAGGGTTTTCTCATCTGCCGCAGGGGAATTTTCAGCTTTTGAACCGCGTGGCGGAACGAGGGCTTCTTTTATCCGCACGTTCCTTTTTTACCCCCGTCAGAACCTTTTCCTACGAAAAGAGAAACGCGCTGTTGGCCGCGCTCGGAGAAGGAGTATTCGTCATCGGCGCGGGGGAAAAGAGCGGTGCGCTCATTACCGCGGGATATGCAGAGAAATTCGGCAAAAAAATTTTTGCCTTGCCGTACGATCCCGGTACGGCCGCGGGGACGGGCTGCAATGCTCTCATAAAAAAAGGCGCTTACCTCACCGAAAATTCGTTTGACATTTTGGGGCGATTTGGTATAAACTTGTTAGAGGAAAAATCCGCTCCGCCTTTGTCGGCGGACGAAGAACGGCTCCTTTCCGCTTTGAAGGAACTCGGTGAGGCGCATGTAGCAGAGATTGCAGATAAATCGCAAGTGCCCGTTTTTAAGGTCTATGCGCTGTTGTCTGCTCTGGAAATGAAGGGGCTGGCGACGCGGCTGGGTGGAAACCGATACGCGCCTGTCGGCTGAAAGTGAAGGACGGAAGGAAAGGTATTGGATTGGCGAAAGAGTGGGGCAATCGGAAAAACGGGTAAGTCATTGGATTGG
>CAKXBD010000198.1 GCA_934871445.1 uncultured bacterium | reverse complement strand
ATTGTATTCAGATAAACAGGAAGCTCACATACGTTTATATGTGAGCTTCCATGGTTGAGGCAACGGGACTTGAACCCACGACCTCTTGGTCCCTAACCAAGCGCGCTACCAAACTGCGCTATGCCTCAATATTGCCTTGTCGCTCTACGACCTCTCTCGCGGAACAGCATAAACTATTATACTTACATGGAGGAATTTAGTCAAGCGTTTTTCGGCAATTTTTCAAAAGAATTTTTATTTTATACTTATTTACTTGACAACGTACAAAATATTTTTATTTCCCGTTTCAGAAAATTTTTGTCCAAAGCGCAAAAACCAATTTTATAAAACCTACGACAGCGGGAAACGCCATAAAGAAAAGCACAACGCCTACGGCAAGCGCCACTCCCGTCCAAGCGATAACTCCCGATACAGACTGCATAAATTTCGTCTTTTTGACGATGAACGCTACTGCCAAAAGCGCCACCACTGCTGCGGCGAGCCCTACCGCAAAATATTTTATATACGGAGAAGAATAGGTGAATTTTACGATGTTTTCCCCCTCTTCCAAAGCTACCGAAAGAAAATGCAAATCGTTGTCGACAAGTTCCGCTTTTTTTCCGTTTACAGTTACTGTATAGCCCTTGGAAGCCACAAAATTGAGGAACAGATATTCTCCCTTTTCGGCCGTTACGGTCGCAGTGATTTCCCCCGCGCCGACCTGTACTTCCGCCGCGCGGGTCCACAAATCCTTCCCAAGCGTCTTTACCATATTTGTCGTAACAGTTTTAGCTTTATCGACTTCTCCCCCCAAAAATTCATATAGCGCCAACTGATTTTTCGTGCGATTGGAGGAGGTGTTTTCTTCGGGAAAACGAAACGCTCCGTCCGTCACGGTATACCCCAACGGAAATACCGACGTATTTTCATACATATAAAAAGCTCCGGAATGAAGTGTGACGATATTGCCTCCCTCGTCCTTTTCAAAAGTTCCGTCGGCACCTTCGAGTGGATCTATATAGCTGAGTTTAGAGACGGAACCGTTACTGTCCTCATTGACAAAGAAATATTTATAACCTAAAAAGCAATCCCCGAAAAAATTACCGCGAGCACTTTTCATACTGTTCCGTCCGTTCCCCGAATATCCGAACAAATCGACGATTTCAAAGTTATCGCCGTCGATAACGGAGGAAAACACGCTAAAAGAATTTGAATTACAGGAAAAAGGTACATTAGCGGTAAGCTTGTCGTCATAGTCTTTAATTCGGAAGTAACCGTCGTCGCGTTCGTTGAGGACGGCAGTCATTGTTTCATAGTGATCGAAATTATAATGGGTAGAGCGATTTCCGACGATAAGTTGTTCGTTATAAAATATTACCTGAACGGCAACGACGCAAAGCAACAAAATCGACACAACGCGCGCGCCGATCTCTTTATTCCTTACCATTAAAGTTCCCAGCAAGGCAGAAAAACCCACGAGAATAAACAGGACAGCAATGACCTGCAACCCGCCGAGAGAATGAGCAAACATTCCCGAAAAGCCGTGCGCGTTGTTCAGTGCTGCGGAATCGGAAATAAAATTATCCCAAATGGTAAGATAGGCGTCGCTGGACACAAAACAGCATATCACTACGGCCACAACGAGCGAAACAACCGCATAAAATATCAACGAGCCTTCTTTTCCCTTCTTTTCAAGCTCCGTTCCGTCAAAGGTCGTATCGGTTTGAAAGCAAATTCCTCTCAACGCGAGACAGGCTCCGCCGAGAAAATACAGCGCGTTGAGAAATCCGAAACGCAACGCATAGGACATATATGAGCCCATATTCATCAGCAACATGGACTCATCGACGACGACCGGGACCAAAGTAGCTATCCCCGCCGCGAGCATAAATTTAGAAAGCGGCGTTTTCAATTTGGAGCGGACAAAATAGACAATCGTCAGAAAGACAAAGATTGAATCGCTGAAAATATAGCTGAATTTGCGATATAAAGCCTCTCCACTGCGACTGAAATATCCTTTGATGTCAAAGATACGCTTTCCGTCTTTCGTCGTAAATCCATACCAAAACTCGTCGAACAGACCTCCCCCGCGGCCGCTGCGAAGATATGCCATCAACGCGGCAATGAGAAGCGGCAGTGCTATCAGAACAGCGACAAAAAACGCAAGGCACAGGTATGTGATGAACGAATTTCTTTTTTCTTTATCCACGCAGAAAAAGGCATATGAAACCAAAACGGGAAACGCGACCAGCATGGAAAAGCAGGCAATTGAAAAGCAGGTATAAATGCAACAGGCAATCAATAGGGAAAGGGGAAGAAATTTATTCGTGCGGACAAAATGCACGAAGGCCGCCGCACAGAAAGGCATATAGATGAGAAAGTCCACCCAATTGATATAGGTATTGGCGACAAAGGTATATCCGCAATAGGCATAAACGATTCCGATTGCCACGCCCAAAAAATCAGGAATTTCCGAAAAAAGTTTTTTGACAAACCACGTGCCCGAAAAAGCAATCGCAGAGAGCTTGAACGCCATGACGATACCGCAAGCGTTATATACGTTTCCGTCACCGAATAACAGAAAGATAAAACTGAACGGGCTGATAAAAAAATAGGCAAATGTTCCGAATACGTCCGCTCCGCCCGCAATTGCATAGGAATAGAAGAGAGAAGATTTTCCGTCAAAGACATCAAAAAGATGTTCGATAAAGGGACAAATCTGCGCCGAAAGGTCGTAACTCGCGACCACGTAATCCGAGCCGAAGGGATATACCCCCGAGACGGCCAACTGTACCATATAAAGTACAAAAGCGATGAGCGGCGCGGCAAAAAGCCCCCAATATTTCACAAAAAATGAAAAGGGTTTCGGGAATTTTCTCTTTAATACGGCGGTCAAGCCCCCTGCCGTTCCGACGGCAGGTTCAGCCTCGCACAACATTTCCTCCGAGGAAGAAACCTGCCCGCTTTCCGTCTGAATCTCTGTTTCTCGGTTCGTCATATCCATAATGCTATTTTACCATTTTTCCCCCTTAACGTCAATCCTATTCCGCTGCTCCTTATCAATTAAGTAGAAATTCCGAGAAGAAATGTTGCATAAATTTTATATTTCATAAAAAAGAAGAAAAGACTTCCGCCTTTCCTTCTCAAAATTTTAAAAAGTAACGCTATATACCGTTTCGGCCTCGTATAAGGGAAAGACAGACAAATCGCAACCGCTTTCACCGATTATAAGTTCGACCGTAACATTTTCCCCGAAAATCTCTTTCAGCTCCGTTTCGGAAAAAGTTCCCCTCTCCTCTCCTCTCCGCTCTGCCACGTACCTCCGGTAATAATGAGAGTGATTT
>CAKXBD010000197.1 GCA_934871445.1 uncultured bacterium | reverse complement strand
TTACGTATACGAAACAATGATAATCTACTCCTTCAAAACACAGATGTATCCTACCGTTATGCGGCTTTATCTCAAATTCGCGTTCATACCAGACACATTCGTACATGTTCCGGTCCCCGATTCCGCTCGCTTCACATTCATAGGAATAGGGAACGATAATCTTTCGGTCAAATATAGGTTCTTCCTCGGACGAGGAAAAGGAAAATCTCCATTCCCCCGTTAAAAATACATAGTCTTTGCGCTCGAATACAGGATTCGGACACATTTTTCCGTAATTGACAATCTCTTGCATAGCGTTATCCCTTGATGCCTCCTATGGAAATACCGCGAATAAAATATTTCTGTCCCACCAGAAACACCAATAAAACAGGTATGGCACTCGCCATGGCTCCGGCCATGAGTTTCCCGTATTGATGAGCATATCTCTCGATAAACGTAGACATGCCTGCCGTCAAGGTACGGGTTTCGGGTCGATTAGTCACCATCAGCGGCCAGATATAATCGTTCCAATTCCCCTGAAAGGAAAAGATAGCGAGCGTTACAAGCGCGGGGACGCACATCGGAAGAATAATATGAAAATAAATTCTGAATTTGCCCGCCCCGTCGATTTTTGCAGCCTCATCGTATTCCCGCGGAATCCCCGTCATGAACTGCCTCAATAAAAAAACTCCGAATACACCGGACAGACCGGGAAGGACCATAGCAAACATATTATCTATCAGATTTAATCTATAAATAATGGCGTAATTGGGAATCATATTGATAACTCCGGGAACCATCATAGAGGAAAGACATATCCAAAATAGGGCTTCCCGTCCCTTAAAATGCAGGCGAGTAAAGCCGAACGAAGCCAGCGAGGTAATCAAAAGGTACAAAAATACATACGTCACCACAATTTTTACGCTATTAAAGAACCAGCGCAGAATAGGAGTATATAGAAGCCTTAAGATATTCTTTTTTTAGTCCCTTTTTAACATAGAAAACCTTTTCTTCTGCTGTTGAATAAAATGCATTTGCTCCAAACAATACACAATTAGAGGAGTTTATCGTTATTTGGGATAAATTATGACAGTAACGAAAAGCGTTCATTCCTATAAACTCAACTGTTTTCGGAAGAGTTATAGTCTCTATACAGTCGCAGTAAGCGAAGGCCCAACACCCAATGGTCTTCACATCGGTAAAGGTTACGGCTTTCAAAGCCGAATTATTGTAAAAACTCCAACCGCCAAACTTTTCAGCGTGAAGTATCTGTAATTCCTGCAAATATGGATTATTTCTGCAAAAATCGTCTGATACATTTCCGTGCACGTATAATTTTGTAACCTTAGGCATTTTACCGCCAAAATACGAAGTCAGCTTATATTCACCGCTTATCGTCATAGTTCTGACAGATACACTATCGAGCAAAACCGATTTACCCACTCGTGTTTTATAATCAATTTTTACCCAGGACAATTTTGGCAGTTGATATAAAGCAAAATCCCCGATATAGCTGCCTGCAAATTTTATACTTTTAAGCCCCGTTTTTGCCAAAGCAAACCGCCCTATTGTATCTATTGTATTAAAGTCTAAACCTTCAAGATTTTCACAAGAAAACAATGCGCCGTCAAAAAGTTTATCTACACCATATACATCCTCTAATTTTCTTGCATAAGCCAGTGCGCATACTCCGATATTTTTTGCGCTTATTGATTTTACATTACGACAGTTGTAAAGGCCGAATTTACCGATGTCTTCCACTGAAAATCCCGTCTTCAATTTCATACAGTCGTAAAAACAATAAGGCGGTATATTATTGCATTTGGGCAAAAAAAGAATTAAGTTGATCTTCGCTGCTTGTCGATACCCTGCAATACGCCGCGACGCGCAATTTATCAAACGCGTATCCGTTTTTTGAAGCATTGATTACCTGTACAGTCTTTCTGCCGTTTTCCATATATACTCCTACTCTTCCAACGTAAGCGCTTTGCAGTCAAGCCGCGCCGCGCAACATAGATTGATTTCCTCTGCCTCTTCCATATCGATCTTCCCCTTTTTCAAAAGGCTCATTATCATGGAATAGATGGCAGCATATTTTATCGTGTTTTGATTTTCGTCCACGCTTCCCCCTTCTGCACCGAAGAGAAAAGCGCTGAATTTGATTTGTGCTACAGCTACTGCATAACAACTCATCTCCCGATGCCGTTTTACAATTATGCCGTAGCACAAATCTACTTTATTTTGTCGCTTCTTTTGCTTGCTCCATATCATCCATCAGAGCAGCAAACCCCGCATAGATCAGATCCACCTTCGTGATTCTGTGTTCTTTCAGGAACGAACAAATCCTCTCGTACTCTTTGCGCGGGATCATGGTCTGAAAATTACCGCTGTTTGCCTGTCTTTCTGCCTTGCGTTTTTCTTCATATCTCCTACGAGAAATACGCCTCGGCGTATCTTCCTTTTTCATCACCATGGCTTCCTCACTTACTGCCGCAAATGGCGGTTACGATTAGCCCTATGATGTTTATTACGAAAGTCCCTACAATCAAAAGCCCAGCAAACAACCACCTGAAGCAAACGCCTGCCGCTCTTCCCACTCCGCTCAACACTTTCATTTTTATCCTCCTTACTCCTGCTCGTATACGACTTGACGTAAAATCGTCTCATCAATGATTTGCCGTATATATCCAAATTGTCGCACAGATGTCGATAGTTCAAATCCTGTTTTCCTGAAAATTAACGAAAAAGCAGCCCTAAAATATTATCTTTACTTCACTTTTCATAAATACTCGTTTTTGCCGCATAAATAGCAAAAAACCATGAAAAACGTACTGTTTTTCATGGTTTTTTTGTCTTGCAGCCTTTTCGTCTGCAATCATGTCTGCGTTGCCCAAAATAGCTGATTTTATCAGCCGTTTTGAATTTCTGTTTTTCGGTTTTCTCGCTTTTTCCGTTCCGTTTTCGAACCATACAGTTTGATTCTCAACGGAGCGTTTTCAAATAATCTTCTACGTTTCTGTATTCTATTCCGTTTTCCAAGGTCGTATTTTCTCCGCGATAAATAACAACTCTCTTTGTGATTTTTCCGTATCTGAATTCCGTGTTTTTCAGTTTTTCTTCGTCAATCAAATGCCTTAATTACTCGTTCGCTTTTTCTTTGCTGTGCTTTACTTCGTAAATTTCACAAGTTGCATTCGCATTATCCGCAACAACCATATCGAATTCGCCGACAGCAAACTGAAGCTGAAATACCTGCTTTTTCGGATTCGCAATCTTTGTTTCGAGCAACACGATGTCTTCCATCATTCTGCCCTTTATATCGCTTAAAATCCGTTCGATAACAGCATTTCTTTCGTCTATCGAAAGCTCCTGAAACTCCT
>CAKXBD010000196.1 GCA_934871445.1 uncultured bacterium | reverse complement strand
ATTTATGAGTATTCTCATTGACAATATGAGTATTCTCATATATAATATACATGAGGAGAGAATATTCGAGAAAAAAATCGAGGAGATAAAAGATGAAAAAAAGAAATATTGTATTGGCTATTATATTTACGATTATCACATTGGGAATTTACGGAATTTATTGGTTTGTGTGTCTGACGAACGATAGCAATCAAATGTCTGTCGAGGAAGCTACGGCTTCCGGAGGAATGGCAATTCTCTTTATTATCATTACTTTGGGGATATATGGGTTTTACTGGGCGTATAAGCTCGGAAAGAAAGTAGGCGATCCGGGTGTTGTCTACTTACTGCTCCAACTTTTTGGTTTGGGTCTCGTCAATTATGCATTAGCTCAATCCAAAATAAATAAAAGCGTATAAAAAAGTTCTGCAATATCAAAATTATTATATAAATTTCTCTGAAATATTTTAACCTCAAAAAAAGCCCCGAAAAAATTTTCGGGACTTTTTTCTATTTATTTAATTTTGAACTGAGCCATATAATCAATTCGACAGGGACGCCTAAAATGAAAATCAGCCAAACCCTGTATTCTAAAAGTTGAAGATATACCGCGGCAAGGAGAGACCAGCAAAGCACAGACAGTACGACCGCCCTGTATACCTTACTCATTCTTATTCCTTTTTCCGACTTACGGTTTTTCCAAAGAAGCGCGAGACAGGAGACGGGAACCGCCCACACGAACGCCTGCCAATAGTCGATATTCGCCTTCAACTTCAAATAGACGAATATCAAGGTAGCGATGAGAAATACCACGACTACGGACAGACTTAAAATAATCCATTGATTATAACGTTCCAAAGCCTTTTTTTCCTCCGCCTTATCCGCCACCTTCTCCGCCGCGTTTTCGTGAATCAAATCGTCGAGCGTTATTCCGTAAATTTCTGCCAGAGAAGCCAAGACAGAAATATCGGGCAGGGAGTCGCCGTTTTCCCATTTGGATATTGTTTTATCCGAATAATTGAGCATCTCCGCAAGCTCACCCTGCGTAAAATTTTTACGTTTTCTCAACTCTATCAAATTTTTTGCCACAATCATCTTAACTGTATTTTCCATGTCCTCAATATACCACATTTTACCCAAAAAATCAAGCCAAAAGCAGTCTTTTCAGCAAATTCTACTGTGAGTAGAGTTCATTTTTCTACTCGAATGAAAGGAGAAAGTCAATCTCTCATAATTCTATATCGGTAGAAAAACATTATCCACTACGGATATTGATTTCCTATAAAGGAAAGGATATAATATAAACAGATGACAAATGTCATAATTTGATTATTTTTTATTACAAATTACATATCAATGTTTTAGATGAAATAATCTGAAAAATTTGGAAAGATTAACGTTTCTTGTAAATATTGACGTTAAATTACTTTTAAGCGTTCTTTGAAAAAAGTGATTTCAGACATTAAAGTGCTTACTGAAATTAAATAAATATAGAAGATAGCGGAATTTTACCGATGTAATCGAGAAGGAGAAGTATGAAAATTACCGTAATTTGCGATGTACTTGGACAACCAAATAATGGAACTACCATCGCCACCTTAAACCTTATCCGGCATTTACGAAAAAAAGGGCATGAAGTTACGGTAGTTTCCTCAGATGAGGAAACAGACGGTGAAAAAAATCATTTTGTTGTTCAAAAAATGAATTTTGGTCCTCTGAATAATATTCTCGAACGAAACGGAGTCAGCCTTGCAAAAGCGGACAAAAAAATATTGACGGAAGCCATCAAAAGCGCCGATGCGGTACATATTCAATTTCCTTTTTCCTTAGGTTCAACGGGGGCAAAACTTGCAAAAAAGATGCACAAGCCTCTTACCGCGAGCTTTCACTGTCAGGCTGAAAATGTTACCTCTCATATCGGCATGATGAATGTTCCGCTTGCGAATCGACTGGTCTATCGAACCTTTTATCGGAATGTGTACCGTTATTGCGATGTCATTCACTATCCTACCCGATTTATCCAAGAAGTCTTTGAAAAGGAAGCGCGCCCTACTGAGGGACGGGTAATTTCTAACGGCGTTAACGACGAATTTTTTCGGTTCGGGGAACAGAAACGAGTCTCCGATAAATTTACGATTGTCTGTACGGGACGTTACAGCAAGGAAAAATCACAAATCACACTAATTGAAGCAGTTGCGTTATCGCGGCATAAATCAGACATTAAAGTAATTTTTGCCGGACGCGGGCCGGACGAAAGTCGATTGAAGCATAAGGCCGAAGCGCTTCATACGGACTGCGAATTTCACTTTTATACTCGTTCGGAGCTTTCTGCACTCCTGCACGGTGCCGATTTGTATGTGCATACCGCCTTAATAGAGATAGAAGCGATTTCCTGCATGGAGGCCATTGCCTGCGGATTAGTACCGGTAATCTGTAATTCCAAACGTAGCGCCACGAGGTTTTTCGCCATAGATGAAAACAATCTTTTTGAGGAAAAGAATGTGGCGGCACTTGCCGAAAAAATTGATTTCTGGTACGAAAACGAATCCTTGAAACGAGAATATGTCGACAAATACGCGGAAATGAGGAAGAGCTTTTCTCAGTCCGCCTGTATGGAAGAAATGGAAAAAATGTTGCTCAATACAATAGACGGGAGGAAGCAAGCCAAATGAAAACGTATTATTACAGCGACGAACTGAATGATGATTTTGCGGGAACAAATATCAAACAAAAAGAGCTTCCCGCCGATTATCAATACTTTTCGCGCAATCCTTTGAGAAAATTCTTTGAATTTATTCTCTATCGATTGATTGTTACTCCGATTATTTTTCTCAGCCAAAAGTTAGTTTTTCGGGTAAAGATAAAGAATCGCCGAGTCCTGAAAGGCTATAAAAAGCGCGGATATTTTCTCTATGCCAATCATACAGCTGCCGTCAAGGACGCCTTTATTCCTACATTAGTCACATTTCCGAAAAAGGCCTATATTATCATTAATCCCGACGGAGTATCCATTCCCGTCGTCGGAAAGGCTGTGGAAATGTTAGGCGGAGTGCCAATCCCTACCACCCGTCGAGGTATGCGCGGATTCTGCGACGCCGTCGCTCGCCATGCCGAAAAAAATCACTGCGTCGTCATTTATCCGGAGGCACATATTTGGCCTTACTATACGAAAATTCGTCCTTTTAAGGATGTATCCTTCCGCTATCCGGTAGAGGAAAACAAGCCCGTATTTTGTTTTACCACTACTTATCAGAAGCGTAAATTTTCAAAACTTCCCAAAGTGACGGTCTATATCGACGGCCCCTTCTTTCCCGACGAAAACCTTTCCTTAAAGGACAATCGAAAAAAACTTCGCGACCTCGTATATGAAACCATGCTCAAAAGGAGTAAAAACTCCACTTACGAATATGTGCATTATATCAAAACCTCCCCTGTGTCTGCTC
>CAKXBD010000195.1 GCA_934871445.1 uncultured bacterium | reverse complement strand
CCAAGGTCTGCAAAACCTTTATCCCCCGGTTCAAATCCGGGTGGCGCCACCAAAAAATAAAAGCGGCTCTTTCGAGCCGCTTTTATTTCTTTATTTTCTCTTATCGAGCGGAACGTACTCTTTCAGAGGTTTAACGCTGATATACGAGGGACGGATGATTTTCCCGGCAGTCTGAATTTCTTCGAGGCGATGAGCACTCCACCCCGCGATTCTCGAAACCGCGAAAATAGGAGTAAACAGCTCATACGGCAATTCCAGCATACGATAGACGAGCCCCGAATAAAAATCGACATTGGCGCTGACCCCTTTATAAATTTTTCGTTTTTCGGAAATGATTTCGGGCGCCAGCCGCGCGACCGTCTCATAGAGCGCATATTCGCGCTCAAAGCCCTTTTCCACGGAAAGCTCTTTCGCACATTTCATGAGAATATCCGCGCGCGGATCGGACAGCGAATACACCGCGTGCCCCATACCGTAAATAAGCCCCGCACGGTCGAATGCCTGACCGTCCAAAAGTTTTACAAGATAATCCTTGATTTCCCCTTCTTTTTCTATATTGACATTCTGCATCATGTCGTCGAACATTCGGACGACCTTGACGTTGGCTCCGCCGTGGCGGGGCCCCTTCAACGAACCCAGGGCTGCGGCGACCGCGGAATACGTATCCGTTCCCGAAGAAGTCACTACGTGAACGGTAAAGGTGGAATTGTTTCCTCCGCCGTGCTCCGCGTGCAAAACCATGGCAAGGTCGAGAATCTTTGCTTCCAAGGGAGAATATTCTCCGCTTTCCCTTAAAATCTGCAACAGGCTCTCCGCCGTGGAAAGCTCCGGCTTGGGAAGGTGAATAAAGAGGCTCTTTCCCATGTGATAATGCTGGAAAGACTGATAGCCGTAAACGGCGAGCAAGGGAAAGATCGCAATCAATTGCAGGCACTGTCTCAAAACATTGGCCTGAGAAATATCGTCGGGATTTTCGTCGTAGGCATACAACGTCAGCACGCTTCGGGAAAGTACGTTCATCATATCCTTTCCCGGCGCCTTCAAAATAATGTCTCGAACAAAAGACGTCGGCAGACTTCGATAATCGGAAAGCGTCTGACGGAATTGAGCCAGCTGCTCCGCGTTCGGCAATTTGGAAAAAAGCAGAAGATATACGGTTTCCTCAAATCCCAAACGATGATCGCTCAGAAAACCGTTCACTAAATCCCGAACATTGATTCCACGATAATAGAGTTCGCCTTTACAGGGAATATACTGCCCGTCGGGGCCCTTTTCCTTCGCTTTGATATCGGAAATCTCCGTTAGTCCCGTAACGACGCCGTTTCCGTTCATGTCTCGAAGACCGCGATTTACTTTATGCTCTGTATACATTTCGGGAACAATTTTGTTATTATGCGCGGACAGTTCGGCCAGTTTTCTGATATAGGGCGTGATTTTCGAATACTCATTTTTCATATGACGACACTCCTTTTATTTTAATTTTTTATATTTGAAAATTCTTCTGCCGAAATAAAAAAACGCGCGACAACTCTTTTACAGCAATCCGTGTCTCGCGCTCAACATATCTGGTCATATCTCTCTAAATACGGATTTCCAATTTTTTTGAATAGACGTTCTCCTTTGTCTCGAACATTGAATTGCTTTTTTTATTATATCATACTTTTTCTTTTTTGTCAATATTTTCATCCGCTTCGCTTTATTGATTAAATCGTATTATTTCTTGTTGACTTTTTCAAAGGATTATGCTATAATTTTTGTGATTTTTGAAATTGCCTTGAAACTTTTTGAGGTTTATAACAAAGTGCGGTAAAGTCGACAGACGCACAGGACTTAAAATTTTTCGTATTGTTAAAAATTCACACTTCAGCGCAAATTTAATATTTTATGCCCGCGTGGCGGAATAGGCAGACGCACAGGACTTAAAATCCTGAGTCCTAACAGACGTATCGGTTCAAGTCCGATCGCGGGCACCAGAACAGAAAGAGATTGAACCCGATATACATTTTTGTAAACGGTGTTGCGGGCTTTATCTCTGCAAGGTAAGGAAAAAGCACAAGGTCAAAAACCTTGTGCTTTTTCCATTGTCCCACCCAAGAGAACCCACCCAGACAGCCGCACTAAAACGGACATTTGCCGTCGGCCGCTATCTCTATGAGCGTAGGCGGCTTTCTTAATTCTCCCGTAAATTTGTTTACGGGCGTTTCCTTGCTTATGTCAAAGTTATATACTGCCGTTATACGCCGTAAGAACGCCGCCCAAGATTTTGGCTCGTTTTCCTGTATCTTTTTGTATTGTTCGTTTAGCGGTATATTTGAAACGATATAAACCGTATCATAGCAAGCAACGCGGTTAAACTGCCGCCCGCGTATGCGCAGCGGCTGCCCGTCCAAGTAGTCCAATATCTCCGAGATTTTGAACGAACTGCGGAACTCATCGAGGAATAAAACTTTTTCGCCGTTGTAGTCGTCTATCCAACCAAATTCATAGTTTGTCGTTCGGTAAACTTCGTCATAGCCGTGCTTGCTATAAACGTAACTCGTTTTTCCACAACCCGCAGAACCGTATATATAAAACACCTGCATTTTTCGGAATTGTCTTTTGTACTTGTTTTCCAAATATGCCTGCCTGTATTCTTTCGCCCATTTCATAACGCGGATAAAGCGGTTGCCGTGCTTTTTGGAAAGGTCGTAAAAACTTATATTGTTTTCTATATCGCGCATTATGTCGGTTAAATCGGTGCGTTCGCCGTCCTCTATAAATTCGCCGTATTCGTAATATGTGGGGCTTATTCTTGTTTCCTCGTCCATACAGTACAGGCGGGCTTGCGTTCGTTTGGCTCTGCGTTGTTCTATGTGCGCGTCAACGCCGATTTTCTCTTTCGATAGGCACTTTTTAATCGTCGTAAACCATTTCGGTTGCGTAAACTCAAAATACCCTTGATAATGTTCCGTTCCCGTTTCGGGTGCTTTCTCTCTTTGAAATACCACATACCGTAAATCAGATACTGTTTTCAGATACTCCAAAAACTCTTGTTCCGTTTGTACAGGATTATTTACGGTAAAACACCAATCGCGCGCCTGTTTATTCTTTTTAGGCTTTTCGTCCGTTTCGTCCAAAGCGTTCAAGTCTATTTTAATTCCGTTTTCCTCCATAATCAAAAACTCCCGTTATTGCCGCCAATGCCGTTACACTATGACATAGTGGCGTGGTAATACTATACGCCACGCGCGGGCGGGCAAGCCGCCCGCGCACGTTGCCGTTATTCGGTTTTCAGTCTTGCGATATATCCGCTTATTTGCTTGACATTATTTCCGATATTCGGTGCATAACGCTTTCCTGCGCTTCCGTCATACCGTTTTTATTCAGTTCCTTTATTTTTACATACAAGGGCACGCTTATCATAGCCGAGCCGTCTTTGTTGCGTAACGCGATATACGCGACTGCTTGATACAGTTCCTTTTCCATAAGCC
>CAKXBD010000194.1 GCA_934871445.1 uncultured bacterium | reverse complement strand
GTCTACCCGTTACCCCCGCACTGCCTGTCCGAACGTCCGGCTCTCCCGGAACATAGTCGAAATGGAACCAGCCTTCTGCCCCTTCGACGATTCCCTTTGCACGAAGCACTGTACCGTATTCAGCCTCGTTTCCGAGCACAGAAAGCGCCGTTTCCAATTCTTCTTTCGTAAACTTATGCGTCGTTTCCAAACCCCAGCTTGTAAATACCTCGTCGGCGTGATGATGGCCGTGATGATGGCCTTCGTCGTGGTGATGTTCATGATGACAACATTCCCCGTCGTCGTGGTGATGTTCATGATGACAACATTCCCCGTCGTCGTGGTGATGCTCGTGGTGCTCTCCGCCAACCTCTTGCTCTTTTTCATACTCGGCCGCAAGACGTTTGAGTTCTGCCTCCAAAGAGTCCTTCTTTTCCATGGCAGCGAGAATAGTCTTTCCGCCAAGTTGTTTCCAAGAAGCGGTTACAAACGCCGCGGAAGGATTCTTTTCACGAAGCAGTTCGACACAGGAGGCGAGCTTTTCCTCGGATATTCCGTCTGTATGAGAAAGGACGATACAAGCGGCATTTTCCACCTGATCGTTGAAAAATTCGCCAAAATTTTTCATGTACATTTTACATTTTCCCGCATCGACGACGGTACAGAAAGCATTGAGAACGGCGCCTTCCAACTTTGCATTGGAAACGGCTTTGATCACATCGCTGAGTTTTCCGACGCCGGAAGGTTCGATTACAATTCGGTCGGGGTGATATTCCGCTTCGACTTTTTTGAGCGCTTTGGAGAAATCCCCGACTAGTGAACAACAGATACAACCGGAATTCATTTCTGTAATTTTAATTCCCGCGTCCTGTAAAAATCCGCCGTCGATACCGATTTCGCCGAATTCGTTTTCAATCAGTACGATTTGTTCGCCCGTATAGGCTTCCTTTATCAATTTTTTGATGAGAGTGGTTTTACCCGCTCCTAAAAAGCCGGAAAATATATCTATTTTCGTCATAAAAACACCTCTTAAAGTTATACTCCTTTATATATAACGCCGAAATACAATTTTCAAACACACGTTTGGCGCCATACAGAGAAAAAACTTGTTCAGAAGGCCCAATTTCCGTCTCTGAAAATCTGTACTCTCTCGCCCGTTTTCGTAACTCCGACGATCGACATATCTTTGGCTCCGATCATAAAATCGACATGAATCATGCTGTCGTTGATCCCGTGCTCCTTGCACTGATCGTTCGTATAATTTTCATATCCTTTCAGACATTCGTTAAATCCGTGCCCGAGCGCCAAATGACAACTCGCATTCTCGTCGAACAACGTATTATAGAACAATACCCCTGAATTATTGATAGGAGAATCGAAAGGAATCAACGCGCACTCGCCGAGCATTCCTGCACCTTCGTCCATCGAAACCATCTGCTTCAACAGTTCTTCTCCCTTTTCAGCTTTGACTTCGACCACTTTTCCGCCTTGGAAGCGCACAGAAAAATTTTCGATGAGTTCGCCCTGATACGAGAGCGGTTTCGTCGCGTAGACAATCCCTTCCGCGGCCCCTGCTTTGGGAGAAGTAAATACTTCCTCGCTGGGAATATTCGGATTGAATACCCGTCCCTTCAAAGTCTTTTCGTCTCCGCCGCAGAAAATACCGTCTTCATTGAGCTCTACCTTAAAATCGGTACCATTAGCGCTCTTGTATTCGAGATATTTAAGCCCCAAATTATTCAGATACGCACAACGGCTTTCGAGATCGGCATTATGTTCTTTCCATGCCTTTATCGGATTTTTCCCGTCTGCGCGAGCCGTATAGAGAATGACTTTCCACATTTTTTCAATGGCTTTCTTTTCGGGCAGGTCGGGAAAAACTTTTTTCGCCCATGCTTTGCCGGGAACCGCCGCAATACACCATTGATGTCTATTTTCGATCGCTTCGCGGAAAGGTTTGAGCTGGGGATACTGCGCACGGCGAGCGGCACTCATTTTTTCCTGATCAATTCCGCTCATTCCATCCGGGTCCTCTGAATCGATAAACAGGCGACAGGAAAGATCCTCTGCCTTATATTCCCATTTTGCTTTTTCCCAAGGCGTGAGCGTCGAAAGTGTTTCAAGACTCTTATATGTCGCATTGAGCTTTGCGACGGGCTGATAGCTCCAATCCACATAGACCGCCTTGGCCCCGGCCTTATAACATTCTTCTACGACCATCGCCACAAATTCGGGCTGATCGAGTCCGGCCTGAATGAATACGGACTGACCCTTTTTTACGTTCAGGCCCGTCCTTGCCAATAATTTTGCATATTTTTTAAGTTGTGAAGTCCGCATGTTTTACTCCTTTTGCATTTGTTTTTCGAGAATATTCATCGCATATCCCGTCGCTTTTTACACGCTTTACGCTTCAAAGGGAACAGACAGATTTGCCGCCCGAAGCGTATCGAGATATCCGAGCGAGCCGCCGACACGGCAGAGCGTCATATAATCGTTCCAGCAGGATTCTTTATTCTCTGCCATTTTCTTCTTAAATTCCATCGCCCCCATTGTCGTAAGCGTATAATTGATATAATAGAAAGGATAGTGGAAAATATGAATTTTATGATACCACCAACCGCCTTTTCCGAAAAATTCGTCCCCGTCGTAGTCTCTCCAAGGCATATATTTCTTTTCGAGTTTTTTCCACTCCGCCGTCCTTTCTTCGGGCGTCAACTCCGGATTTTTATAGACGATATGCTGAAATTCATCCACCGCCACTCCGAACGGCACAAACGTGAGTGCCTCCTGCAAATGCTGGAAACGATATTTTTCCGCTTTGTCTCCAAAGAACAACTCCGCATACGGATAGGCGAATTGCTCCATAGACATGGAATGGATTTCCGCTATATCCGTCGATTCGCTCCATTCGGCCATTAAAGGCTGCGTACGCATCGCCATGTACCCAGCGAACGCATGCCCCATTTCATGCGTGAGCACGTCCACGTCGCCCGTCGTGCCGTTGAAGCAGGAAAATACAAACGGAGCTTTATAATCGGCCAAGGAGGTCATATATCCCGTAGAGGCCTTATTCGGCTTATTATCGAGATCCATGAGCTGGTGTTCGAGCATAAAATCGATAAATTCGCCCGTCTCTTTGCTCATTTCGTGATACATCGTTTTTGCCTGTTCTACGAGATAGGGACGATTACCTACGGGAACGGCGTTTCCGTCCTCAAAGAGGAATTCTTCGTCATAGCATTTAATTTTATCCACGCCGATCCGTTTCGCTTGCGCTTTATACAATTTTTCGCAGAACGGCACAAGCACTTTTTCCACCTGTTTACGGAAAGAGGCCACGTTCCTTTCATCGTAATCGAGACGCCCCTGCTGCATGTATCCCAGAGGAACAAAATCGGAAAATCCCATATTCCGCCCCATTTGATTGCGGATTTTTACGAGCTTATCGAAAATTTCGCCCATTTCCTTTTCATGAGAGGCGAAAAACTCGGAATATTTTTTCCATGCCGCTTTTCTGATATTCC
>CAKXBD010000193.1 GCA_934871445.1 uncultured bacterium | reverse complement strand
CCGAAACGGTGAGCAGGGGAGCCTTTTCAGACAAAATCAGCCGCCCGTATTGCGGGCGGCTGATTTTTGTTATTCTTCTTCTATGGGAGTAATATATAAATTTTTAAGGAGCTCTTCTCTCTCCAAAAAAGGCGCGAGATCCTCCAAAGGCGGACTGACCAGTCGTCCGTCGGGGAGGCGTTTGGTACTGCTTTTCGGCTCCCAAACCTGTTTCGTATCGGTAAAAATCTCACAAAAAGCAAAACTTTCCGTATTCAAAGCGTTTTTTACTGCCTCTTTCATCTGCGCGTTACTGTGCGCTTCGAAATAGGGGTATCCGAAGGCCTCCGCTATTTTTTTATAGGAGGGAAAAGATAAATCGTGGCTTTCCGGGCCGATTCCGACTTTGGAATGTTCGCTGAAAAGGTTGTTCTGCGTCTGACGGATACTATGGTATCCCTCATTGTTGATGAGGAAAATTTTGATGGGGAGCTTTGAAGTGACAATGGTCTGCAATTCCTGTAAATTCATCATGATACTGCCGTCGCCTTCCAGACAAATCGTCTCTTTTCCTTCGGCCGCCAGGCACAGCCCAATTGCCGCGGGCAGACCGTAGCCCATACTAGCCACGGCGCTGTTGATAATGAAGCGCGTGCCGCGCTTCATTCGCCAATTTTGGTGCCCTACGACGCAGCATGCGCCGTTGCTGACGGCAGTCAGACTGTTTTCGGGGAGATTGTCGCTCAAAAAACGGATAAAGGCAAAGACGTTAGCCGTCTTTCTGTTTTCCGACCAGTGTCGTTCCAAAGTGACGGGGTAACGCTCTTTCCATAGCCGGCATTGTTCTCTCCAATCTTCGCGTAAAGATACGGGATTTTCGGCAGAATTTTTTTCTGTGCGGCGCAAAAGCGCTTCAAAAAAATCTTTCGCATCGGCATGGACGGGCATATCTACGTGAATAGTGGGCTTTTTCATTTCCGCGGGGTCGATGTCTACCATGACGACTTTTGCTTCCCTCGCCCAAGTTTTCCAATTATATCCGACTTGGCGAATACTCAGTCGGGTTCCGACCGCTAAGAGAAGATCGCTGTTTTGTACGGCGAAATTGCCCGCTCGGTCGCCCATGTTTCCGCCTCTGCCGCAATAGAGTGGATTATCGTCCTCGATAAGATCTACACTGTTCCAATAGGTAACGACGGGAACGCCGAGCCGTTCGACGGCTTTTCGAAAAGCCGGGAATCCGCCTGATAGGCGGATTCCCCCTCCCGCATAAATGACCGGGCGTTTTGCACCGGCTATCTTTTTAATAATTTGATCAGCAATCTCGTCACTGACAGGCGCGGGGAGCTGCGCTTCCTCCTCGGTCGAATCGTAACCGCGAAGATCGTCCGTTTCAATTATCATCCCCTGATAATTGACGGGAATATCCAGCCATACGGGCCCCGGACGCCCCGTTTTCAGAAGGAACCAAGCCTTTTCCAACATATAACGAATATTTTCCGGCTTTTCCAGCATTTCCGCATATTTGCACATACAGCCGACCGAGCGTGTAATATCGAATTCCTGATCGCCGACGGCTCTGAGGGAAAGCCCATCTGTAAATTGCTCGGCGTAACGTGCGGTCGTATCATAACGGACTTGTCCGCTGACGACGAACATGGGGATAGAGTCCAGCCATGCGCCCAAAACGCCCGTGATAGCGTTCGTACCTCCCGGACCGGTCGTCACGCAGACGAGCGCGGGACGGTTATCGAGGCGGGCATAAGCCTCCGCGGCGATTGCCGAGGCTTGTTCGTGATGATTATAGTGGCATTTCAGACCTGCCTTGTGGCCGAATGCGTCGTTGAGGTGCATGGCGCCCCCGCCGACGACGGTAAAACAATCTGTAATCCCGCGATCGACGAGGAAGTTCGCAACATAGTCGGCAAGGCGAATTTTCATGAGCGTTTCTCCCTTTATTGTAATAATAAATTACATTTTATCATGATTTTTTCTCCCTGTCAAGTCTTTGAAAAACAGAAAAACTCTCGCCCTTTCCGAAGAAAGGGCGAGAGAGGGGATTTATCTTAAAAGTGTAAGCAAAAGTCAGATTACTTGCCGAAGTATCTCTTCAAAAGCCCTTCGAAGCCCTTGCCGTGACGAGCTTCGTCTCGAGCCATTTCGTGTACGGTGTCGTGAATCGCATCGAGGCCGAGCTCTTTTGCCTTTTTCGCGATATCGACTTTGCCCTGCGTAGCACCGAATTCCGCGTCGACGCGAAGTTCGAGGTTCTTTTTGGTGGAATCGGTGACGACTTCGCCCAAGAGCTCTGCAAATTTGCAGGCATGTTCCGCTTCTTCCCAAGCCGCTTGCTTATAGAATTCGCCGATTTCGGGATAGCCTTCGCGGATAGCGACGCGCGCCATAGCCAGATACATACCGACTTCGCTGCATTCGCCGTTGAAATTCATTCTCAGTCCTTCTTTAATATCTTCGGGGGCGTCCTTGGCTACACCGACGATATGCTCAGCCGCCCAGGTCTTTTCCGTCATTTCTTTGAATTTGGAGCCGGGAGCATGGCAGATAGGACATTCTGCCGGGGGAGTATCGCCTTCGTGAACATAACCGCAAATAGGGCAAACAAATTTCTTCATAGTCTTACATCTCCTTGTAAATTAATTTTAACTCTGTTTCAAGCTTCTTAATGATATTATATCTCAATTAGAAGAAAATGTCAAGGGAAAAAGATAAAATTTTTGAAAGAATTTTTTCTTTCATAAAAATTTTCAGAATAGGGGAAAGAAGTGGGGCGATTTATGAAAGATTTTAGAAATGCGGAGAAAGATTTTTATTGTCGGAAACGGAAAAATATGCTATAATGAGTTCATCAAAATGAAGGAAGGGAAAATATATGGAAGCATATAAACATTTCGGCGTAATGCTCGATTGTTCGCGCAACGCGGTAATGAAGCCGGAAGCGGTGAAACGCATGATAGACTGTCTGGAAAAGATGGGCTATAATACTTTGGAATTGTATACCGAGGATACATACGAGGTAGAGGGCGAGCCCTATTTTGGGTATCTTCGCGGCCGTTATACGGGGGAAGAACTGAAAGATTTAGATAAATACGCGAAAGCGCACGGGATTGAGCTGATTCCGTGTATTCAGACGCTCGCGCATTTTACCTGTCCGGCGAAATTGGCGCGTTTTGACGAGATTATCGACGTAAATGACATTCTTCTCATCGACGAAGATAAGACGTACGAATTTATCGATAAACTTTTTGCGTCTCTAGCGAAGAATTTTACCAGCCGAAACGTCCACATCGGTATGGACGAAGCTCATGGCGTGGGCATGGGCGCTCATCTGCGTCTGCACGGCTATGAAAAGCCCTATGATATTTTGCGCCGTCATTTGAAGCGCGTATTGGATATCGTAAACGAACTGGGCCTTTCTCCCATGATGTGGAGCGATATGTATTTCCGCCTGGAATCCCCCACCAACGGATATTATGACGGGCCGATGCCCTCTCAGCAGGCCGTGGAT
>CAKXBD010000192.1 GCA_934871445.1 uncultured bacterium | reverse complement strand
AATAATACAAAAGTATTGACTTATAATCCGTCATTTTGTTACCTCACCCTGCCTATACTATACCATATCTTATAGTAAAAATCAAGTGTTCAACTTATATGGAAATAACACTTTTTAAGCCTGTTTCAAAGCATTTTCAGCACAGAAAAAGGGCTTACCCCATTATCGGAGTAAGCCCTAAAAACACAATATCTTGTGGCACAACTTAGTTAAACCACTATATATGTTTACCTCGGACGTTTAATATTAGCTTGCGCCGCCGCAAGTCTTGCGATAGGTACGCGGTAAGGCGAGCAGGAAACATAGGTGAGGCCTATCTTATGGCAGAATTCCACGGAAGAAGGATCACCGCCGTGTTCGCCGCAGATGCCGCAGGACATGCCGGGACGGGTCTTACGGCCGAGCTCCACCGCCATTTCCATGAGCTTGCCTACGCCTATGGTATCCAAACGCGCGAATGGATCGGATTCGTAAATCTTATTCGCATAGTACGCGGGAAGGAACTTGCCGGCGTCGTCGCGGGAGAACCCGAACGTCATCTGCGTCAAATCGTTCGTTCCGAAGCAGAAGAATTCCGCTTCCTTCGCAATTTCGTCCGCCGTGAGCGCCGCTCTCGGAATTTCGATCATGGTGCCGACCTCGTATTTGAGATCCGCTTTCGCCGCGGCGATGACTTCGTCCGCCGTCCTGACGACGATATCTTTCACGAACTTCATTTCCTTCGCTTCGCCCGTCAGGGGAATCATGATTTCGGGAATGATGTTCCAATCCTTATGCTTCTTCTTGACGTTGATTGCCGCCTTGATGACCGCTTTCGTCTGCATTACCGCGATTTCGGGATAGGTGACCGTAAGACGGCAGCCTCTATGCCCCATCATCGGGTTAAATTCATGCAAATCGGAAATGATTTGCTTGATCTGCGCGACCGTCTTGCCCTGCGTCTTTGCGAGCGCTTCGATGTCCGCTTCCTCGGTGGGAACGAACTCGTGAAGGGGCGGATCGAGGAAACGAATGGTCACGGGATACCCGCCGAGCGCCTCGAACAAACCTTCAAAGTCCGCCTGCTGCATGGGCTCGATTTTCGCGAGCGCGGCCTCTCTCTCCTCCACCGTATCCGCGCAAATCATTTCGCGGAACGCGCCGATTCTGTCGGGATCGAAGAACATGTGCTCGGTACGGCAAAGACCGATGCCCTGCGCACCGAACGCCGCCGCCTGCTTCGCGTCCTTGGGAGTATCCGCGTTCGTCCTTACACCGAGCGCCTTATATTTATCCGCGAGCTGCATGATTCTCCCAAAATAGCCGCTGGAAGTGTCCGCCGCGACCGTGGGAATCGCTTCGCCGTAAATGTTTCCCGTGGAACCGTCGAGGGAGATGACGTCTCCTTCCTTATAGACCTTTCCGTGGAGAGTAAATTTCTTGTTTTCCTCGTCCATCTTGATGTCGCCGCAGCCGGAGACACAGCAGGTTCCCATGCCGCGCGCGACGACGGCCGCGTGGGAGGTCATACCGCCGCGGACGGTCAGAATACCCTGCGCATAGTGCATGCCTTCGATGTCCTCGGGGGAGGTCTCCAATCTCACGAGCACGACCTTCTTGCCCTTCTTGCCTTCTTCGACGGCGTCCTCGGCCGTGAACACGATGCTGCCGCAGGCGGCGCCGGGAGATGCGGGAAGCGCGGAAGCGACGGGCTTCGCCGCTTTCAGAGCCTTCGCGTCGAACTGAGGGTGAAGGAGCGCGTCGAGCGTCTTGGGATCAATCTGCATGAGCGCTTCCTGTTCGGTAATCATGCCCTCGTCGATGAGGTCGCAGGCGATTTTGATTGCGGCCTGCGCCGTGCGCTTGCCGTTACGGGTTTGGAGCATGTAGAGTTTTCTGTCCTCGATCGTGAACTCCATATCCTGCATATCGCGGTAATGGTTTTCGAGTGTCTTGCAGATTTCCTGGAACTGCGCGTAACATTCGGGCATGACCTCCGCCATCTTGGCGATGGGCATGGGGGTACGGACGCCCGCGACGACGTCTTCGCCCTGCGCGTTCATCAAAAATTCGCCCATGAGCTTCTTTTCGCCCGTGGCGGGGTCGCGCGTGAACGCCACGCCCGTTCCCGACGTATCGCCCATGTTGCCGAACGCCATCATCTGTACGTTTACCGCCGTGCCCCAGCTATACGGAATGTCGTTCTGCATTCTGTAATAGTTCGCGCGGGGGTTGTCCCACGAACGGAACACCGCTTTGATCGCGCCGAAGAGCTGTTCTTTCGGGTCGTCGGGGAAGTCTACGCCGATTTTCGCCTTATATTCCGCTTTGAACTCGGAGGCGAGCTTTTTGAGGTCGTCTGCGGTGAGCTCGATGTCCTGCGTGACGCCCTTTTCTTCCTTCATCTTATCGATGAGCTGCTCGAAATATTTCTTGCCGACCTCCATGACGACGTCGGAATACATCTGGATAAATCTTCTGTAACAGTCCCACGCCCAACGGGGATTGCCCGATTTCTTGGCGATGACTTCGACGACCGTCTCGTTGAGACCGAGGTTCAAAATGGTGTCCATCATGCCGGGCATGGAAGCTCTCGCGCCGGAGCGGACGGAAACGAGAAGCGGGTTTTCGAGATCGCCGAATTTCTTGCCCGTAATCTTTTCCATCTTCTCGATGTAGGTGAGGATTTCCGCCTGAATATCGGGATTGATCTGTCTGCCGTCCTCATAATACTGCGTGCAGGCCTCCGTGGAAATGGTGAAGCCCTGAGGAACCGGAAGGCCGAGGCCGGTCATTTCCGCAAGATTGGCGCCCTTACCGCCGAGAAGCTCGCGCATTTTCGCATTACCCTCTGTAAAGAGGTAGCAATACTTTTTTGCCATAGTTGATTATTTCCTCCATCTGATTATTTACTTTATCGTTTTCAATGGTTACCGGTCCGTCGGGACCTTGTATTTTTTACCATAATTCATTCTAATACAAAACGCGAGAAATATCAAGTCTTTCGCGGGAGCTTTTTCGGATTTTTTCGCATTTTTATCAAAATTTTTTACGCTTCGAGGCGTTTTTGCCCGAAAAAACGAGACGGGCGAGGCCTTTCGACTCGCCGTCCCGTCTTTTTTCAAGCTCTCCGTCCGAGCAATCCCGCGTTTCCGCGGCGGAAATGCGCTTACAGCAGATTGAAAAAGGCCTTTCCGCCCGAAAGGAGTTCCTCGTCTAACGTCCAAACGCCGTCCTTTTGCCTGAGACCGAAAGAACATTCCTTCGCCGCCTCAAATACGTCGTCTCCGTCATAGCCGACGAATTTATCCGACATGCGTTCGAGAATCTCTTTCGCCTCGGGCGTAAAGTGCGACGTCGTCACGAAAATCCCGCGGCTATGCTGGACGCCCTCTTTCGCCTGACGGCACGCAACCGCGCCGATAAATTGCTGCAACAATGTCTCTCCGACCACCCACAATTCTACCTTTCCTTTGGAAGGATCCCAGTTCTTCGCCTGTATGTAGATGGTCTCGCGGAATCCGAATT
>CAKXBD010000191.1 GCA_934871445.1 uncultured bacterium | reverse complement strand
TACCAATCCCGGCCGCATGGAGACGGAAACGACTCCCTTCGCCGCTTATCGGGGGGAAAATCAAACCATTATCTATCACGATGGTTGGTCGTATCAGGGCTCGGCGGGAACGGGCGCGAACGTCTATGGCTTTGAAGCCGCGGTGGACGCTTCGGGAACGGTGGTGGAACGGGGGGTAACCGTTACGTCGATTCCCGATGGCGGATACGTTATCAGCGGTCACGGTACGGGCAGGGATTTCATTCGCGCTTCGGTGCCCTTAGGGGCGAATATTATTCTCGACCAAGATAAAAAAGAATTTGCCGTCACGACTTCGTTGAACAGCTTCTATGTAAATACCAAATCGACGGTAGACGAAATCATTTCGGACGCGGAAACAAAAATTAAACAGCTTTACGACGTGGATGCCGACGCTCTGGAAGCAAAAATAGACGAGGCGAGAGCCCTCCTCGAAACCTTGGAAGAGACCAAAAACAATATCGAAAAAAAGATGGAGGAGGGCACTTGGAGCAACGAGGAGAAAACTCGTGAAATGATGGCCTACAATACGGCAAAATTGGACGCGGAGGCTACGGCATACGAAATTTTAGCTCTATCCGCGGAAAGCAAGCCCGTCACCGCCCGCGCCGTATGGCACAGACCTACGGAAAAAACGCTCAAAAGCCTTACGGAAACCCTCGATATCTATGAGGAAATCGGTATCAATCTCGTCTTTGTGGAGGCTTTCTACAACGGCTATTCTTTGTTCAAATCGGACAACGTGCAATACCACAAGGACTTTGAGGGCGCTTCTTACGAAGGGTATCCCGATTATCTGACGGCTTTCACCGAATTGGCCGCCGAGCGCGGAATAGAGGTACATGCTTGGGTAGAAAACTTCTATGTCGGATTGACTACCGATATCGAAATTTTACAAGAACACCCGGATTGGATAATGTATAACTCCGACGGTACGTATATCCAGAAAAATGAGGGCGGAGACTATATCTTTATTGACCCCGCAAATCCGAAGGTGCAGGATTTCCTTATCACTTACTATAAAGAAATGCTCCAAAAAGTTCCTAAAATCAAAGGCATTAACCTCGACTATATCCGCTATCCCGTCTCCGATAAGGCGGAGGATACGGGGTATACCAAATATGCTATGATGGAGTTCGCTGAGTCCGTGGGCGTTACCCGCCTCGACGAGTCCATGAGCATAGACAAAATGATCTCCGAATTTAATAAATGGGTGCTCGATGACGCATACAATTTGAATGCGGCGGAAAATTATGAAAAATGGTGCGATTATCGCGTAAACGCGGTTACCTCCTTCGTCGAAAGAGTTTATGAGGAGGTTAAGGGAGACGGGGATTTACTTCTCTCTACGGCGGTTTTCAGTTCAGCTTCTCAAACTCTGGACAGCAAAAAACAGGATTGGAAAACTTGGATTCGCAACGGCTGGATAGATATTGCTACCCCTATGGCTTACTATGATGCGGCCGCAGATGTACTGTCGGGCGTGTCGGATATGATTCTTGCCGCAGGCGCTAACTGCTACTACTATACGGGACTCGCGTCGTCCTATCGCGGGCTCCCCGCCTACGAAAACGTATATCAGACGGAGGCTTCCTATCTCGGAGGCGCAAACGGATACGTCATCTTCTGTTCTACACAGATTATCGGGCATGAGGACGTACAGGAAATGTTGAAGGCCGGCGTCAATTCCCGTCCGGCGGTGCTCCCTCATGCGTCCACAGAGGACGTATTAAAGGCTTATTTCGACAGAATCCTCGACCGCGCAGACAGATTGTATATCCCCGCCGAAGGCATGACAACGGAGGGAAAAACAGCGTTGAAGGCGGAATTTGATAAAATACTCGCCATGGATATGCAGGGTTACGACGCATTAAAGGCCGTTCAGACTGCTGTGAACAATTTATATAAGAGCAACAATCTCTCCGCTTATGCAAAGGGTTTCTCCGCTCGGCGTATCCAAGAAACGCTTACCGAATTATATGACCTCTTGGAAACAAAGGCGCAAAAGGAATATGAGGGCGGCGATACGCCTACCCCTCCCGATCCCGACGATTCTTCGACAAGCTCTTCCGAAAGCTCGGGGGAGGGGACGAATCCCGAAAGAAAAGGCTGTGGTTCGGTTGTGAGCGCGTGCGCTCTCTCCACCGTTGCCGCCGCGGGCGTGGCCCTGCTTTTGAAGAAAAAACGTAAAATTTAAGTATACTTATTTCTGAATTTATATAATTAGGTATCTATTTCTAAACCTGTATAATCTCGATATAGTATATTCCGAGAGCCTGTCAAGGGCGGAAATCAGCCGGCTGATTTCATTTGTTTGCATAAACAAATGAAAAAACTTAATCGGCTAAAAGAAAAATTTTATAAAAAATTAAGTTGAAAAACTTATAAAAATTATGATGGAGGAAGTATCATGAAGAAAAAGTTTATGTTTGCCTTTCTGACGTTGGCTATGGCTGCCTGCCTCGCCGTCGGAGCAAGCTGCGGCGGTGGCGGGGATTCCTCGTCGGGGAATACTCCGAGTTCCAGCGAACAGGATTCTGGCGGGACGGCTTCGCCGTCCGATTCTCAAACGGGGGAATATTCCGCACCAATCATCACAGTGACGCCCGATAAAGTGGAAATTTATCAGGGCGAAGAAATCGAACTCCTTTACGGCGTGTCCGTTTCGGACGAATACGATTCCGACCTGCGCGTTACCGTCACGGACGACGACGGTTTCGACAAAGACGTTATCGGGGAATATACGATTACCTATTCCGCGACCAATTCCAAAGGAAAAACGGGGACCGCGACTCGGACAATTACCGTTTTGGCTCCCCTTGCAAAGGTCGTTTTGGAAGCTCAATACGCCTATGATACAAAGTGGGAAGATACCGTATATCTTACTTTCGCTAACAAGGATTTCGTTACGCTCACCGAGGATACAACCTACGAGGCGGCGACGAGCGGAGTATTCTTTAACGATTCCGAGGAGGAAATTCTTCTGACGGTACCCGGCGGCTATGGCGAAGCGGCAATTATCGATGAAAACGGCGTCGTGATAGAGGGACGCGACGGCGCAAACGGTAAGTTTGTCAACGAGGAATATCCAATTCGTGCAGAATCTTCGGCTACCTCCTTCGTTTATGGCGAGGAAACCGTCAAGGTGACGGACAGTTTCGCTAAGTATATGAGTATCCCCGCTAACGGTTTCGCCATAGTGGTTCAAACCAATTATGCGGGCTCCGGATTTGACGCGGACGGACGGTCATTTATCGCCAAAAATGTCATTTACCAATACGGCGCCGTCGTTCAGCTCTATATGGAGGGAAGCGAGGACGCTCCGCTCACTACGTATAAAGACCGTGCTCCCACCGTTTCCGGCGCGACGACCATTCAGGTAAAACGCACGGAGGTGAGTACGGAGGCAATCAAGGAACAGGTCGTATCGGGCTTGACGATTACGGACGATAACGGCACGTTTAAGACTGACGACGATATTACCACAGGGCTCGTTCCCACCATTACCGACGACGACGGTTATGATTCCGATAC
>CAKXBD010000190.1 GCA_934871445.1 uncultured bacterium | reverse complement strand
CTCCGATTTCCCTCATACTTGCAGGAATAGTAAACTCGCTCAATTTCGTGCAATAAGCAAAGGCATAATTTCCGATGCTCACCACATCGCTATTGGAATCGAAAGATACCGATTTCAACACGGGCAAATCATAGAAAGCATAATCCCCAATCGACATCGTAGTCGGTGCAGCACTGCCGAGGAATACGACCGATTCTAAGTTTTCACAGAGCGAAAAGGCATTCGACCCGATCGAAGTAACATAATTGGGTATAACCACCTCTGTGAGAAGCGCTCTATCGGTAAAAGCACCTGCTCCTACTCCCGTTACGCCTACGGGAATAGTATAGGAGCCTCTTCTTCCCAAAGGATAATAAAGTATGGTCTTACCGGTCTCTTCTGCCGTGCAAAGTACCCCGTCTATAGAGGAATACTGAGCATTTCCCTCTGCGACATTGATCGCAGACAAATTGTTACAGCCTATAAAAGTATCAATCTCAGTCGTTCCTTCATTCTTGACGGAAAGTTCGGTAAGGTGTTTCGGGAAGGATATTTCTTTCAGAGCCGAACAATTCTGAAAGGCCTTTGCTTCTATAAGGAGCGTTGCATTTTCGGACGACGTTGCTTCCTCAAAAATAATCGAAGTAAGATTTTTACAATTATAGAATGCAGATTCCCGAATCGCCGTCATACTAGACGGAATGACGATCATAGAAAGTTTAGAATTAGCAAAAGTTTTTACGGGAAGTTCCTGTACTCCTTCAGGAATCCGATACATTCCCGTCCTCGTACGAGGGAAATAAGCAATACGGAGAGTAGACGTATTCGGATTGTTATCCAATAATATCCCGTCTATCGATTGGTAACGAACAGTATGGGTTCCCTCCGTCTTATAAATATTCACCGCATCGAGATTCGTACAGCCTGAAAAAGGTCCGCTGGCGTCGGAATCGGCCGTAGAGCCAATGGCCTCCATCGTATCGGGAATTTCTATGCTTTCCAACGTCGAACAATTGTTGAAAGCACCGCTGTAAATCACTGCTACGGGAGTATTATTATATTCCGCAGGAATTTGGACACTCTTCATAAAATTGATTTCAGGTCCCTTTTCGACTGCATAGACGAGTTTACCGCTAGAAGCGGACGTCGTCTGAACAAACTTAAATACTTCTCTCCAACAAGCGTAAACCGTAGTCTGTTCCGCATAGGGCCAAGAGGTGACGCTCTTTCCCGTCTCATCGGTCAGACGTGTCCCGGCTCCGCCTTCTTTGGAATACCAACCCGCAAAGGCGTAAATACCGTTTGCGTTCGTGGGAACTTCCAACACGAAATCGCGCCCGTATACAACGTCCGACGCAGGATTTACCGTGTTTCCTCCGCAGGAATCATACACGGCGGAATAAGTTTTGGGACTCCAATAAGCATACAGATAAAGATCGCCGGCTTCTTCAAATATTTCTTCCGCGTACTCGGCACCATTTGCATCTGCTCCGTCGGGCGAATTATACCACCCGGCAAAATCATATCC
Source organism: uncultured bacterium (assembly GCA_934871445.1). Taxonomy (GTDB): domain Bacteria; phylum Bacillota; class Clostridia; order Christensenellales; family Borkfalkiaceae; genus Scatosoma. The sequence goes on along the minus strand of CAKXBD010000190.1, from coordinate 2,159 downwards.
TTCCTTTTTAGACGTCGGAAGTTGAATCGGGTCTCCGTAAGCCTTATATTGCGTTTCGACGCCCGAACCGCCGCGGCTGTCGAGGACAACGGCATAAGCAAAGATTTCCGTATGTACCCAATTCGACTTCATGCTGCCGTCCACAAACCTTACCGATACGGTATTGCTTCCCGCTTTCGTAAGAACAATCTCCGTAAACGCAGAACCGTCGGAAACGGAAATTATATCCCCGTCGTTTACTTGAATTTCATAGCTCTCAGTTCCGACAACGGGCCGCCAAGAAAGGATTCCGTCGGAATAGTTCATCGTGGAATACATCTCATAGTAACGGACGTCTAAGGAATCACTCCAAAGAGAGTTTCCGCTTCCGCCGACAGCTTGAATCCGAACTGAATAATCAGCGCCCAAAGTCTCTGTAATCACTTTTGAGAGGTCAAATTCGGCCGAAGAACACGAATATTCTTGTCCGCCGATCTTGACGAGATAGGAAGCCGCTCCCGTGACCGCGTTCCAAGTCAATTTATCTCCCGTAATTTTAATGTTGCGGGGCGTTGCTAAAATCGTCTTATCATATTGATAAGTGCTCGCAGCCGGAGAGTTATAGCCCTTTGTTCTGGGATAAACGTTGACGATAATCCCCCCTTCGCAGGGCGAACAATTTTTCAGGCAATAGCTTGTGCTGTTACCGATATAAACTTTATCGTGTTCATGCGCAGAATCGCCGCATTTTACGGATACGACGTATCCCGCCGCATCGGGTACGGCATTCCAAGAGATCGTTTCCGTCTCTTCATCGAAGAAAAATTCTTCTATTTTGGAGAGCGACCGATTATAAACGAACTCTTCGGAAACCGAAGCGACTCTCCCGTTCGCTTCCGCAGTGACGACGAATTTAATGCCGCCTTCCTGCATGGCGCAATTCGCAAAATTATAAGTCGTGGAACGGCCGAGGGAAACTCTGTCATGATTGTGGGATTTATTGCCGCAATCGATAGAAATATAGTACCGTTCAGCGCCTTCCACTCCTTCAAAAATCAACGCCGACGGCTCTACGACCGTAAAGAACGAAACGCGCGCCAAGCCTTTATTTTTATAATATCTGACCGTTGTTCCCAACTCCTCCACAGACGAAGAAGCAGTGACTTTTACGACATAATCGCCGGCAGGTGCAACGGAAAAATCAACTTTGTCATAGGTCGTCGCACCGCTTTCCTCCGTTACGGGCTGAAAACCGGACGGGCCGGAGATTTCAATTTTGTACGAAACGGCATTTTGTACCCCGTTCCAATCGATAGTATTCTCTCCGACATTCACCAAAGGTTCAGAGGAATCCGCCGCACTTTGCCAAAGCGCGTATAATGTCGTATTCTCATTAAAAATCATACCTGTACGATATTGATAGGAAAGCTTTTCCGCCTCGTCGTACATGCTGACCCACCACCCCGCAAAAGTATATCCGTCGCGAGCTTCGGGAACGGGTAAAGTATAAAGTGCTCCCCCGATCGTCTGAACACTTTCGGGGAAAGTCGTTTCATATCCGAGGTCGAAATTGACAGTAAATTCTTTCTGTCCGAAAACCTCTTGTCCCCAATATGCATAAAGCGTAATATCGGAAACGACAGCTTGGGAGCCGAATAAAAACGGCTCCGTAAATTTATCGTCCGTATACCAACCGATAAACTTATATCCTTCTTTTTCCGGATCTTCGGGTTTTTCTATGGTCTTTCCGTTGATAACGGAAAGCGCTCCCACCGAGCTCCCCCCGTTAGAATTAAAAGTGACCGTATAAGAGATTTTTCTTAAAAATCTCATTTCCGCATCGGAATATGTAAGTTTTATCCCCTTGTCATCGAACGTCGCCGAAATTTGTTCTTCTTCCGGCTCTGTAAATACGAGGACAAGATTTTGCCCGTCGAGGGTATATGTCCCCGATTTATATTCATCAGAAAAAAGGAACGTAAATTGCCCGCCGCTTATTAAAGCGAGCTGATACTCGTCACCGTCCGCGGCATAATAATATACGCCGAGCTCGGACCCGTCCGTTTCGGGCGGAGCTTCGGGCTTATTTTTATCGCCGCATGCAACGATGGCTAACGAGGTGAGTACGGTAAACATAACCACCATCAACGCAAGAACGCAGTGTTTGTGGGGGAGGGGTG
>CAKXBD010000189.1 GCA_934871445.1 uncultured bacterium | reverse complement strand
CCCGTTGAAAGGAGCTCGGCAGCCTTTTGCATGCGCAGGACGTTATAGTAAGTCATTGCTCCGCAGCCGGAGTATCGGAATACGGTTTTTTCGAGTGCGGGAATACTCATATTGCATAGTTTTGCGAGGGTAGCCGCATCGAGTGCGTCAGAAATCCGTTCTTCCATAACGGAGAGGATACGAAAATAATTTTCCGCGCTTCGTCCCTTGTATTCAGAAGCGGCAGCATTGTCGGAGGATAGAGCGGATAAAAGGAAGAGTTCCAATCGTTTGATGACGGCAGAAGCTTCCGCCTCTGCACCTTCCCGAATTTCTCTGACGTCGGTATTTTCGAGCTGAAAGGCCTTTTGCGCGGCTCGAAAAACGGATTTTATCTCCGATACGTTATCGGGGGAGAGAGCAAATACTCGCCGGGAAATTTCGGGAAAAGCGCTCGAACGGAAAGAAAAAATCACGATTTCCGGTTCTGTGCCGCAGTCGGACCAAATTGCGTGAAATTCGCCGGGAAGGTGTATGATCATTTGTCCGGCGGAGAGGATATAGACGTTTTTTTCGGCGGTAATCCCGACTTTGCCGTCGGTGACGCAGACCACTTCGGTAAAATCGTGACTTTCTCCTTTGAAGGCGTAATTGTCGGGAAATTTTCTTTTTGAAAAAGTGAATAGGGATTCCAGGGCGAGTACATTTTTAACGGGACATTCGCGATAAGCGGGACTTTCCATGATTTGCCTCAAAAAATTATCGGATTTTATAGATGTGTGATAAAAAAATGTATAGATTTATAGTATTCGATATAGTATAATTATAGCAGACCGAAAGGGAAAAGTCAATACGAGGTGATAAATTTATGAAGACGACGTTGGTGGTTATGGCGGCCGGAATGGGCAGTCGTTTCGGAGGCTTGAAACAAGCGGAACCGATCACGACAGACGGAAAGGGAATCCTTGACTTTTCCGTTCACGACGCGAAGGCGGCGGGATTTGAAAAGGCGGTATTTATTGTCCGCGAGGATATGGAGGCGGATTTCAAGCGCCTCGTCGGAGATCGTATTGCAAAGGCGATAGATGTCGAATATGTCTTGCAGGATATGAAGGATTTGCCCGAAGGCCGGACCAAGCCCTTCGGCACCGCCCACGCGATTTTATGCTGCGCAGATACTGTAAAGGAACCGTTTGCGATCATCAATGCGGACGATTATTACGGGCATAACGCGTTTTTTGAAATTCAGAGGCACCTTGCGTCCGCACGGGCGGGGGAATACGCGATGACGGCGTATCTTCTCGAAAATACGCTCAGCAAAAACGGTACGGTTTCTCGCGGGGTATGTGAGACGGAAAACGGCTATCTCAAAAAAGTGACGGAGGTCACGAAGATCGCCCCCGACGGGAGCTGCGAACTGGGCGGAAAGAAAGTAGTCCTTCCCGGCGATACTCCCGTATCCATGAATCTTTGGGGGCTGACGACGGATATTTTCGATATTTTGAAAGAGGAATATAAAAAATTCCTTTCGACGGCAAATCTCGCAAAAGACGAATTTTTTATTCCCAGCGTCATTTCCAAAGCGGTAGATACGGGACGGGCGAGCGTGAAGGTATTCAAAAATACGGATAAGTGGTACGGCATCACCTATCGGGAAGATTTGCAAGAGGTAAAGGACGCGATCGGAGGGTATATACATGACGGAATGTATAAAGACTTATAAGCCTGCGGCGGAAAATTTTTCTCTCGAAGGAGAAGTGACGGATATCCGTCCTTACGGAGAGGGACATATCAATTTGACTTTACTCGTGACGACGACGGAAAAGCGCTATATCATGCAGAAGATGAATACGCGCGTATTTCCCGATCCCGATAATCTCATGCGCAATATTTGCCGCGTGACGGAACATTTGAAAAAACGCGGCGTGGAGACGCTGGACGTCATTCCCACAAAAGACGGCAAACCGTTTCTCAAAGGGGAAGAATGTTACCGCGTATATGCGTTTATTGAAAATACGGTCACTTATCAGCAGGTCACGGATAAAAGAGTGTTTTTCAATTCAGGTAAAGCGTTCGGCGAATTTCAGAATTATCTTGCGGAATTTGATGCTTCCCTGTTGACGGAGACAATCCCGCATTTCCACGATACCCCCAAGCGATTCCGCGATTTTCTCGCGGCGCTGGAATCGGATAAATGCGGCCGTGCGAAAGACTGTAAGCGGGAAATCGACTTTTTGCTGTCACACAAGGACACGTATGCGAACGTTACAGAGGGGCTTGCGGACGGGAGTCTGCCCCTTCGAGTCACGCATAACGATACGAAGCTGAACAATATACTCATGGATGAAAAGACGAACGAAGCGCGCGCGGTCATCGATCTCGATACGATTATGCCGGGGTCTATGCTTTATGATTTCGGCGATTCCATTCGTTTCGGGGCCTCTACCGCGGCAGAGGACGAAAAGGATCTCGGAAAGGTACATTTCGATATCGGGCTTTTCGAGGCCTACGCTAAGGGTTACTGCGGTGCGGTGAAAGATAGTATTACCGAAAAAGAGAAGGAATTACTTCCCTATGGCGCGTATCTCATGACGGTGGAATGTGGCATGCGTTTCTTGACTGATTATCTTTCGGGCGATACGTATTTCGCGATCAAATATCCCGAACATAATCTCGTCCGTTGCCGCACACAGTTGGCTCTCGCGGGAGAAATGGAAAAACAGTTCGGAGAAATGGGAAAAATGGTCGAAAAGGCCATAAAATAGAATTAAATAGAATTGAAAAATAAGACTAAAAAACAGCGGACAATCTTGTCCGCTGTTTTTTATAACAGAACAAGAACGCCGAGAAACGGAGTTTTGTTAAAAACGAGATATGCTGGTGGTCAGAAAAAGGTTTTAACTTCAAGTTATGTAAAATATACAAAAAACTCCTTTGTGTTATATATGTAACGCCGCCAATCATACATGAGAATAGCACAAAGAGAACATTGAATCGAAAAATCAAAATAATGACGCAAATAGTTTAGCATACACGATATGGAAGGAACCTCATATATTTATCTAAAAATATTCTGAAAAAATCATCGAGGTATTGTGTGCAGAAATAGGGAAAATATTGGAGGAACTATGAAAAAAGGAATCGGGAGTAGTATTTAAGTACTCCGTCGGTATTTGCGCCTTTAATTCGAATTCTAAATCCCCCACTAGTGGGGGATTTTATTAAAGTTTTATCGATAAATAATCAAATCAGTTTTTATTAACTTCGAGATAGTGTCATGAGAATATCTTGATGAAAATTACCAAATTCTTTTCCGAAAATATTGATACCGCCCATATGTTTGGCATCCTCTTTAATTCCGATTTTTAATTCGATACATTTTGCTGTATCTAAATGTAGATCATCAAAGCGATGATTTTTATTATCTGTAATATCATCGATATAACACCCCTCGTCATCTATTGAAAATTTCTTCAAAAGACCGAATTGAGTGCTATTAATTTGCCAATAGCTCGGAGTATAAATTCCGCGCTTTCCTCCAAAATCGCCTGGGGAACAATAGGTCGCTATTTCTACGTCGTTTATCCATACAGTAATATCGCTGGGCCAATTTTCACGATAATAAGGTGCTTCTGAACAACATTCAAATGAAAAGGATAGCCTACGGCGATTACGATCAAGTATAAACAAATTGGGAAAATTATAGG
>CAKXBD010000188.1 GCA_934871445.1 uncultured bacterium | reverse complement strand
AACGAAGAATGACGGCAAAAATCCATAAGGCGATTGCCGTCATTCAGTTGAAATTAGAAGGTCAGCTTGCTCAAAGACGTCCTGAATTTCATCTGTCGGAGAGAGTTTTTCTCGATAAAATCGACCATGAAAAAAAGACCGTCTGTGTCGGCGGAAAAATATATTCTCTCGTAGACGACAATTTCCCGACCGTCAATCCCGATAATCCCTATGAATTATCGGAGGGGGAAAAAAGAGTCTGTACAAAATTGCGGGAAGCTTTTCACGGCAGCGAAAAACTCCGCAGACACGTTGAGTTTTTATTCTCCCGCGGAAGTATGTATCGGATTTATAACGGAAATCTTCTCTATCACGGCTGCGTCCCGCTCGACGAGGACGGCAGTTTCCGCCGCGTGGAGATTGCGGGAAAGATCTATTTCGGAAAATCCTTATACGACGCGCTCGAAGGCTGGATAAGAAAGGGAAGATATTCGACCGACGAAAAGGAACGGGAGTATGGACGGGATATCATGTGGTTCGTCTGGTCGAATGAAAATTCCCCACTTTACGGAAAGGATAAAATGACTACCTTCGAGAGATATTTTCTCGCGGACAAAGAAAGCTATACGGAGGAAAAAAACGCCTATTATCGTCTGTGCGACGATAAAGAGACGGTAGAACGAATTTTCCGCGAATTTGGTATCGATCCCGACAGAGGACATATCATAAATGGACATGTGCCCGTAAAGGTAAAAAAAGGAGAATCGCCCGTACACTGCGGCGGAAAGGTTATCATTATCGACGGCGGATTTTCTCGCGCGTATCAAAAGGTGACGGGAATTGCCGGATATACACTGGTATCTGATTCCCGAACGGTGAAGCTCATCGCGCATGAACCGTTCGTTTCCACGGAAGAAGCGGTGCTCAACGAAAGGGATATTCATTCTACAGCCGAAGTAATCCGCAGGTCGAAAACGCGGCTGAGAGTCAAAGATACAGATGCGGGACGGGAAATGGAAGAGCGTATTGCAGATCTCGAAATGCTGCTTGAATCCTACCGGTGCGGCGCGTTAAAGGAGAGAAACTGACGCCCGCAAACGATAAGAGTCCGGAGAAGAAAACAAAAAACAGATAATTGTTGCCGAAATTGTGAGGAGACGTTGAGATGAGATTAGACGGATTCGGTTTAATGGTAAAAAATATGTCCGAAATGATTCGTTTTTATAGAGATGTTTTGGGCTTTGAAATTAAAGAAAAAGAAGATGCCACCCATGTGTATCTAATTAAGGACAATACTCTGTTTATGCTTTACGGCAGAGAGGACTTTGAAAAAATGACGGGCAAGAGATATGAATATATCGGCAGGGGATTGAACGGGCATTTTGAAATCGCCTTATATGTCGATACTTTTGAAGATGTCGATAAAGTATACGAAGAAGCTGTTTCCAAAGGAGCCGTCCCCGTTTTAGAACCCTCAACGGAGCCTTGGGGACAAAGAACCTGTTATATTGCAGATCCCGAGGATAATCTTATAGAAATAGGCTCGTTTAACAGACCTTTTGAAAGATAGACTTTTGGAGTATAAATATAAAAACCACGGAGGCTTTCAAAAATCTCCGTGGTTTCATTTTAATGTTTTAGGAAATTAAATTATATTTCCATATTTGTTTTTTCGCTCTCAGTCTTCGTGAATTTCAATTCCCCAAACAGTTTCGTAAATTTTACCGGGGGCCAATTTATTCATATCTTCTTTTGTTTCGAGATTGGTAATCATTCCGTCGGTAGCGGGCAGTATCGACCAAGGTTCGAGGCAGACATAAGGAGCATCGGTCTGAGGCGTATGCCAGACGCCGAGATAGCGGAAACCGGGGTAATCGAGCGAAATATAACGGGCATCGGTCTTGCTCTTTAAGGCTACGCCCCGACAGGTATTGCCGAGAATAACGGCGTCATTATCGAACAGCTCATGACTGAGCTGTAAAACGGTTCCGTCCGTGAGGGGAAGGGGAAATTTTTCTCCCGTCATGAATTTATCCTCAGAAAGGGGATAGAAAAGCACTTTGGTCTTTTCCAAAAATTCGAGGTAGTAATCTTCAAAAGCTCCCGTCTTTCCAAAGGGAATATTGAAGCCCGGATGTCCGCCCAATCCGAATAAGAGGGGCTTTTCATCCGTATTTTCGACCTGATAGGAAATATTCAGCCGAGCACCTCTGATTTCATAGCAAATCGTAAATACAAAATGGAAAGGATATTGTTTCAGGCTGTCTACGTCATCGGTGAGTTTGAATACCAGCTTGGTAGCACTGCGTTCTGTCAGCTTGAAGGCCCGATAACGCGCGATTCCGTGAGGGAGAATGGAATACTCGTGTCCTTCATACGTATACATATTTTTATACATTCTTCCGATTGTAGGAAAGAGATTATACGCCCTACCCGACCAATAGGAGGGATCTCCCTGCCAAAGATATTCGGTGTCCGTCTTTTTGGAATAAACCGATTGAAGCTGGGCTCCCGAAGTGTCTACCGCAATTTTAAGTATCTTGTTTTCAATCGAATAAATCATCGCACTTCTCCTTTTATCGCTTTTACCGCGTCGTTTATTTCCCGACAGTTATATTTTATCACAAAAGAATACGTTTGTAAAGAGGGAGAAGGGAAATTTCAAAAAAAGTCGTCCCGAATATTTTCGGGACGACTTTACTCAGAAAACGATTCTGAGGAGGCTTTCCAATTGTAAAAGTATCAGTCGATCGGTGACCGTCATTTTCGATTTCTGGCAGGAAAAACCGATTACTACGATTTCTTTCCGCGTGCGGATGGGAAAGTAAATCGCTTTGGCTTCCCGAAGCGTATCCGTCCCACGGCCGGCCGTTTTTTCGTTTTTACGGCACCATTCCAATACTGCTCGTTCATTGATTTCGTCGAAAAATTTTATATCCTCGCCGTTCCATGAGACGGTTACATTCTCTCCGTCCGTGACCGAGCAGCTCCGTTCAAAAGCTCTCGCAAGAACTTCTGCTATTTTCATGGCCAAGGAATCAGTAGGTTTTCTTTCGGCGGCCGCTCGTTCGATGAGGTCGGAAATATCGAGAATACGGTTTGCCGTCTTATATTTCTGCAACAGCTTATTCCGATTGAAAATTCTCGAAAAGAAATCCCGTACGGGACGTTTTCCGGAGGAGAAGTGCTGATTGTCGGGAACGATGAGCAATTCTATATCGGGAAGCCGTGCGATAAATTTATCTTCGAGCCCGACCTTCTTTCCGACGGACTGCCACGTTTTTCCGATAATCAAATTCGTTACGCCCGCGAGCTTTACATAATCCGCGACCGTCTCTACGACGTCCTCGCTGTATTTGACGATCATATTGCCGCCCATGTCGCGCACTAGTGCCATGTGGCGTTTCAGATTGGCGGCAGCCTCGTCGCTCAATGAACCGCTCGTTTCGACATACATCGCCGAAAATTTACAGTGATAAGCCTCCGCCGTGCGTGCCGCTACCCGAATATTTTTTTGCGAAGAAGGGGAGGGACTGATCAATACCAGAACTTTGGTTTTCAGCTCTCCGTTATTCGTCTGTTTTTCTATGCGGTCTGCACTGCGGCGCATGGAAAGCTCTCTCAAAACGGAAAGATTGTCTGTCTTAAAAAAGTTTTCAAGGGCGGTGACGGCTCGATTTTTTTTATAAATCTTCCCTTCCCGCATACGCTCGATAAGCTCGGTCGGCTCTATGTCGATAAGCGCGACCTCGTCCGCATAGTCGAATATTTCGTCGGGAATACGCTCGTT
>CAKXBD010000187.1 GCA_934871445.1 uncultured bacterium | reverse complement strand
TCCGGTTCTGGTTCCGAAGAGTCGGAAACGTCTCCGGAATCGGATGCACCGCCGGAACAGCCGGCAAGACAAAACACTGCGGCGCACAGACAACAAAAAATACGTCCCAAAAAATGTTTTTTCATAATAATACTCCTTCTATATATCGAACGGAGCAGCGCCGTGCCGCTCAAAGCTGACGGATAATCCCTTTGTCGAATGTTATGGGACAAAAGCACATGCGCCTGTTCTCCCCCGGATGAGCGGGGTCGGTATGGACGTGAAACACACAATAATTTGTCCCGTCCTCGGCAACCACGACGCTATTGTGTCCGGGGCCGCTGAGGTCTCCTTCCGAATGAAGCAGCGGATTGTCCGCAGATTTTTTGTAAGGACCGAGTACGTTGTCCGAAACGGCATAGCCGAGAGAATAGGTCGGAGAGGCATAAAATCCCGACGAATACATCAAATAATAGATTCCGTCGTGTTTTACGACAAACGCTCCCTCGTTCCAACGCGTATCGCCCGTTACGGTTTCCCACGGACAATCGGGCTTGGAGATGAGTACGGGCTCTCCCTGCGTGCGCGTGAGCGATTCGTCAAGACGCACGGCATAAATATGGCTTTCCCGTCTACCTTCGACAACATTCTGCGAACAGTCTCTCGAATAAAAAAGATAATTGTCTTTTCCATCGCGGAACACGTGTCCGTCGATCGCAGCATATCCGAAATCAAACATCGGTCCGTCGAAAATATCGACAAACGGTCCTTCCGGACGATCGGCGGCAGCCACTCCGATCAGCAAAGTGTCATCGCCCTTTCGGCGGGCGGTATAATGCATGAGATACCGCCCGTTGTGTTCGACGACTTCGGGTGCCCAAAAATCGGTGTAGCCGAAGCTTTGTTCGCCCGGCGTATACGCTTTTTCGGGCTCGGACCAATGAACGAGGTCGGTAGAGGTACGATAATCGAACCCGCTTTTGAAACAAGTTGCATAGAGATAATACTTATTGCCTACACGCAGGACAAAGGGATCACCGATATTGGTAACATCCGTTACGGTAATGTTTTTGAGATTCATAAAGTCAATTTCTCCGATAAATTAAACACGTTAAGATTTTGAGCCGCTGTTTGCGACGCTCTCTATAACCTTGTTTTGCAGGAACAGGTATACGATGAGCGTGGGAAGCATAGACGTTACGGCGCCCGCCATAGTCATGCCGTACTGAATGTTGTTATCGCCAAGCAGTTTCGCAATGCCGAGCGGAAGGGTAAGATACTCACTTTCTACGCCGGCCATGGCAATCGACGGCCAAAGGTAATCGTTCCAGTTTCCGATAAAAGTCATCATCGCCGCGACCATAAACACAGACTTACAGAGCGGAACTTCGATCTGCAAAAAAATTCTGAACATTCCCGCTCCCTCCAATTGAGCCGCTTCAACGAGTTCTTTGGGGACAGAGAGGAAATATTGACGAATCAACATCATATACAATACTCCGCCCAATCCGGGAAGAATGAGCGCCAAAGCATTGCCGTTCAGTTCCATATTGGTAATGAGCTTATAGAGAGGAACAAGGTTGATGACATTGGGGATCAGCGCCGTCGCGAGCAACAATCCGAATACGACGTTGCGCCCCTTCCACTCCGCTACGCCGAAAGCAAAGCCCGCCAGCGCGGCGACGATCAAATAAAGAATCGTGTGTACGCTGGAAATAAACACACTGTTTAACATCCAACGAAAAACGGGCGCATCTTTATTGGAAAAGAGCTGTACGTAATTGTTGAAAGTAAATTCTTTCGGGATAATAGAAGCGACATCGGTCAGCGCATTTTTCTTGAACGAGGTACCGAACGCCCATAAGAGAGGCAGCACGCAGAAAATGCTGATGATTGTCAGTAAGATAAATGCTATGAGTTTGCGGCGACGTTCGCCCATATTGAATTTTGTCTTCATCTTCGCTTTCGCCGTCGTCATATCAATCCCTCCTCCTGCGCATAATAGCCGCCTGCGCCAAACTGATCACGATCATAACGGCGCCGAGCATGAGCGACATCGCTGCCGCAACGTAAGGCCGGTCGTATAAGTTGTCGAGAATTACCATGAGAAGTACCTGCGTACTCCGTTCGGGACCTCCCGACGTCAACAGAGCAGGCTGTCCGTATACGTTGAAAGAAGCGAGCAGGGTCATGATCAACACGACGATAAGCTGTCCGACCAACAGCGGAAGCGTAATCGAGAACACTGTTCTGATATACGATGCGCCGTCAATCGAAGCGGCCTCATATACGGATTTATCGATATTTTTCAGTCCCGCGCCGAGAATGACGATATTCGTACCCATCGTCCACCATACGGTGACGAGCAGTAAAGAAATCCATGCCCATGGCTGAGAGCCCAAAAAATTGATCTGATTCAAATTAAGAAATTTCAAAACACCGTTAATGAAGCCTGTTTCCACTTCAAGTACGCGCTTCCACATGAGAATGACCGAAGAAATAGAAAATACCGTCGGCATGAACAGCAAAGCGCGGAAAAACTTATATCCCTTGGGTTGAATGTCAATCAAAATAGCGATAAAGAGCGGAATGACGATGAGCAAAGGGACAGAAAATACGACAAAGATCAATGTATTTTTCAGTCCGCGGAAGAAGTCCGCGCGATAGGTGAAGTCTTGGCTGAATAAAATGTTTTTATAATTTTGGAAGCCGACGAATTCCCCGCGTTTATTGAGAAAGCTCTGTATAATCCCGCTGAAAAAGGGATAGATAAAAAATATGGCAAAAATCACAAGGAAAGGCACCGCGAACAGAAAGCCGTGAAATTGCCGTTTGAAGAGTTTCAGCTTCCTGAGAACGGTTTTTCCGGACGTATCCGTGTTTTTTTCATTCATGTTCGCCACCTCTGAAAAATGCCTGTAATTAACCGTTCATTTCGGTATTAACGGCTCTCTTGGCCTCCTCTTCCGCCTTTTGAAGCTGTTCGGCAATATTGGAGGTTGCACTCGTCATAATGGTCGTCACATATTGGAACACAGTTTCATATCCCGATTCGAAATATGCAGCGGAAGCCGCGGTACGGAATACGGAAGGATCGCCGAAATCATTGACATAAGGCGCATTTTTGAACTCGTCCGTTTCGCGCGCGGCGTTGAATGCGGGAATTTGACCCGCGTTCGACCATTCGGCGGAGTTCTCGCCCATCCATTTGATAAAGGTAACCATCGCTTCTTTCTTGCGCTGGCTGATGTTTCGCTTTTGTCTCGCTACGGTAAATACGTGCGAACGCGCCATAACCTGACGATAGTTTCCGTCCTTTTTGTCCGTAAGCAATCCGGAAAGGCTCATAACCCCGAGATCGTCACCGAGAGCTTCTTCAAGCGCAAGCAGCTGCCAGCAGCCCTGAATATGAAACGCCGCTTTTCCCGAAGTGAAGAGCTGAAGATCGGCGTCCGTCTGTAAATTTGCGGGGGAAACTTCATACTTATAGATGATATCGCGCAAATTTTCCGCAGCTTCCGCCCCGGCCTCCGAATTGAACTTGGGCTGGCTGGTTTCCGTATCTATTTCTTCTCCCCCCGCCTGATAAAGTGCGGTGGTATAAGTGAATTCGGTCGGCCAAAGCGTGGAAATAGGAAGCCCCCATACGTCTCCGCTCGTAAGCTTCTGAGCAAGAGTCATCAGTTCGGTATAACTGGTAGGCAACGGGTTATCGCCTACAATTTCTTTGTTGTAATACAGGACAATCGGATGAATGTCGAGGGGGAACCCATAATAAGAATTTTCGCCCGCGATAAGGGTAGACA
>CAKXBD010000186.1 GCA_934871445.1 uncultured bacterium | reverse complement strand
AAGCCATGGTTTTGATGGAAGAAATTAAAGACTTGGCTCCTTTGCACAATCCTGCGGCGATCGTCGGCGTCAAAGCGTGTCAGGCGGCTATGCCCAAGACGCCCATGGCACTCGTATTCGATACGGGCTTTCATTTCACCATGCCCGATTATGCATATATGTACGCCATAGATTACGCGCACTATGAAAAGTATAAAGTGAGAAGATACGGCGCGCACGGAACCAGTCATAAATTCGTTTCGAGAGAGGCAGCCAAATATCTCGGCAAAAAGCCTGAGGAATTAAAAATCATCACCTGTCATCTCGGAAACGGTTCTTCGATTACGGCGGTAAACGGCGGGAAATGTGTGGATACTTCTATGGGATTTACGCCTCTTGCGGGGGTTCCCATGGGGACGCGAAGCGGAGACATCGATTACGCCGCGGCGGAATATATCGCCAAAAAGGAAGGCATGAATGTTTCGGAAATGCTTACCTATCTCAATAAAAAATGCGGTATGCTCGGAGTTTCCGGCGTTTCCAGCGATTTCCGCGATCTTACGACCGCAGCCGCTCAGGGCAATAAGCGGGCGGCGCTTGCGCTCGAAATGTTCTCTTACGCTTGTAAAAAGTATGTAGGCGCGTATGCGGCGGCGATGAACGGAGTAGACTGTATCGTCTTTACGGCGGGAGTCGGAGAAAATACTCCCGGCGTAAGAAAAGGAATCTGTGAGAACATGCAGTATCTCGGCTTAGAAATCGACGAAGAGAAGAACGCAGAAAAGAATAACGGCAGTATCCGCGACATTACCGGAAAGAATTCCAAAGTCAAGGTTTTGATTATTCCTACCAATGAAGAGCTCGTTATCGCAAGAGAAACTATGGAATTGCTGTAAAATTTGCGTAAATTCCTTGAAAAAAAGTTGACAAACAGTCGGAAATATAATATACTTTTATAGTCGGTTTTATGATGATTATCGATGTAAGAAAACTCAATGCGCAGAAGAAGTATTCGGGAACTCTTGAATTTGAATACGAGGCTCCCGAAAATCTGATTGATATTCCCTTCGTAAAGTTTTCCTCTCCCGTAAAAATCGAGGCAGAATATGAGCTTTTTGAGGACGATTCGCTGGAACTGCGGGGAAAAGTTCTCTATACACTCGAAGGACAGTGTTCCAGATGTCTCAAAGAAACATCCGAGAGAGTGGAAGGGGAATTAGACGCTTATTTCCAACCCTTTAAGGGCGGAGAAGATTATGCCTATTCGGGCGGCGTCATTGATCTTACGAACGCGGTCAACGACGCGATTATGTCGAGTATGCCGCGTACGCTCTCCTGCGGCGAAAATTGTCAGGACATTCGGTACACAAATTAAACGGCGGAAAAATCAAAGAATATTAAACAAGAGGTGTAAATATGGCAGTACCCAAGCGTAAACAATCCAAGAGCAGAACGAATAAAAGATTTGCGAATTATAAAGCGACGGCTTCCACATTGGTGGAATGCCCTCATTGTCACGAATTGACTGAGGCGCACAGAGTCTGTAAAAATTGCGGCTACTATGACGGCGTAGAGGTTGTTGCTCAGAAAGAAGACAAGAAAAATTAATCGTCTGAATCGCATATTTGGGCGGGTTGCGTTAGCATCCCGCTTTTTTGCGTTATCATAATTTTTGAAAATAGACATTTTTACACCATGGTTAATAATGGAAATGCTTGACAATTTTCATATTGGTATGTTATAATAAGGTGCTTAAAGAGCGAAGGAGTTTTCATGAAAGAAAAATTTACGGTAACCGGAATGACGTGTTCCGCGTGTTCCGCAGGTATAGAACGAACATTAAATAAAATGAAAGGGATTGTAAAAGCTGAAGTCTCTTTGATGGGCGAATCGATGAACGTCGAATACGACGAAACCACCGTCACCCGCGAGCAGATTATTGCCGCCGTAAAGGAACTGGGCTACGGCGCGTCTTTGTTCGACGCTTCTGAATGGAAAAAGAAAAAGCCCCAATCGAATACGCTTAAACGGCGCTTTTTCATTTCCCTGATTTTTCTCGTCCCTTTACTTTACTTTTCCATGGGAGAAATGATAGGCCTTCCCCAGCCCTCTAATATCGTAAACTATACAGTACAGCTTGTTTTGACGATTATTATTGTCGTCATTAATTTTCGCTTTTTTACAAGCGGGACGAAGGCGCTTTTGAAGCGCGTCCCGAATATGGATACGCTCGTTTCTTTGGGCTCGGCCGCTTCCTTTATTTACAGCTTGATATTGACGACTCGCGTATATGCAGGAAGCCTTCATCACGCACATATGTTCTATGAGTCGGCGGCGATGATTTTGACGCTCGTCACGCTCGGAAAATGGCTGGAAGAAAAATCCCGTCGTAAGACGGGCGAGGAAGTGGAAAAGCTCATCAAGCTCATGCCGGATACCGTGACGGTCGAAAGAAACGGAGTGCAGTCGGTCATCGCGTTTTCCGAAATTGTTGCAGGCGACCTTCTCGTTGTAAAACAGGGCGACTATATTCCCGTAGACGGGAAAATCGTCGAAGGGCACGCATTTGTAGACAGAGCGGCGATTACGGGCGAAAGTATGCCCGTCGAACTCGGAGAGGGCGACGCCGTGACAGGTGCGGATATCGTCAAGAGCGGTTTTGTCAAAGTCATTGCGGAAAAGGTAGGTGCGGAAACCACGCTTTCTCAAATTGTCCGCATGGTAAAGGAAGCGGGAGCAAGCAAGGCTCCGTTACAGAAGATCGCCGATAAAATTGCGGGAATATTCGTTCCCGCCGTCACATTTATCGCGTTGATTACTTTTGCCGTATGGTTCGCAATGACAAAGGACGTCGGCGCCGCCGCAAATTATGCCATCAGCGTGCTCGTCATTTCCTGCCCCTGCGCGCTCGGTCTCGCTACGCCCGTGGCAGTCATGGCGGCAACGGGCAAGGGAATGTCTTTGGGAATTTTATATAAGGACGCAGAGGCCCTGCAAAAGGCTCAGAACGTGAACTGCGTACTCCTCGACAAGACAGCAACCCTTACGGTCGGCGCGCCTCAGGTGACCGATTTTGAGCTCTTGGCAGGCGAAGAAAAATTTATTTTGGGACTTGCGGCGTCCATAGAGGCTCACTCCAATCATCCGATTGCGGAATGCGTCAAAGCCTATGCCGAAGGAAAAGCTCCCGAAACAAATTTCAAGACGGAGAACTATCGTTACGAAATGGGAAAAGGGGCGTCCGCGGAGTACGGGGGAACCTTGTATCGGTTGGGCAATCGGAAACTTCTCGGAAATACGATTCAGAAATATGCCTACGAACGCGAAAAGCTGTATTCCAAAGAAGGAAAGACGGTCGTATTTTTAGCCGACGATAAACGGATTTTGGCGATCTTTGCGATTGCGGACACCTTGAAAGAGACCAGCGCCGAAGCGGTAGAATCGCTGAAAGCAAGGAAAATTCGCGTGGCGATGCTCACGGGCGACAGCGAAAACGTAGCAAAGGCAATCGCGGAAAAAGTCGGAATCGAGGAATATTTTGCAGAGGCGCTTCCCGAAGATAAAACGAAAGCGG
This sequence comes from uncultured bacterium, assembly GCA_934871445.1. Taxonomy (GTDB): domain Bacteria; phylum Bacillota; class Clostridia; order Christensenellales; family Borkfalkiaceae; genus Scatosoma. The sequence continues at coordinate 328 of CAKXBD010000186.1, read as the reverse complement.
TCGAACGCGTCAGGGAAGTGGGCGGATATGTCGCGATGGTCGGAGACGGAATCAATGACAGTCCCGCCCTGAAAGCCGCCGATGTGGGCGTAGCGATGGGAACGGGTACGGATATTGCAATCGACAGCGCGGACGTCGTTTTGGTAAGCGGGGATTTGCGCTCGGTCAGTACGATGGTGGATTTAAGCAAAGCGGCCGTAAGAAATATCAAGGAAAATCTTTTTTGGGCATTTATTTATAACTGTATCGCAATCCCCGTCGCCGCCGGAGTATTTTCCTTCGCGAATATCGAGCTCAATCCCATGATTGCCGCAGCGTGCATGAGTTT
>CAKXBD010000185.1 GCA_934871445.1 uncultured bacterium | reverse complement strand
ATTATTGGGACGGAATTAAGCGCGACCGATTGGTATGGATAGGAGACATATACCCGGAGATGAAAGCGGCGCAGAGCCTGTATGAAACGCTCCCCGAAACGGAGAGGTCGTTGCGGTATGCGAAGGAGCAGACGCCGCCGGGAGAATGGATAAACGGAATACCGATGTATTCGATGTGGTGGCTGATTATTTTAAGTGATAATTACCGTTACAGCGGAAACAGGGAGTTTGCCCGGGAACAGCTTACATATGCGGAAGGGTTGATATCCGAGTTTGAGAAATATGTAGACGAGGAAGGAGAGACGCATTTCGGATATAACTTTATCGATTGGCCGACGCATTACGAGGGAGGAGAGGAGGAGGTAAAGAAGCAGGACGAGCAAGCGGGAGTGAATTATCTTTTGCGAATCGCGCTGCAAAAGACGAAAGAGCTGATGAAAGAATTAGGACGGGAAAGCGAAGTTTGCGAGAGCTTGTTGAAGAAGCTGGAACGGAAAAAATACGAAGTAAAGAAATATAAACAGATCGCAGGCTTGGGAGTATGGTCTGGGGAACGAACGGAGCATAACCGAGAAGTCTTGTTGAAAGGGGGAGCAGAGGGAATGTCGACGTTTATGAGCTATGAAATCCTGACGGCGTGCGCGGAGCTTGGGGAATACGAGAAAGCGTTAAAAATGCTGAAAGAGTATTATGGAGGAATGTTGAATCTTGGAGCGACGACGTTTTGGGAAGATTTCGACGTGAAATGGCAGGAAGGCGCGTCGAGGATAGACGAACAGCCGAAAGAAGGAGAAAAGGACGTGCACGGAGATTACGGGGCGTTTTGTTACAAAGGTTTCCGTCATAGTCTCTGCCATGGGTGGTCGTCGGGAGTAATCGGGTACCTGAGGGAAGAGGTGCTGGGAATAAAGGCGGAGGAAGCGGGGTTCCGAAAAGTGCGGATAGAACCGCATTTGAGCGGATTAAAGCACGTGAAAGGAAGCTGTCCGACGCCGTTCGGAAGAATAGAAGTGGAATATAAAACGGACGGAGAGGGCCGGATAGAAAAGCAGATAAAAGTCCCGAAAGGAATAGAGATAGCGGAGTAAAGGATATGGGAATGGATTTCGAGGAATTGAAAAACCCCTGTGCGGAATATCGGGGAAAGCCGTTTTGGGCGTGGAACGGAAAGATAGAGAAAGAGGAGTTGGAATTTCAGATAAACTGTCTGAAAGAAATGGGGTTCGGTGGAGCGTTTTTACATTCCCGAACGGGCTTGGAAACGGAATATATGTCTGAGGAATGGCAGGAATTGATCGGGTATGCGGCGGAGAAGTTGCGAGAAAAGGGAATGGAGGCATACTTGTACGACGAAGACCGTTGGCCTAGCGGGACGTGCGGGGGAGAAGTGACGCGGGCGAAAGAATTTCGCGCGAAATCGATGATATATGAAGAAATAACCGACCGGACAAAATATATCCGGCCGGAAAATTTTCTCGGACTGTTTGCGGTAGAAACGGAGGGCCGGGGAGTAAAGAGGTATCGAAAGATTTCTTGTCCGAAAGAAGCGAAAGAAGGGGAGAAGGTATTGTCTTTCCGATATATTTATATGCAGGGGGATAGCTTCTATAACGGGTATACATATATCGATACAATGAATTTGGAAGCGACGGAGAGATTTATCGAGCTGACGCACGAGAGATATAAGAAGTCTCTCGGAGATAAATTCGGAAAAGAGATCATGGGAATTTTCACGGACGAGCCGCACCGCGGACCTTTATTGAACGGATTTGGGAGGAAGGAAAAGGATAAAGAGAAAGAAATTCCGTATACCTATTGCTTGTTTAAGGAATTTGAGAACCGGAAAGGATATAAGATAGAGGACAGACTGCCGCTGTTATGGCTCGGAAAAGCAGGGGAGCCTTTTTGTAAGGAGATGTATGATTTTATAGAAGTAGAGGAGGAACTATTTTTAGAGAATTTTGCGAAGCCGTATTACGAGTGGTGCAGAAGAAATAATCTCTTGGTGACGGGGCACGTATTGCACGAGGATAACCTTGCGTCGCAGACGACGATGTGCGGGAGCGTAATGAGGTATTACGAGTACATGGACTATCCGGGAATGGATAATCTTTGCGAATTGAACTACGCGTACAACGTGCCTGCGTTAGTGCGTTCGGCGGCGAGACAGCTCGGAAAGAAATTTGTTTTGGATGAATTGTACGCGGCAACGGGCTGGAAGATGCGGCTTGCGGATTATAAACACACGGGGGATTGGCAGAGCGCCACGGGAGTTACTTTGCGCTGTCCGCACCTTTCGTGGTATACGATGAAAGGGGAAGCAAAACGGGATTATCCCGCGTCTATATTACATCAGTCCGCCTGGTATAAAGATTTTTCCACGGTAGAAGATTATTTTGCGCGGATGCATTATTTGATGACGCTCGGGGAGAGCGCAATAGATACGGCAATCATTAATCCCGTGGAATCTACTTGGGGACTGACAAACGAATATGCGTATAAAGATTGCTTTGCGGCAACGCAGCCGTTATATCAGAGGATAGAAAAGGAATATTACGAATTATATAAGGGCTTACTTTTACGCGGGGCGGAAGTGGACTATATAGACGAAGGACTTTTCGCAAAGTACGGGAAAGCGGAAGGTGAGGTGCTGCGCTGTGGAAAAGCGGGATATAAAAAGATTATTCTGAACGGGAATCTCAATCTCCGTTCCACGACGTTGAAAGAGTTGAACGAATTTATAAAAGAAGGCGGAAAAGTATATGTGGTCGGAGAAAAGCCTTGTTATCTGGACGGGGAAGCGCACGATTTTACGGACGAGCTTTCAGGGGCGGTAAAGACGGATTTCGACGTGGAAAGGGTATATGAATATATCAGGGATACCGAGGTGGAAACGGAGGAACGGCGGTTGATTGTTTCCAAACGGGTCATGGGAGCGGAGAAAATTATATTGTTCCTCAACAGTTCGAGGGAAGAAAGCTTCGATGCCGAAATTGTCGTTCGTACAAATCTGAATTGTATGGAAATCGACCTTCGCACGGGAGAATACCGCGCGGCGGAGTATATTCGAACGAACGAGGGCTTGAAAATCAAAAAACACTTTGACCGCGACGAGGAGTATGTCTTATTCCTTACCCGAAAGGAAGAACCGTTACGGGAGGAAAAGAAAGCGATCGAAGCGGTTTCGTTGCCGGAAAGTTTTGATTATAGCCTTGACGAGCCGAATTTCCTTGTCCTCGATAATGCGGAATTTTACATAGACGGCGAAAGACAGGGAAATGATTATGTCTTAAATATAGATAGGAAAATAAGAGAGAAATTCGGTCTGGAAGCGCGCCACGGGGAAATGATACAGCCGTGGTACAAAAAGAAATATTTTCCCATACAGGATAAAAAATACTGCCGCGCGGTTCTCGTCTATCGTTTTGACTGCGAAAGTATTCCCGAAGAATCGGGGATAATGACGGAGGAATACAGGAATACTCAAATACTTCTGAACGGACAAAAATTGGATATATCGAAAGCGAAACGGACGAAAATAGATAATTGTTTTCGGATAACGGAAATTCCGTTTGAGTTGTTCCGAAGTGGAGAAAATGAGATAGAAATATCGTTTGATTTCTATGAGGAGACGGGGATAGAAGGGATATTTTTGTGCGGGAAATTCGGAGTAAGGAAAGGAGAAAAGAAAGATACGGTTATCCCTCTTGCCGAAAAACTGAAAGCGGGGGATCTCTGCTTACAGGGCTTGCCGTATTATGGGGGCAGGGTTACGCTGAACGTACCTATGCCGAATGGGAAATATTTATTGGAAAGTAAAGACCTCGCCTGTGCGCTGATAATAGCGAACGGGAAAAGAATAGCGTTTCCCCCGTATAGGGCAGAAATAGAAGTAATAGAGGAAAAGTTGAAAATAGAGCTGGTTATGACGAGAAACAATCTTTTCGGCTGCTCCGACGAAAACGG
>CAKXBD010000184.1 GCA_934871445.1 uncultured bacterium | reverse complement strand
ATCCTGTATAATATACAGTAGAAATGCGAAAATATCCAAAAAATTGCAGCAGTTCCCTACCGGAAACAAAGCCCGCCCCGATCACCGAGCCCACCATGGTGAAAAGTGCCCTCAATCCCTTTGTTTTCCTCACGTTCCGTCTCCTTTTTTTTGTTTTTTTCTAACACGAGAAAAACACATGACAAACACATATCGAACACAAAACATCTCTGTTTTTTAATTGCCCTTTTTCCCTTACGGCAAAAGGGATTGAGCCTTGTTTTTCTCCTCTTTTAATAAACGCAAAAAATCCGGAATTTAGAACAACCGCCGAAAGAAATTTTTGGGACCGAGACGAGGTAAAGGATAACCCGAACAGAAATTTTTGGGATTGAGACGGGAAAGGGATAACACGAACAAAAACTTTCAGGAACGAGACGGGGAAAGAATAACACGAGCAAAAATTTTCGGGAATGAAACGGGGGAAAGAAAAACACGAGCAAAAATTTTCGGGAATGAAACGAGGGAAAAGGACAACCGAACAGAAATTTTTGGGATCGAGACGGGAAAAGGATAACACGAACAGAAATTTTTGGGATTGAGACGGGAAAAGGATAACGCGAACAGAAATTTTCGGAAACGGGACGGGGAAAAAACAACACGAACAGAAATTTTCAGGAACGAGACGGGGAAAGGATAACACGAACAGAAATTTTTGGGATTGAGACGGAGAATGAACAAAGCGAACAAAAATTTTCGAGATCGAGACGGGGTAAGGATAACGCGAACAAAATTTTCGGGATTGAAACAAGGGAACGGAAAACACGAGTAAAATTTTCAGGATTGAAACAAGGGAAAGGACAACACGAACAAAAAAGAACGAATTTCCCTTGTCGGAAAATCCGTTCTTTCAAATCCCTCAGTCGTCCCTGCGGCCGTCGCCCAAAAGCAGTCTCCCGCGCGTGAGGAACGGAGAGATGATCAACCAGAGTGCCGCCGCCGCAATAATCGAATAGATGATAATCGAACCGACGCTGCGGGCGCCCGAGAAGATCGCGGAAACGAGGTTGAAATCGAATATGCCGAACAGCCCCCAATTTACCGCGCCGAGTAAAACCAATATATAAGAAATAATATTGACAATACGCATAATTTTCCTCCTAAAAACAGTATGCGCCCAACGAGGTCGATTTATGCAAAAGGGCGCCGCGGAAATTCCGCGACGCCCTTTCAAGCATAAAATTACTTTCCTTTTTCTATTTTTTATAGGACACCAATGCGCAAAGGCCGGAAAGAAATCCGCCTATCACCATTAAAATGGGTCCGACTGCCCAGACAAGTTCCCCTTTAGCAAGGCCTCCCAAATCGATTCCCGCATTTTTCGAACAGAACATCGCGGTAAATACAATCAGCAAAATCGTGGAAAGAACCGTCAAAATTCCCGCCAATCCCGCTACCGGCCGCAAAAAGCCCAAGTGAAGAAACTTGCTCAGCAATACCGCGGCAAAAGATACGATCGACAAAATCATCGTTATGTATGCGAACGAATTCATCGCCCCAAACATCTCGAAGCCGTGGTCGCCCATCTTGGAATTGAGATCCGCAAGGTCTTTCAGCAAATAGGCGGGCAAGGTACCGCCGCCGAGCACCGTATCTATACTGTATTTGACCCAATCGAGAGCAAATCCCGTCACCGCCAGCACGGCGCCTACCAGCGCCACCGCCGTCAGTATAAGCCTCATCAAAAAACTCATTTTCTTTCTTGCCATAATGCCTCCGGCGAAAGGATAAATTTTTTCTGCACTTTGCAAACATCCCCCCGCTCTTTATACTTTCATTATAAGCCCCCTACACCCTTTTGTCAAGTGTTTATGCAAAAAAAGTCTCCTGTTTTCAAGGCTTAACAATTCAGTATACATCCGCGGAACGGGAGGCAAATTCCAAAAGGTCGGCATATACTTCCTCTTTTCCCAGCTCGTTGAGAATTTCATGCCGCATCTGATGATAAAACTTTCCCGATACGTTCGCATAGCCGATTTCGCGAAGCGTGTCCTGCGCTTTCAGCCATTTATCCTCGTCAATCAGAACGGGATCGTCGCTCCCCGAAACAAAAAATATCGGAAGGCGGCGGTTTTTCGCCGCATACCTCCTTTTATCATACGTCTTTTTCATGAGGCGGAAAAGATTTTCAAAACCGTTACACGTGAAAATAAAATTACAGTGCGGATCGGCATTATATCTTTCCACGATCTCCTTATCCCGCGTCAGCCAAGCGTTCTTTCCTTCGCCCGGGAATTTTTTGTCCCCGCTGCCCGTCGAAAGCTGGGCGAGTGTCCCGCTCCTGTACCGTTCGCCCCGCGCCAGCGCCACCGCTTTCGCCATGGCGATGCCCGCTCCCGCCAAAGGATTTTTGCTCGGAGAGCCGCAGACAATCAATTTATCAATTTCATCGTCATAGTCGGCTATATAGCACCTGACGACCATGGAACCCATGCTGTGACCGAACAGCGTCACGGGAAGAGACGGGTATTTTTCTTTGAGCTTCCGCGTTATCTGCACCGCGTCCTCGACAACCGCGCGGCCGCGCTTATCTCCGAACCAGCCGAGATCGGCTTCCGTTTTCACGCTCTTGCCGTGGCCGCGATGATCGTGCGCCGCCGCTACAAAGCCGTTTTCCGCAAGATAACGCATAAAACTGTCATAGCGTTCCTTATACTCGCACATGCCGTGCACGATTTGAAAAATTCCCTTCGCTTCCCCCTCCGGCAAATATGCCGTACAGGAAAGAGGGAGTCCGTCATACAGCGATTCTACCGTAAAATTCTCCGTCGTCATGTCCTTTTCTCCTTATCCTTATCTGAAAAAATTCCCCCGCTTTCCGATGAAGAAAACGGAGGCTTTCTTTAATTTCCCTTCACGACCGTATCCGCACCGACAATTCGCTTTTCAACCTTACAATCGCCGTAATATGTGCCTCCGCAAGAACCGGCACACTCCACGTCTAACAATACGTTGCACGTGATTTCAAAATTTAAGGCTCCCGTACAGTTGAAGGAAACCGTGTTCGCCGAAAACGCGCGGTCTTTGAAATCCACACTCCCTATACATTCGACCGAAAGCGTCTCCGCACTGCCCGTGAAATCCGCCGTGAATTTTCCCGCCGTCTCAAATGCGAGCGTCCGGTAATCGCCCGTCAGATCACACGTGAAAGCACCGTTTACGTCCGCCGAGACCGAAGAGATCTTATTCTCTTTCGGCACGACGATATTCAATGTCTTTTCCTTATAATTGAGAAGAGACGCGACCGAACGGCGCTGAGAAATCACCAGCGTCCCGCCCTCTATCGAAAAGTCGAATTTTTCCTGCTCGCTTTCCGAATAGTCTACTTCAAACTCCTCGCCGTAAGAAAGCGTAAAATTCACTCCGCCGTCGGCATCGATTTCGATGTCCGAAAACTCGCTCGTCACCGCATACCTGCCCTCTGTATAGCCCGATTCCTGCTGCATGCTGATATCGCACGAAGCGAAACTCCATACGGAAAAAGTTACTGCCGACGCGGCCGCGAAACAAGCGGCAAAACGTTTTATTTTTCTTCTCATGATGTCTCCGAGGTATTTTCAATTTTTTTCCATTGTACACTTTTTCCCTCCGCTTGTCAAGCCTTTTTTATTCAAAAACGCCAATTTACCATACGTACGGCACAGAGTTCGATCGATTTTACGCTTTCTCCCCCGCGCGTATATGGGCAAACGGCCCCACCACCGAAAAGTTCTCCACGCAGCCGCCCTCTATCACCGTATACGGAAGAATCCGCGCGCCGCTCTTGATGAGGCTCCTGCCCGTAACAGTCACGTCGTGCGACAGGACGGCTCCGCTTTCCACAAATGCCGTCGCATCGATATATACCCCCGAAGAGCTCTCCAAAACCACTCCGCGGCGCAAGAGCTTTTTCAGAATTTCCGTTCGGATACTCTCCGCCACAAAAGGATAGTCAGCAACGGACAAAAG
>CAKXBD010000183.1 GCA_934871445.1 uncultured bacterium | reverse complement strand
GCATATGATTGTCGAGTTGTACTCCAAATAATCGAACCGAATAAGGAGGTTGCATAATGATCGAAATGGATATGCCCAAACTCGAAGTACTCGAAAACGACGATTTCTATGCGAAAGTCGTGTGCGAGCCCTTGGAGAAAGGTTTCGGTCTTACAATAGGAAACTGCCTTAGAAGAATCTTGCTTTCCGCTCTGCCCGGTGCGGCGGTGGAAGGGATCAAATTTCTGGACGGCAGCGTAAAGCACGAGTTTTCCGCCGTCGCAGGCATCAAAGAGGACGTCACGGAAATCATCCTCAACTTAAAATCGCTTGCCATTAAAACAAAGGTCGTCGATAAAGACTATGAAAAGGTTCTGCATATCTATAAAGAGGGCCCTGCCGAGCTCAAAGGCGAGGATCTCAACGTAGACGCTGAAATCGAGATCGTGAATAAGGATCAGTATATCTGTACGATCGACGAAGGCGGGAAGTTCGATGTAGAATTGACCATAGGCCGCGGCCGCGGTTATAAGCCCGCGAAAGAGAATAAACAGCCCGTCGTCGATTATATTGCAGTCGACTCGATTTATACGCCCGTGCAGAAAGTGAATTACACGGTCGAACCCACGCGCGTGGGGCAGGCGGTAGACTATGATAAACTGACGCTCGAAGTCTGGACGGACGGAACGTTTTCCGGCAAGGAAATCATTTCTCTGGCCGCGAAGATCATGCAGGATCATATCAGTTTGTTCGTCAATCTTTCCGAGACGATCAAGGGCATGGATATCCTTGTCAAGACGGAGGACGACAAACAGCAGCAGGTTCTCAAAATGGCAATCGAGGAGATGGATCTTTCCGTCCGCTCGTACAACTGCTTGAAGAGAGCAAATATTCATACGGTAGAAGACTTAACCAAGAAGACGGAAGACGATATGCTTAAAGTGAGAAATCTCGGCAGAAAATCTCTGGACGAAGTCATTCAGAAATTGGAGTCTTACGGTCTGTCATTAAATAAACAGGAGGATTAAAATTATGCCCGGTAAATTGGGAAGAACTTCCAAAGAGAGAGCGGCGCTTTTGAGAAACCAGGCGTCCCAGCTGCTTTGGTACGGCAAAATCGAAACGACCGCCGCAAAAGCCAAAGAACTGAAATCTTATGTTGAAAAATTGATTACCAAAGCCGTCAACACCTATGACGACAATATCGAATTTGAAGTGACCAAGACGGATAAGAAAGGCAAGGAAATCAAAGCCACGAATATCAAAGATGGTCCCAAGAAACTTGCAGCTCGTCGCGCGATTATGGCAAAGACCTATGATTTGCAGGAAATCAAGGGCTTTAACGAGAAGAAGAGCGCCTACAAAGCGAGAACGGCGGACGTGCAGCACCCGTTGATGGATAAACTCTTCAACGAGCTGGCACCCAAGTATGCGGCGAGAAAGGAAGAAAAAGGCCAGGGCGGCGGATATACGAGAATTTATCTTCTCGGCGAGCGCCGCGGCGATGCGGCAGAGACCGCTATCATCGAGTTGGTTTAATCCAATCCGACGAACTTATTTGAATCCGATATTCGATAAAAATTGAATCGCTTATTTCGAATGAAACGAATATCTGTTTCTGATTTTTGAAAATCAAAAGCCGCCCCTTTCGGAAGTCGAAAGGGGCGGCGGTGTTTTAAGCGAGCAAATGGACAAATATAACTATCCATATAATCAACACGAAAACGAAAGCAACGGAGCATACTATAAACGCGATTTTGATTCTTTTCACAAAGTCGTCCGCTGTTTTTTTATAGTTACCCTTGTTCATTAATTTGTATATGCGGCGCTTATCTTCTTCACATAATTGGTCAAATTTTTTTCCTCTTACGCGGGAAAACCAAACTGCTGACAAAATAAAATAGAATATAATAAGCAATGAAGCCAGAATAGCAAAAATCTCCACAAATTTCTCCCTCCCCTGGTAAAATATAAATCATTATATAATAAAACAGATGGTTTGTCAAGCGTTTTATAAAAAGAAAATGCTCCGAAGGTTTATTCGGAGCATTTTTGTATGAAGAAGCATTTTAAGCTTCAAAATTCGGCGGTATAAAACGCAGGGCTTCCGGATATTTGTCAGGGTTTCCGCTTGTGTAAAATGAGATAATCGGTTAAAACGCAGATAGAAGCGCAGCCCAAAAGGAGGAAAGCGAGTCTCCAAAGAGAATCGTAATCCGTCTTACCTGCGCCCACTTCAAAGTTTTGACTGTCGGGCGGAGCGCCGTCGAAATTCGTGACATAGCCTTGCGGAACGTATCCCGTGCGGACGGTACCGTCCGCGTCCGTATAGGAAACGTAATAGTAGCGATAGTCGAGGGTATCGATTTTACCCAATACTTTGACGGTGGTATTTTTTTCTAATTCGGTTACGGTAAGCAGCGATGTCAGATAGGGATATTTATACAGATTTACCGAATTAGTCAAATACCCGATTCCGTCGGTGAAGCCCTCTGCGGGCGTGAGATATTCCGATTCGGGGATTTCCTCGCAATAGCGTTTGAGAATGAGCGCGGCGGAATAGGTTTTGTCGGTTTCGTCGAATACGGCGATCAGATTGTATTTGTCCGTTTCGCCGAGTTTCAAGGCCGTATGGCTTTCCGTTTCCCGCGAATAGTCAAGATAGGGGAAATATTCCGCGCCCGAAAGGGATTCGATATCGAAAGTCACCATCAGGCTGTTTTCTGCTGTCTTTACGAGGGAAAATTCGGCGCTCTGCTCGCTGAAAATGTCCTCGTCTGCGCCGCCGACTTCGATCGTCCTCACGGTAGGCAGGGGAATGTCCCGCGTAGAAAGGACGAAGTCGCCCTCATACAGGAGATAGACGTCTCCCGTCTCTATTCCGAAAGTAAAGGAAAGCACTTTTGTTTCCGCCGTCTGTCCGTAAACCGCCGTTTTTGAAAGGGAATATTTCTTTTGCGCATCTGTACATACGTACAGCTCATTTTTGTAGAGCGCACAGACCGTTTCTTCATAATCGACGGCAATTTTTTCCGTCTGAACGGGTACGGTAGCGGTTTTTTCGCCGACTTCCGCGGGCGCCATAAATTCGTCTTCTTCAAAGCGATACACGTTTCCGTCGGAATAGGCGACATACAGGGCCCCGTATGCGTCCGCCGTCAAAAGGCGCGCGGTATGAGAAGCAGAGGGCTTCGGCGTGCTGTTCAGCGTCCAGCTTCCCTCAGAATTTTGTTCGGCGCAATAAAAATAATTGTTGTCCGTTATGAAATAATATTTGCCGTATACCGCCGCGACTCCTGCGAGATTGCTGTTAAAGCCGTCGAAAGAAGCTGTTTTTTCTCCGCTGTCAAAATCATAGAGAACGGCTTCCGTCGCGCTTGCGGCGAGAACCGTCGTTCCGTCGGAAGCGAGAAAATTCGTTTGTATTTCCGTCGGAAAAACCCGCCTTTCTCCCGTTTTCGTATCGTAGGAAGAAATACGATTATTTCCGTTATCTGCAAAGAGAAGGTTATCCCCGACTAAAATCGTATCCGAAGCGCCGCTCAAACGGTTTTGCGAAGAAGAGGACGCGCAGATTTCAAAATCGGTGAACGCCGCGTCCGTCGGGGAGTATTGTCTGACCGAATCGTTGTTTACGGCGTAGATATACCCGTCCGAAACGGACAGCGCAGAGTAACCGCCCTCAAAGGAATTCAGATGTTCATTCGTCGTCAGGTCGTAGACATAGAGCGTTTTTGCCGTATCCGTGTAGTAGAGGATTCCGCTGTAAACCGCCAAGGAAACTACCGTTTCCGCCGAGGTGAGCTGGTCGATAAACGTATCGTTCGTTGAATCGATTTTGTGCAGGTATTTTCCTGCGTCTGTATAATATAAAACACCGTTATCCTGCGCAAGAGCTGCTTTCGAGGTTACATCGCTCACGACCGATTCCGCCGTAGAAGAATCCAGCTTGTCCAAAGTCGTCCGCAAAATTTGGGAAACGTTGGTAAAGTAAACGGTATCGGAAAAAATCGTGAACGTATTGCAG
>CAKXBD010000182.1 GCA_934871445.1 uncultured bacterium | reverse complement strand
AGACCGTAGAGCCGTATTTCGACGAAAGCAACGGATAGATATCCACACTCAACCATTTATCCTGCCCCGTCGCTTCATGGATTTTATTCATGATTTCGCAATAGGCGTCCAGATACTCTTGATACGAGCCGCCGATTTGGTCGGTATAAGGGAAAAGATTCGCATAAAACGCCACGTCCGTATCTTTATATTTTTCGATATGCCAATCGGACAGTTCGTTAACCTTTTCCATGGTTTTTAAGCTCGGTTCGTCCCAATAATTGATTCCTATGACGGCGGGATATTCGCTGTAATCCGTTTCACGATCAAAATTGACTTCCGTTGAAATGGCAGAACCGGTAGTAAGCATGGCCTTTAATCCGACTTCTTCGAGATATTTCAAACCTTCAAAATAGGGTTCCGAGCCCATGCCGCCGGAAAAGAACAGGAAATCCAGACCCATTTCTTTTGCCGTTTTATAATTCGACAAATTTTTAGGAGGGTCACTCCACGCGCCGATTAAAAAGGTTTTATCCTCGCCGTATTCGGGAAGCGTATCTTTTGGCGTATCATTACAAGCAGAAAAAAGAGAAATACTCAATCCTATCGTCGCAGCCATGGCGATACTTAATAATTTTTTCATGTCATCTCCTTATAAATTCAATGGAATGATAAACGCTCCTTCTCCGCCCGCAAGCTGTAAAGTAAATTTTCCGTCCGACACTTTATACATTTCCTTCTCCCCGTTCTGATAGACCAAAACAGTATTGACATTTTCAAACTCCATCGTCACGGTGTCCGCGCTGTCCTCTCCCTTGAAATACGGGTCGGCAAAGTTCGTCACCACGTAACCCTTTCTTCCTTCTTCGTCGTGGAACTGTCCTATCAGCGTATCCCGCGTCGCTTCTACTTTCTTTATCCTTTCGAGTTCCGTCAAAGAATTTTTCAGGTTATAGAAATATTGACTCTCTCCGTCCATGGTATCTTCGTTCAGACTGCCCGTAACGGGATACATTCCCTCCCATTCAAACGAAAGATACACGTCGTCGATTGCGTGAATTTCCTCGTTCACCTTTTTGGCTCCGCTGTAATTGGGTTCTACGGGTTTACCCTGCCTATCGACGAGGCCGCTCCCCCAAGAATTATTGGAACCCGTCGTATAAGTGAAATAGCTGATAGAATTGGCTCCGAAAGCCATATTTACCCAAAACTGATAACGGAAATCGTCCTCATCTAAATTGCGATAGCTGCCGTGCTGAGTGGAAAGAATAAAGGAATGGAAATAATCCACGTCGTTTTTCTGCGCGGCTATCGCCACTTCTTCCAAGTTCGTCAGCCAGCTCGTCGAGACCGTAGAGCCGTATTTCGACGAAAGCAGCGGATAGATATCCACGCTCAGCCATTTATCCTGCCCCGTCGCTTCATGAACCTTATTCATAATTTCGCAGTAAGCGTCCAAGTACTCTTGATACGAGCCGCCGATTTTATCCGTATAAGGGAAAAGGTTCACGTAATAATTCACGTCCGATTTCCCGTATTTTTCGATATGCCAATCCGCGAGCTCCGTCAAATCCTCCATCGTCGAAAGCGACGGTTCATCGAAATAATTGAGCGCCAGCACCGCGGGATATTGCGAATAGTCCGTGACTTTATCAAAATTTACGACGCCCGAGTCTGCGCCCGAACCGAGCTGCAATATCGCTTTCAAGCCGATTTTTTCCAAATATTCGAGGCCGACGAGGTAATTCTCCGTTCCCATGCCGTAGTAGTAATAGGAATAGAAAATGAAATCCAGACCCGCTTCCTTGACATAATCAAAGTTGCTCCAATCCGTCTTGGGCGGGTCGTTCCAGCCGCCGATTAAAAAGGTTTTATCTTCGCTGTATTCGGGAATTGTGTCCTTTGGTCCCTTTCCCCCCTCACCGCAGGCGGAAAATAAGGACATGCTCAAACCTATCGTTGCCGCTATGGCGATGCTTAATAATTTTTTCATGTTTCCTCCATAATATTATTTACTTTCCGTACAATCTATCGCGCGATTTTCCGCAATCATTTGTTCATAATCCGTTCGGTCTATCCGCGATTTTTGTCTGACTCGCTTTCCCGCCGTTCAGCCTTTTAATCCGCCCCCGACGGACATGCTGCCCATCAGCGTGTCCTGAAATGCGATAAATACCGCAAGAATGGGAAGCATACTCATGATGAGCGCCGCAAAATAGACGGGCTGGTTCGGGTGGCGGCTCATATTGACCTGATACAGATATAATCCGGCGGCCAAGGTGGGATAGTTTCTCATGAACAAGAGCGGACCCATATAATCGTTCCAGAACGAGATACTCGAAACTATGCACAGCGCAAGAATTACCGGCAGAACCTGCGGAAGCATAATCTGAATAAACACGCGGAAATCGCTGGCTCCGTCTATGAATGCCGCTTCGGCGTATTCGCGGGACAGGGATTGGAAGGAAGAAAACAGAACGATAAAATTAAATCCCACTCCTGCGGCAAACGTCAGGACGATCAAGGGCGTATTGACAATTCCGAGCGCTGTATAAATTCTATACTGCGAGGGCATCGCGCCGACAATCGGAAGCATCATGACGAAAACGGAAACCGCATAGACGATTTTTCGGCCGGGAAAGACATATTTTGCCGCGACATACGCCGTCATGGACGAAACGAATACGCCTAAAAGCGTTCCGCCCAGCGTGTACCAGATACTGTTCCAGAGCATCGTCAAAACGCTGGTCTGATTTTCGGAAATGCTGACAAACGCATCTACATAATTGGAAAACAGCCATTCCTTCGGCAAGCCGTTGCGGTTGAGATTCATCAGCTCGTAATGTGATTTCAAGGAAGCCAAAAAGCCCCATATCACGGGATAAATCAACGTTATCGCGTATATCGTAAAGAGGATAAATATTACGATTTTGAATACGAAAAATGAAGTAGATTGATTTCCCTTTCCTTTTCTTTTTTTGATTTTTTCCATAGGTGCAAACTCCTCAATATTCTACTTCGGGGTCAATTTTCCCGAATATCCACCGAACAAACAAAACGATGGGGAAACTCACCAGCGTGAAAAATACACTGATTGCCGCGGCGTATTCTACGGAAGTGTTTCCGTAAGCCTTTTGGAAGATAAAATAGGAAATCGTCGTAGTTCCGTAAAACGGCTCCCCGCCCACGCCGCCGAACAACATGATAGGCCCCGTGGCGAGAAATACCTTCGACAATGCGAGAATAATCGTCGTCGATAAAGTCGGCCAAATCATCGGCGTAACGATTTGGAACATTTCGCGCACCCAGCCGACTCCGTCCAATTTCGCCGCATCGAGAATTTCTTCGGGAATCCGCCCCATAGCGCCTTGATAAAGGAGCATATTTACCCCCAATCCCGTCCATATCGTAAAAAATACGATGGTATTTGTAGCCGTCTCCGGTTGAGATAAAAGAGGCGGAAAGCGCGTTCCGAACAGGGAGCGCCAAAGCGAATCCAAAGGTCCGCCGATAGCAAGCATATTCTGGAATGTACTGACAAAAATCAACGCCGGAAGAATGGACGGCAGGAAAAATACAACCCTGAAAAATTTGCTCCCCCAAACTTTTTTATACAGAAAGTACGAGGTAAAATAACTGATGGGAAGCGTTATCAATAAGCTCGCAGCAAAATATTTGAGCGTATTGAGAAATCCGGTATGCAAATCTTGCGTGGATATTATCAGCTCCCGAAACATTCGCGTAAAATTTTCAAACGAAAATTCATACGCAATTCCCCCGCTCGATTGTATAGGCTTTTGGAACGCCATGATGACGGAATTGACATTTACTCCCAAGTAAAAAACCGCAAAATTGATGACCGCAGGAACCAACATCAGATACGCAAACAGCCACTTTTTTCGCTTCTGTTTCGAGAAAGCGCTCGATTTATTCGCGCGATTTTTGATTCGCTCCGTATCTTTCTCCTTTACCGATTCTATTTCCATTAAATACCTCCTTTTTCTTCTGACGAACTTTCCCTGCAATTTACCGTACAATTTTATAAAACGCTTTTATCG
>CAKXBD010000181.1 GCA_934871445.1 uncultured bacterium | reverse complement strand
TCGTATAATGTTCGTCGCAAGGAAGCCCGTGCGGATTTTTGAAATAACTCTTTAAGGCACCCGCTTTCTGTGCCGTTTCATTCATCAGAAAAGAAAATCTTTCGATACTGCCGGCCGTATGCAAAGCCAATGCTTCCGCACTGTCATTTCCCGAACGAAGCATAAGTCCGTAAAGTAAATCCTCTACGCTGTAAAGCTCTCCGCTTTTCAGATAGATGCTCGATCCCTCTACGCCCTGCGCTTCGGACGGAATTTCAAAATCTTCCTTTATGTCGTCGCAATGTTCGAGAACCGTAATCGCCGTTAGAATTTTCGTCGTACTTGCCATCGGAAGCTTTTCTTCACCGTTTCTCTCATATAAAATTCTTCGAGTATTCGCCTCCATGACACATTCCGCCTTCGCGGGAGAAACGGAGGGGCGAGCGGCGTCTGCCGATACGGGAGACGCCGGATGAAAGACACATACGCAATAAGCCGCAAGTAAGACTCCGCAAAGAAACCGGAAGCGGCGCGGCTTGCGGTCCGCTTCCGTGCGGGTTATCTGCCCTTTCATCGCTCTTTATTCCTTCGCCGTAATGTTTCGGACGATTTCGCTGGCCTTTTCAATCAAATTGTCGATCGGTTCGTCCGTAATGCGAACCATTCGACAGCTCTTTCCGTCATCGATGATAAATCCCATCGGTTTCATGCTGACTACGGAACCGCTTCCGCCTGCGAACGGCATGGAATCCGCCTCTTTCACTACTTTGATGTCGCCGTATTCGCCTCCACCGGAAAGGCAACCCATCGTCACCTTTGAAAAGGGAATCACTTGAAAACCGCTGGCCGTAACGATAGGTTTTCCCACGACGGTATCGACGTCGGCCAAATCGCCGAGCGTCACAACGGAAGCGTCTATCAGGTTATTGATTTTTTTGTCTTTTTCTGCCATAAACTTTTTATTTTCTCCTTCAAAAGATTCGCAAGGGCGCTGAGAATAATAAACAGATTAAAAAATGTGACGAGATTTAAGGATATACGAAGCTCGTCTCCGTCGGTGAGCCATAAATTGTTTTCTATTTTCCCGCTCTGTCCCCCGATCGAAAGCAAAAACGTCCGAAGCGCCGTATGCGCCAAGGAAACGGGAATGAGATATTCCGCGCCCGTTTCCGTGGTCAGTCTTAAAGAGACAATTCGGAACGCTTTCGTAAACGAAAAGCGTTTTCTGTCCGAATCCATGCCGGAATAAGGTTTCAGAATGGCCTTTTTCGGGGAAATATGCAGAGCTATACCGCCCGGATATGTGGTGACGTAACCGCCTATCAATTTCAGCACCTTATATGCGTATAGAGCAAATCCGAATTTTTTCCGATTCATATCATAGTGAATATCCGCTTCGAGAAATATCGGAAAAAATAATAATGCCGCCAATACGAGCAACCCTACGGCGGAAAACAAAAAGAATCTGCCCATACCTACAATATGGGCAGATTGCATGAAAGTATGTAATTTTTATCAAAGTTTTATAAAATCACCCTTACAAAAAAAATTTATCCATTAACTGAACTTTTTTATTGTATTTTAATGATTCCGTCCTCTATATCTTTCAGAAAGTCGGGAAGCTCAAATCCGCCTTCGGAAGAATTCGCCTTTTCTCGCTTTTCTTCCGCTTCTTCCTCAGCGGCTTCCTTCTCTGGATCATAGACATCCTTTTCATAGAGATAGCTGCTCGCTTCGTTAGCCGCATTAATTTCGGCAATCTTTTCCATCAACTCGTCGTAATCGGGAAGATCAGACAACGATTTTAATTTGAAGCGTTTGAGAAAATTATCTGTCGTAGCGTATAAAATCGGCTTTCCCGGAACATCTTTCCGCCCGCAGGGAGTAATCATATCGAGACTTTGTAACGTGGTAATCGCATAATCGCTGTTGATACCACGAACTGCTTCCAATTCCGCACGAGTAATGGGTTGCTTATAGGCGATAATTGCGGCACATTCGAGGATCGTACGGGTAAATTCCTTTTCCCTGATAGGATTTAGAACGGATGCAACAGGATCCTTATAATCGGGATTCGTTGCAAATTGCAATTTGTGGTTGAAAGTCAGGAGTCGGATTCCACAGTCGCCGGTATATTTCTTTTCGAGATGCCTGACGGCCGTATCCATTTCCGCTTTCGTCAAGGACAACTTCTCCCTGAGAAGATCCATGGGCACTGCATTTCCTGAGGCAAACAGGATCGCCTCAATTATATTCGTCAATTTCTCCAATTTCTTCCTCCTCATTCCTATTCGGATTTTTCATAATCGTGATGGAAGAGAAAATCTCTTCTTGCGTTACAAGTAAAAATTGATGCTTTAAAAGCTCCAAAAGCGCTTGAAAGGTCGTGACAATTTCCGGTTTCGAAGCACCTTCCTCAAAAAGCTCTTCAAAGGAAACCTTTTCCTTTTCTTTGACAACCTCCCTTATGTAACTGATTTTTTCGGGAACCGTATAAAGATCTTTGGGAATTTCCCTCGCCGCACCCGTTTCGCTCTTCATGCTTTCTCTTTTCAGCATGAGTTTTGCAAATGCCGCTAAAAGTGCGTCTAACGTAAAATCTTTATATTTGACCTGCACTCCGCCGACTTCCCTATCCGGCTCTTTGAAATAATAGCCGACCGTCTCCATTTCTTTGAGTTTTTCCGCTTCTTCCTTTATCATCTGATATTCTTCGAGCGCACGGATCAGATCTCCTTGCGGATCGTCGTCCTCGTCGTAATAATCGTCGAAGCCGTCGTCGGGTGGAGGAACGAGACTGCGGGCTTTAATGTCGATAATCGTGGCCGCAATATTCAGATAATCGCTCGCCTTATCCATATCGATATAGGGAAGCCCTTTCATATACATCAAAAATTGTTCCGTGACCTGAGAGACGAAAATATCCTTGATCTCGATTTCCTGTTATTTGATGAGATATAAAAGAAGGTCGAGCGGTCCCTCGAAATTGTCGAGCACCGTCGTATAGTCTACTTCCGAATCGAAGTTTTTTACTGAATCTACTGTAATTTTTTCCACTTGTGCCCCCTCAGAGAATAATCCAATCCCATAACGCCGTAATCGGCCAGCCGAAGATATTCGTTGCAAAACTCATGACATAACCGAGAATATCGAAATATCCGAAAAACGGAACTCTTATCGCAAGATTTCTTGCAATAAAGCTGAGGAAAATAAGTCCCATTAAAATATAGTAGCCATAGTTGCGGAGAAAGCGATAGACCTTACCGCGCTTTTTATTCAATGCGTCCACCATACGGAAGCCGTCCAAAGGATAGAACGGCAGAAGATTGAACACACAGAAACTCAAAGAATAGGCAAACAAAAACTGCGTGAGATAATCAATAAACTCTTGCCCGTAGGTCATGGCATAAGAACTATTCGGCAATAAATAGTTCGTCGTGAGAAGAAAAATCGGATAAAACAAAAATGCCGAAATATAGTTGATGATGATACCCGCCGCACTCGTCCAAAAACTGCCGCTGCGATAATGGCGAAAATTATTCGGATTGACAGGTACGGGCCGAGCCCAACCGAATCCCACCAATGCGAACATCACGATTCCGATAGGATCGAAATGTTTTATCGGGTTGAGCGTCATTCTTCCGTTGAATTTTGCCGTCGGATCGCCGCATTTATAGGCTACAAACGCATGAGAAAACTCATGCAGGGTAATGACGACCATAACCGCAAGAAAACTTGCGAGGAGATATACTATATAGTCCATATTTTTATTATACCGTTTTTTATCCGAAAAAGCAAGTGTGTGAAAGGATTTTTCAAAATATTATACTCGAGAAACGTTTATTTATCCGTTTCCGAAAGAAGATAAGCGGGAACCGCGTCGTTTCTTGTCAGATCTTCATAGGACTGCGGCTTGACGATATACTCTCCCTTTCCGTCTTTCACCAGCACACAGGGCGGAATCAAGTTGCGGTTATAGTTCATCGCCATGGAATAATTATAGGCTCCCGTGGAAAGAACAGCTAAAAGGTCACCCTCTTTTGCCTTCGGAAGATGCACGTTCATAG
>CAKXBD010000180.1 GCA_934871445.1 uncultured bacterium | reverse complement strand
AAAGATATATCTTTTATGTAATATTTATCCGTTTGCTGATATGTAACGGACGTATCGCCCAATGCACCGTACGGTACAACACAATAGTCCGAAACATTGAATTTTACCGTATAACCATCTATATTTATAGTAGAATTAAGCCCTTTAAGGCATATATATTTATATTCAAATAAGGGCTGAACGGTAACAATCACCGATCAATCGTCTCTTCCAAATTCGATAACGTTTCGATGTCAAATACCATTGCCTTTGAAAGAAAACTATCATTCTCATAAGCTTCGGTATTGATATAATATCCGTATTCGTTCCCTATGGCCAAATCTTCCCCGACAGTATAAAAAAGCTCTTTCGGAATTATCCGCACGATAGGGTCGTCTTCTTCCGTATTACTTATTTGATATTGGGGTCAAGCCATTCGATATGAGCCTTACTTCCAATTAATGACTGTGAATAATCTTGAATTTTATAACTCGTATCATTCAGCAGATAATCGGTATATTCTTCCGCTGAATCCGCCGCATTATAAACAGACGTTTCGGGATTGAGCCCCCCAAAGCCCCACCGATACATAACGTTACAACAATAATCCCTGCGAACAATTTATTTAGTCTTAATTTCTTTGTCTTCATCTTTTTTCTCCTTGTCGTTTTCTTTTTCTTCCTTTTGAAGCAATTTCTTTTCCTGAAGTAGAACTTTTTTATATAAATTAAAATATAATTTTATATACCTGATTAGTGACCTATCCATTATAAACAACAAAACTAGTATTACAATACCTAACCACTATATCATCTCATTCAATAAAAAGTAAATTGATAGAGCAATTCCAGAAATAATATATATAATTAACATTGAGACACACCTAATCAAGTACCCTCTGCACTCGGTAGCGGGTAATTTATTATAAATATCAGTATCATTACCCTTTTTTAAGAGACCAAAAATATCCTTTAATTTTTAAACATATTATTCTCCTAAGAAATAGATATTAATTTCTAAAATATTTTGCATTGGTTTCCCCTCCTCTTTCGTATAATTTATTCTTCATTATTTCAATACGTACCGTTCCAAAATTCATATGGAATACCGTCACCTTCCCCGTCTATCACATATTATCCTCTTAAATAAGAAACTATAATAAGACATTGAGATGTAACTAAGCTATATTTTCAACGTAATTCTTGATAATTTTTGATAACCATAACAATCTTTATTAAGCCCCGTATGTATCTTGAAAAAATTTCATAACGAAAAATAATCGTCATACTGAATCTTTATCATCTTTATGCTTACTTTTGAAGCAAAAAAACACAACGAAACAACACTCGTTTCCATTGCGTTACTCGTTTCTACTATACATTGGTGGATACCTCCTCCTATATTATAATTATGAGTTTGGTCATAACAAACCGTCTTCACATCTTTTTTATTGTCTAAAGTAACTCCTTTAATACTTTATCTATTTATATAATGACATATTATTTTTTATTTGTCAATATTTCTATTCAAAAAAAATTTACTTACTTTTCATTTCATTCATTGTTCTTATTCGTCCTTTAAGTTCTTCTTCCGAAATATTCTCTTTTGGGATTCGTTCGTCTATTTTTTGCTTTTGCCTAGTCCGTCTTTCATTTTCAATCGTTTTTTGCTTTTTAAGCATAAAACTCCTTTTTTATTTCAGTGAAAAAATTGCTTTGGTTTCTTAATTTTTTATTATTGTTCCCCATAAATTATTTCTTCGTCGATATATTCATTCCCCTTAAGTCTCAAAACCGTGTTCTTCGTCATACTTGCGGAGTATCGACCGCTGATTGTCTATGGACAGCGATTCTTTTCTGCGTTCATCGTCTTGGGAAAGCCTGTGGTATAGGTGTTTTAATCGATGATTTTGCGGCCGTTGACTTCCGCGCGGTACTATGTTACCATAGCCGGCCGAAAAAGCACAAATTCAGAAATTCTTATAATTGCTGTTAGAATGCAAAAATTGGGATAATTTTCTTAGGGGCTTTGTACCCTTACGTTACGTCAATTTACAAAATTTAATATAAAAATAGCCCTAAAAACAACTTTTGGGCTATAAAATGCAAGAGGGAAAGTAAGGGTGTAAAATTTTTCCCTCACTGAAAATTAGTGTCCATATTCTCCGCGAAGTCAATTTACGCGAAAAAAGCCCCAAATTCTCATTCTTCCTTTTTCATTCCCCCACTTATAGTAGTATAAAATCCGATTCGATTCGGAAATCAATTATTTCGATTTTTTACTATTCTGTTTTCGTTATTCATTTTTACACTTATTTGTAAAGTTCCTTTCATATACATCTTTTTTCATAAGGGAAATTTCTTTTCAATATCCTCTTCCCAACCATATTTTTTCGCCTCCTTCCATATTCCCAACTTTTCATAACATTCCGTATATGCTACTTTTTCTCCGTATGCAAACTGTCCGTTCGCTTCATCTCTAACTTTCGAAAGTTCCTCTATCATAGTTTTTAGCCACTTTTCAATCAAAATCAGACTTTCTTTTGCTTCTTGTTTCTTCATTTCCTTTCTCCTCATTGGTTTTTATTTCTTGCTGATTAAGATTTTTAATTCCTTCCCACGGAAGGAATTACCCCCTAGGGGGTATCGCATTCTTTATTATATCCCTTCTTTCTTTTTCAGTCAACTATTTTTACAGAATTTTTCTTTATTCGTAAATTATATAATTCAAAAAAGCTTTTACTGTTCGGGACTTCGGTATACAAACTTCATATTCCATATTGATTTGAAAAGTCGGAAAAGATTTATCTTCCTCGACCGCGAATTTGTTGTTTTGATATATTTTAATTTCTTTCTTATCCCTAAAGATATTTACCTTTACTAAATAATATGTGTCGTTATTTTAATTTTTTATCTAACGTCCTCCTTTGTACTTTGCTTATGTGCGCCTCAAAGCCTCATATTTTAGCTCAAAGGAACTTTTTGTATAGTCCGCGAAAGTTTGAAGCTAAAACTTTTTTCCTACAACCAGCATAACCGATGGATTTTACAAGCCGGCGCAACTTTTGATACCGTCTTGTTCTTATAAAAAAGCCACCTCTTTCTTCAAAAAGAAGGGGCTTTTAAAACAACTTTTGTCAGCTGAAATTTTAACAGCCCTAGTTTTCCGTTTTCTGTCTTTTATACAGGCATCGGAAAGATAAATTCTTCTATGGAAAATGCGTCGGTTTTACGCGGCAGGCTTCTCCGCCGTAAAAGAAATTTCCGTAAATGAGATACTCCCTGCGGCAAGCGGCGATACGCCTGCGTCGAAGTAATATTCCAAAACAAAATCTTCCGCCATTTCTTCGGGAAGCTCGATATAGACGGTATGCGTTCCCGCTTCGTATTCGATATGCCCAAGCAAAGCAGTAACGCCGCCCGAAAGATATATCCCTACCTTTGTTTTTTGTTCTGACGTGAACGTAAGTTTGAGATACTTTCCGTTGTTTTCCGCCTTATATCCGCTAACCTCCTGCCATACCTTGTCCCAGACGGCACGTCCTGCCGCCCAGCTGATAACGGAAGCCTCGTCTTGTTGTTCTATCTTAAAATCTGCCGCACCCCAGCCGAATTTCTCATTCGAGTCGTAAGGGGTTCGACAGAAAGCTCTCTGACGGGCGGTTTTGCAGGCTCGTCGATAATATCGCCCGGGTTTTCTTCAGCTGTCTGCGGAAGGTAAGAGTCCGCGGTGCCGAGAACTAATTTTCCCTCCTTAGCCACAGCGGGGTACTTTTCTTCCGCGACAAAGCCTTGATTTACACCGAGGGAAATTTTCACCATAGGGGTATCGCCAAAGCAATTCGTGCGTACGAGCTCAAAGAGCTCTCCTTCCATATCTTCCGCATAAGCGATGAATTGGTCTCCGTTGCGCACGATGGTGATATACAATCCCCCGTTATTTACGAATGCCTGTTCAATAGCTTCGCCTTCGGGCAGGAGATTAAAATGGACAAAGGCGTCACTATCGCTGAACCCTCCGAAAGCGCCCTCTTCGTCGTACCCGAGCTTGAAATGATACCATTGGCTTGCGGCAAGGGTTCCTTC
>CAKXBD010000179.1 GCA_934871445.1 uncultured bacterium | reverse complement strand
ATCCAGTATCGATCCGTTTTCGGATCGCGCCAAAAGAAGTGGTTGTCTCAAAATGCGAATTGTAAGAGAATAGTTCCCTTCAAAAGTTAGATAAATGCCGTGGAAATCCAGTTTTAATTGGATTTTCACGGCATTTATTGTTGTGCGTAGATAATCTCCCACGCTTCGAGGATTTCCGCATCCTCGGAATAATTTTCGGAAACGACGTGAGCGCCGTCCTCGGGAAGCACGCCGCGGTCGTGGATGCAATTTCCCGACAATGGCCAAAGGATGCGGGCGGTGGTGAGCTTAATGGCATCGGGGCGTCCGAAGATAGAGGAAGGGACGGTAGTCTGCATAATGCCCTTGCCGTATGTTTTAGCGATTCCGTTTCTTTCGGAGAGGAAGATATCGGAATAGGAAACGGCGCCGTAATCGACCATACAGCCGATGAGACATTCGGACGCGGAGGCGGTGCCGCTGTCGGCGAGGACGTAAATGTGGCTGTCCTCGGAAAAATAGTCATAGTAATAATTTCCGGAGGCTTCAAAGACTTCTTTTTTGCCCTTTTTGGTATAATCGGCGACAGCGACGGCGGGTTTTTTGTCAGTCGAAGTCTTGCAGAAATAGCTTGCGATATTGCAGAGGATATTCAGGTATCCGCCGCCGTTCGCGCGGAGATCGAGGATGAGATTTTGCTTCCCCTCTTTTTTGAAAATATTCATAGCGGAAGCAAATTGGTAGTATGCCTGACCGTTGAACTGCGTAAGGCGGATATAAGCGGTCTCCTCGTCGAGAGGGAGAAAATTCTGACTTTCTGTAAGGATGTCGGCATTTTCTCCCGTGAAGATATACGCGGAGTCATCGGAGCGATAAAAGACATAATTTTCGATAAACGCTTCCTTTGAGACCTCTTTGAAAAGGATTTCCTCTCCGTCTTTGAGTTTGAGGACGAATTTTTCCCCTGTTTTTCTCTCAGAAAGGAACGCGGAAAGCTCCTCATACGAATTTGCGTCCCGTACCTCCTCCTGCGTAAGTCCGAAACCGAGGACGCACATTCCGGCACGGATTCCGGCGGCTTCCGCGGGAGAATTTCCCGATACGCGGATAATCAAGAGCGGTTGATTTTCCTCGGAGACGGAGGAAGAGAAAGTCACTCCGAGCCCGCTCCACATTCCCGTAGCCTCATCGAGCATTTCGGCATATTCGTCCGCGGTGAGATAAGCGGAATAAGGATCGAGCAATCCGTTTACGGCATCGAAGATTGCGTCGTAAAATTCGTCGTCGGAAATATCCTCGTAATAATCGCTCTGAATTTTGTCCTTCGCCCAAATCAACGAGCGCATTTCGGAATCGAGGCTCCCCCTGTATGCGCAATAGCCGCCGAGAAATCCCGCGCCCGCAATCGCGAGAGCGCCGATACAACAGGCCGCTATTTTCCAGCCGTTCGTCTTTTTTCGTTTTACATTTCTTTCGGAGCCGACTCCTCCCGGAAGTTTTCCCCTCTGTTCATAGACCTCGGGCGGAACCTGCATTTCCCGCCCCGCCTGCCCGTCGGTTTTGTCCTCCCTTCCGAAGTCAAAGACGTAATCGTCGCCCTCGTTTTTTTTATCGTTCTTATTTTCGTCGTTATTCATAATGCTTTGCTCCTTTCTATCATCGTCGTTTTTATCGTTATTTATCGTTTGCCATTGTCGTAACGGCTTTATATTCATTTTCTCGTCGCCGTATTTCCGACAAATTTACGCTTTTGCGCTTCATTCATGCTCTGTTTTTTATCACCGCTCCAACAGTTTATATAATACGGTAAGGACGCGGAAGGAAACGGCGTCGGGAAACTGCCGGATATTCAGTCCGGTCGCTTTTTCTATTTTATCCAATCTGTATAAAAGAGTATTCCTGTGCATGAACAAATTTCGGGACGTCTCGCTGACGTTGAGGCTGTTTCTGAGGAATTCCTCGGCGGTGTTGACCATTTCCTCATCCTCGAAAATTTCCTCGGCGCCCTCGTCGGTGAGCTCGCTCAGATATTCCGCGAGCTTACTCTCCGGAACGTCCTCCAACATTTTTACCAGCATGTATTCCTTATAGGAATGAACGTTCCCCTTGCTAGAAAACACGCCCGCATATCGAAGTGCGCCCGCAGCCTGAGAATAGGAGAGCGAAATATCCTTCACGCCCTTGACGACGGAGCCGACGCCGACGACGACGTCGATGCCGAGTTCTTCCTTTAAGGACTGAGCGAGGAAATCCGCATAATCGGCGGGGGAGGAATATTCGCTTTCCTCCTCGCCGAGATATTTGACGAGCACGCACTCATCGGAGCCCGTTTTGACGACGGTATCGAGACTGTTTCCGCCGTATTGAGCGGCGAGGGAAACGACCTCGTCCAAAAACTTGGGGACGCGAATGGCGAGGGCGAAGCAAGCGGCTTTGCCGACGGAAAATTTTGTCATATATTTATACACGCCCGCGGAGGAACATTCTCCGAGCAAAATGCGCCGAAGGTACTCCGTTTTCGAGAGATCGGCTTCCTTGTCGGAGAAGCTCTCGATATAAGGGGGCAAAAGAAGGGCGTAATTATTTTGCGTTTCCCCCACGCCTTTGAGAGCGCCGACATATCCGATATTTTTATAAAGGAAGCGAAAAAACGTATAATTTCCGTCATCCGTAATACCGTCGAAGGGCTTTTCGCAGACGGGTCCGCCGTGTGCGCGGGTATTTTCCCTGTAAAAGGAAACTTCGAGTCCCAAACGCTCCTGAATTTCCCCGAAAATCTTTTCCAGCTCAGTCATGCCATTCTCCTTTCCGCGTAAAGGGAAAAAATTGTCTTTGTTCTATTATATCCCAAACGCGAAAAAATTTCAAGGAATTTTTCGGGGCACGGAAATTCTTTCCTTATTTTGCGCACTTTTAATTTATTACAGCCGAAACGGAAAAATTTACAAAAAAATTATTTTTTTAGTATTGACATATCGAATAGAAAGTGATATAATAAAGTAAATTGAAAAGTTATCGTTTTCTACTCTGTTTTCCGCTTTATGGAAGTTAAGGAAAAAAACTATAAAAAAACGAAAAAATAAACTTTCAGGAGATATTTTATGAGCAATACCAGCACCAATTATGCCGAGCTCAACGTGACCAACGACGACATGAAAGAAGTGCTCGCCGAAGGGACGTCGGCTCCCGCAGCGGCCGAAGCCGCGCCCAAAAAGCAAAAGAATATCGGCTATCGTATTCTCGCGCTGATTTTGACGATCGCGCCGATCGTCTGCCTGTGCTTATTGCCCGTCAAACTGCTGGTCAGCACGTCCGCGGGCTACGCTTTCTATGGCAAAGAGACGATTCTCGACGCATTCCTCGCGCTGTTCAAGAAAGACGGCCTTGCAGAATTTTATGCAGAAGTAGCCAAGACGATTTCCGGAGCGGCTACATCCGGCTTTGATTCGTATACTCTGAAAGGGCTTCCCGTGCTCGCAGGAACGGGCGCGTTAGGCAAAGCGATGAGCCTTGTGCTCTACGCCCTTCCCGTCGCGGCGATCCTCGCGGTTGTATTTATGGTTATCGCGCTCTGCTCGGGCAAAGCGGCGCCCGCGATGACGAGAGCGATCCTGTTCGTCTATTTTTGGGCATTCGGCGCGTATGCAGTTGCGATTACGGCCGTATCCCTTTACAGCGCTTCGCTCGACAGAACGTTCGACATCGCGATGATTGCGATTGCCGCCGTCTGTTTCGTCATCTATCTGATTCTCTCCTTTATCAAGGCGGGCAAGCACACTTGGATGACGTTGCTTCTGTTCATTCTGACGGTCGGCTTTGCGGGCGTCACCGTATACGGAATCGTCAACTGCGCGGACGGTATCAAGGAATTGATGGGTTCTGCGGAAGACAGCATCATTTCCGGCGTAACGGAAGGTCGGTTCTATAAATACGCGCTCGTCGCACTCTGCGGTTTCCTCGGCCTCGCGGCTGCGGTCTCCTCCATTCGCCTTTCCACCAAGAAAGGTTATACGTTCGACCTCGTGCGCTATATTCTCCACCTTCTCCTTGCGGGACTGTTCATTTATGTAGCGTTCACCGTAACGGCCTTTGAAG
>CAKXBD010000178.1 GCA_934871445.1 uncultured bacterium | reverse complement strand
AAAGGCAACAAAACGAAATTTACCCGCGACGTCGAGGTCGTGGACGCAGAGTTTGCTACGATGACGGTCGGGGAAAAGAATTTCTCCGTTCTGAAAGAAAAGGTAGCTATCGATAAGGCTTTGACTGCGATTGGCGATTATTCCCTCATTGTCTATACGCCTGCTTATGAAGGGGAAATTACATTCAGCAACGGCTACGGCATAGCGTTTGTTCTCGACGAATATGGCACTCTTATCAGAATTTATGACGGGGCGAATGCTAAATATTACGATGAGGATAATGTAGGCGGCATTAAGGACGAGGAAAAATGCACTTCGGCGGGATATGTCACGGAGGCTTTCAATTCTCTGTCTGACGGCGAATATCTCGTCATCGCTCCGAACTCTACCGCAAATAGTGCAAAGGGCGGTTCAAGAGATTTCTTCGCTAACGCAAAAACAATCGGCGCGGCGGTCACTTTGACGGATATTCAATTCAAATCGAATATGTTTACAATAACCATCGGGGCAAATTCAAAGGAATTTGCGCGCGATACGGTCCTTGTGGACAGCGAATTTACGGCGGCGGAAGTCAATCTCGTCATTTATAATTTCGGGTATACGGGCAAGGTGAGCGCTAATGGTTACGGAGAAGCCTTTGTCGTCGATAAATTCGGCGTCGTCGTAAGAATTTACGACGGGGCAAATGGAAAGTATTACGACGCAGAAAATCCGAATGGTGAGGGAAAATGTACGCCCGGTAAGTATCTTGAAGAGGCTTTTGCTTCCTTGAAAGAGGGAGAAAGAGTTATCTGCGGTCCGAACGGCGGTTTGGATAACAATGCGGGAAGAAAGTTCCTTCTCGATAATCGGAAAATCGGCACACAGATGGCCCTTACCGATATAGAATTTGAAAAGACGAGCATTACCATAGACGGCACCGAACAAGTCATAGACCGCGGCAGAATTGCAGTCAATCAGACGGTTAAAGCATATACGGATTTGGATTATGTGGTCTATGACAGTACCTTTGAAGGTGAGGTTACGGCAAACGGCTGGGGAGTCGCCATTATCGTCGATGCCGAAGGAAAAATTGTCCGCGTATATGACGGGGTAAATGCTAAATATTTCGACGCGGCAAACCCGAACGGCATTGTGGACGCGGAAAAATGTACGGCGGCGGGATATCTCAAAGAGGCATTTGATTCCTTGCAGGAAGGGGAGATTCTGATTGCCGGAGTCAATAACGGCGGCGAACAGGCAGGAAGAACTTTCCTTAACGGATTCCGGAAAATCGGACTTACGGTCGTTTTGAAGAATATTCTCGATTAAAAGAAATCGAAATTTTCCGTTAAAAACGGCAATTCATATTGACGAACAGCAAGGAACAAGAAAATCATATTCGGGCAAGGCGGTTTCCCGTATGCGGAAAACCGCCTCCCGAAAAGGGGACGAATTTATGAAAAAGAGAGTTCTGGCACTAACGTTGGCGGCTTGTTTGCTCGTTCCTTCCCTTTGGGGAATAACAGCAAAAGCGGATTTATCGGTAAATGCCCCGACTGAGGAAAAAAATATCGACGGACTCATATATCGAAAGTACGAATATAGCGATTCACACGGCGAGCAAAAATTATTTTACGGCGAATATCGGCCGTCCGAGGACAGTGAATACGAATTCGTCGTCCACAATATTCTCGGGGACGACAATGCGCCTATATTGAGTACGGTTTCCGATATCGCGGCGGATTTTACGCAAAAGACGGGCAGAAAGACTATTTTGGCTACAAACGGGGATTATTTTTATACGACGGGAAACAGCGTGGAGAGCTTGGTAATGGACGGGCTCGTCTACAATGTAGGGTCGTTTACTTATAAGCATTGTTTTGGCTTCGATAATGAGGGAAATTCGGCAATCGGCAGAATGACGGAATATGACAGAGTTCTGCGCGTCGGAACGGACGAGGGCGCCGTAATTTTCGATATAGATAAAGTAAATGCTCAGCCTGAGGAGGGGGAATTGGCTGTATATACGACGGCTCACAATGTCCCATTGACTCAGGCTTGCAAATATAAGGTCAAGACCTCGGCGGCAAATCTTTTACAATTTCCCGTATTCGGTACGGCCGGACGCATGAAAACGGGTGAAGTAGTGGACGATGAAGCTCTGACCTTGAACAGCGGGGAGTTTGCGTTGGTCGTAAAGGGCGACAACGAAATTTCGCGCTGGCTGTACGACAATATCTCTTACGGCACTCCGTGCGATTTATTCTATCGCCCCGCGGGAATATTCAAGGATATGCCTTACGTCGTCGGCGGCTACGATATCCTCGTAAACGACGGCGTTGTCAATACCGAATGCCATTCGGACAACAGCGGCGACGTTCCCGCGCCCCGCACTTTCTTCGGCATCAAAGAGGACGGGACGATGTTCCTCGCCGTGCTGGACGGAAGACAGTCCGGTTACAGCGTGGGCTGCACCGTAAATGAGGAGGCACTTCTTGCAAAACAGTTCGGGGCAAAATTTGCTTTGGAATTGGACGGCGGAGGCTCTTCGACCTTCCTGTTGGACGACGGCTCGGGACCGAAGGTACTCAATAAGCCTTCGGACGGACAGCAGAGAAGGGTGAGCAACGCCGTGCTTTTGGTCGAAAAGACTGCGGAATCCGACGAACCCGACCCTGACCCCGAAAAGCCCGATTCCTCCGATTCGTCTCAGCAGGGCGGAAGCGAAGAGGATAGCTCGGTGAACTCGCAGGGGACGACGGAAAATAAAGGCTGCGGAAGCTCTGCCGCAGTGCCGGGAGTGCTTTTGACGGCTCTGGCAGTCTGTGCGGCTATCACAATATATAAAAAGAAAATCGATTGAGGGAGGATTTCCATGAAACGCTGTTTTTTGAAGATTGCAAGTTTGACGATGACGGCTGTTGCCGCGTTCGCTTCTTTTGCCGCTTGCGGCAACGGAGGGGACGACCAAACGAACATAAATATGAATATCGATTTGAATAACAAAATCGAGCTGAATGTCCTTATGCCCAATTCGGGTTATACCATTGACGCGGTTAATGCCGATTACAACGCCAAGGTAGTAGAAGAAGTCACCGGATATAAGGTAAAATATTCTCAATTACCTGCCTCGGACGCCTCCTCTTCCCTGAATACGCAGTTGATTGACAGGGAGCCCTATAACGCCATGAAGCTGACGACGTCTCAGTTCGCTGATTTGATTGCCAATGACGCGCTGCTTCCGCTCGACGACGCCATCGATAAATTTGGCCCCGTCCTCAAAGACGTCATATCCGAGGAATCCTGGGACGTCGTGACCGTGGACGGCAAAATCTACGGTATTCCCGAGCGCGCTTCCAGCGATAATATAGAAAATCCCATCGTATTCCGTCAGGACTGGCTGGACGAATTGAACCTGTCTATTCCCACCACTACGGAAGAATTCAAGGAAGTGCTGGTAGCGATGAAGAACGAATATAATATCGCTCCGCTCACCTTCGATATGTATACGCCACTGATTTATCCTATCTCTGCGGCGTTTGGGATTTACAGCGATTGGCAGGAATACGAGATTGACGGCAAGAAGGAAGTGCGCTATTATATGGAAGCGCCCGGATATGCCGATTACATCGATTACATGGCGGATTTATATAAATCGGGGCTTATCGACGCGGAAATCTCTACGCAGAAATCTGCGGACGCTATTCAGAAATTTACCTCCGGCAAGGCGGGGGCCGTGGCTACCTCCCTTTGGAGCGTTTCCGCTATCGTGACAGGATTGCAATCCAATGGCGTCATTACCGCCACGGAAGCTCAGACAACTCAGGAAAATGTTTTAGGATATCTGCGCTCTTTGAAAAACGAGGACGGAGAGTACAAGGTATACCGTACCAGCGGTTACACGTACATCACGGCGATTCCCTTCTACATGGCGGAAAACGCAGGTTATGTCATCGACTGGATTAACAGCAAACTGACGGATACCGAGGAGGCACACAACTTCCGCACGATTGTCATAGGGGAAGAAGATACGCATTGGACTTACAGCGAAAGCACGGGATATGTGCCCGTTTCCGAAAACTTTGCCGAAAAGGATACCGCGAGCTACTATCTCACGGGCAGCAATGAAAAGGTATATACTCAATATTGGCT
>CAKXBD010000177.1 GCA_934871445.1 uncultured bacterium | reverse complement strand
CCACGGAAGTGGCAGAATCGACGGTATCGTGCAATCCTTCGATATGCTGGACATTGACGGTTGTATATACGTTTATACCGTTGTTCACCAGCTCTTCGACGTCGAGATAGCGTTTTAAGTTTTTGCTTCCGGGCGCATTGGTATGCGCCAATTCGTCCACGAGCAACAACTGGGGATGCCGCTTGATCGCCGCATCTACATCGAACTCTTTTAGATCGATTCCCTTGTAGGAAAGTTCTTTTAAGGGGAGCCTTTCGAGGCCCTCTGCCATTTTTAAGGTTTCGGGGCGATCGTGGGGTTCCAGATAGCCGACGACGACATCGACTCCTTCCTCTTTCGCTTCCTGAGCGGCTTTCAGCATGGCGTAGGTCTTTCCTACGCCCGCCGAATAGCCGAAGAAGATTTTTAGCTTACCTTTTTCCATTTTATAAAAGTCCGTCCAAGCTTAAATTGACTAACAGTACATTTACTCGTTTTTGACCGAATATTCCCAAAAATCTGCCTTCCGTATACTTTTTAATAATGGCATTTACATCGTCTTCCGTAATCAGAACGGGCTCTGTACCATTCTTTTCCGCCTCTTCCTGTGCAATCTTATTGCGAGCAGCTACGATTACGGGTACTTGGAAGTAAGCCGCTTCGGGAGAGATGTGAGGGTCTACGCCGCTGCCGCCGGAGGTGACGAGGTCGGAGGGGATAGCTTCCGTTTCGGTATAACCGACAGCCGCAAGTTTTTCTTTCCGTTCCGCGATTCTCTCTTTGACAAGTTCCTGATACTCTTCGCTTTCGGGGGAAAGGTTGGTAGGAGCACCGGTATTTACTCTTCCGAACATGTATTCGGCGCTTTCATAGCTTTGACCGATGAGCTCGCTTCCGAAAATTCTTTCCTCGCCGTTGGGCAGAGTGACGACAATCTGAGAGCCGTTGGCTTCATAAGGGTAGGCTGTCTGAGCGACGAGCGTAAAGCTCAGAGGATAAACGATACCGCAGAGAAACGTAAAGATCAACAGGCACAATATAGAAGCTCTCAGCATTTGAAATCTTTTCTTTTTTGCCGGCAGAGGCTGTTCATAAATATTTTCCGTTACATTTTGTGTGCTTTTTTTCATGATAAAGACACCTCCTTACAGGAATAACGTCAGCAGCATATCGAACAGTTTAATGAATATAAACGGAGCGACAACGCCGCCGAGTCCGTAAATGAGAAGATTGTTTTTCAGCATTTTTCCGGCCGGCTGTTCCTTGTACTTGACACCTCTGAGCGAAAGGGGAATCAATGCGACAATAATGAGTGCATTGTATATGACGGAAGAGAGGATTGCCGTCGTCGGGCTGGTCAGGTGCATGAAATTGAGTGCCGCAAGCCCCGGATAAATTCCGGCGAACAGTACGGGAATGATAGCGAAATATTTTGCAATATCATTGGCAATAGAGAACGTCGTCAACGCGCCTCTCGTCATCAGGAGCTGTTTACCGATTCTGACGACATCGATGAGCTTTGTAGGGCTGGAATCGAGGTCGACCATGTTACCTGCTTCCTTTGCCGCCTGCGTGCCGGAGTTCATGGCGACGGCCACGTCTGCTTGCGCGAGGGCGGGAGCGTCATTGGTGCCGTCGCCCGTCATTGCGACGAGGTGGCCTTCCGCCTGCAATTTCTTGATGAGGGCGAGCTTGGTTTCGGGAGTAGCCTCCGCCACAAAATCGTCCACGCCTGCTTCCGCCGCAATTGCAGCCGCAGTCATGGGATTGTCGCCCGTAATCATGATCGTTTTGATACCGATTTTTCTCAAATCTTCAAACTTCTCTTTGACGCCTTCCTTGACGATATCTTTCAGATAGATAACGCCGAGAACCTTTTCGTTCCGGGCAACGACGAGGGGCGTCCCGCCTTCGTTCGCAACTCTCTTAACCGCCATCGCACATTCATCGGGATAGACGCCGCCCTGCGCTTTTACGTAGGCTTCAATCGCGTCCGCACTTCCTTTGCGGATATGCTCGTCTCCGATATCGACGCCGCTCATGCGAGTCTTTGCGGAGAATTCGATAAAATTGGCTTTCAATTTGGCAATTTCTTTGCCGCGGAGGTCAAATTTATTTTTCGCGAGGACTACAATACTTCTTCCTTCCGCCGTTTCGTCCGCGATGGAGGAAAGCTGAGCGGCTTCCGCAAGGTCGCGTTCGGAAATATCTCCGACGGGGATAAATTCGCTGGCCTGACGGTTACCGAGGGTAATGGTACCCGTCTTGTCGAGGAGGAGCACGTCTACGTCGCCTGCCGCTTCGATTGCACGGCCGCTGGTAGCGAGGACGTTCGCCTTGTTCAGTCTCGCCATACCCGCGATACCGATAGAGGAAAGCAGGGCGCCGATGGTCGTGGGCGCAAGGCAAACGAGCAGGGCGACGATATTGGTAAGGCTGATGGGAGTGCCCTGTCCCGCCTGATTTACCGCAAATTTTGAGAAGGGCAAAAGACAAGCGGATACAACCAAGAAGATAATTGTCAGGGTGACGAGAAGAATCTGCAACGCAATTTCATTGGGAGTCTTTTTACGGCTTGCGCCTTCGACCATGGCAATCATTTTGTCGAGGAAGCTCTTTCCCGCTTCCGCCGTTACGCGGATAATCAGCCAGTCGCTGGTTACCGTGGTGCCGCCCGTTACGGCGCTTCTGTCTCCGCCCGATTCACGAATGACGGGGGCAGATTCTCCCGTGATTGCACTTTCGTCTACGCTGGCGACGCCGACGATAACTTCGCCGTCCATGGGGATTTGTTCTCCCGCTTTGACGAGGACAATATCTCCGGGTTTAAGTTCGTTGCTTTTGACTTCCGTGTATTCCGATTCATAGTCCGCTTCTTTCAGCTTGCGGGCGATGACGTCACGACGCGCCTTTTTCAGGCTTTCCGCCTGAGCGCGGCCTCTGCCTTCTGCAATCGCTTCTGCGAAGTTACCGAACAGAGAGGTAAACCAAAGAATGATAGAGATACCGAATATGTACCAGCTTCCGCCGTCCTTGATTCCGCCCAGCGAGAGGAAGAACAAGATCATCGTAAAGATTGCGCCGAGATAGACGACGAACATGACGGGGTTTTTGACTTGTTGCTTCGGATTGAGTTTAACGAGCGATTGAATTGTCGCGTCAAGAACGATTTTTTTATTGATCATCTGGCCTTTTTGAAGTTTTTCTTCGGCCGAGAGTTTCTTTTTTTCATTATGTTTCATAAAATTGCTATTACCTCCTTAACCGACAAATTCAGCGATAGGTCCGAGTGCGAGTGCCGGGAAGAAGCTGAGTGCGCCGACGATAAGAATGACGGCAATCACGAGTCCCACGAACATAGCGTTGTTAGTGGAGAGCGTACCGTCGGACTGAGGAACCATCTTTTTGTTTCCGAGGCTTCCCGCAAGTCCGAGCGCTGCGAACATGGGCACGAAACGAACCAAAAGCATGACGATGCCGCCCGTGACGTTCGTCCAAGGGGTATTGGCGTTGAGTCCGGCGAAAGCCGAGCCGTTATTTCCCGCCATAGACGCAAATGCGTAGAGGATTTCCGAGAAACCATGTGCGCCGCTGTTCGTCAGCCATTCGGGCGCTTCTTTAATCATTACCGTAGATGCCGTTCCGATGAGCAGACACAACACGGGGGTAAGAATGATAAGGCAGACCATTTTCATATCGTAGCTGCCGATTTTTTTGCCGATGTATTCGGGCGTTCTGCCGACCATGAGACCGCCGATGAACACGGTCATGATGGCGAAGGCAATCATTCCGTACAAACCGCAGCCGACGCCGCCGTAGACGATTTCACCCAGCATCATGAGGAACATGGGGATCATGCCGCCGATAGAAGTGAAGCTGTCGTGCATCGCGTTGACCGAGCCGTTGGAGGCGGCGGTCGTAGCCGTTGCCCACAGAGCGGAGGTGCCTACGCCGAAGCGGGCTTCCTTACCTTCCATATTGCCGAGGTATTTGACTCCTTCGGGCATAACTGCGCCGACGAATTCAAATACGGTGCAGACGATAAGTGCCGCGATAAAGAGGATACTCATTACCTTCAAAAGTGCGATACCCTGATCCTTTTCCTTGACCGCCGTGCCGTTTTCGCCGCGCATCTTCACCGCTTTTCCGAAGGTGA
>CAKXBD010000176.1 GCA_934871445.1 uncultured bacterium | reverse complement strand
GTGTACAGCATAGATGAGAAACAATTAGAGGAGATTGATAAAGATGCTCTTTTAAGAATAATCGAAAGGGAGTACGGTATGGAAGTACTTGCAAAAAAGGATAAGATGCCGCGTGAC
The DNA here is from genome assembly GCA_934871445.1 of uncultured bacterium. GTDB lineage: Bacteria > Bacillota > Clostridia > Christensenellales > Borkfalkiaceae > Scatosoma. Next base: position 4,053 of record CAKXBD010000176.1, on the reverse strand, counting down.
TTCGAATACAAACCGGTTACGTTAGACGATATAATGTTGTTCTATTCAAAAGGAGAAAGGGTATGTTAGGACTTTTACTTAAAGATATATATAATATAAAAAAACAGGCAATCTGGTATCTTGCCATGATTGTGTTGTTCTGTGGACTGTCGATTGCATTAAAAAATGTTGCTTTTTCCTCTACAATCGGAATATTGATTACAGTTTCAATGCCGTTAACGGCAATAGCGTATGAAGAAAAAGACGGATGGCAGAAATTTGTAATTGCCAGCGGTACTAAAACGAGTGCGATTATAGGTGAAAAGTATTTATTGGGTATTGTTTTTGCCTTAATAAGTATGATTTTTTATTTGTGTACGTTTATGCTTGTTGGAGAGACGGAAAACCGTGCGGTAGAAATTACTGCTCCCATCTGTATGCAATTTTTCGTATTGTCTGTCGTATTGCCAATGGTATTTAAATTCGGCGTCGAAAGGGGGCGCGTGTACATGATTGTAGCGGTAGTTGCACTTATGGCAGTATTGATAGCTGTTTTCCCGCTTCTCGAAGATATGCAGAAGGGAGGGACAATATTTATAATTTGCGCATGCGTTTTTACGGTCGTTGCAATTTGCGTTTCATTTTTAGCGTCATTGAAAATTTATAAATCAAAGGAATTTTAAGGGAAATACATGCTATGCCTAGAAGCGCTGAACAAAAAATCAGATTACTCATATTATATGATATACTGAGAAAGGAATCAGATGCGGACACTCCTTTATCTACAAATGAACTGATAGAAAAGCTCAATGAGTATGGCATTACTGCAACGCGGCAGACTATCTATGACGATATAGAAATGCTGAACGCTTTTGGTTACGAAATTCTATGTGACCACGGCAGGAATAATCGTTATTTCGTGGGAGATAGGGCATTCGAGTTGCCGGAAGTGCAGATTTTGTTGCATGCCGTCGGCGCCTCGAAGTCTTTGTCCGCGAAAAAATCGGCTGTTCTTACGGATAAAATAGCCGAACTTCTCGGCAATGTGCAAGCGGATAAGGTCAAAGACCTATTGACTGAAAACGAATGCGAATACGGCAATGAAGCTATTTATTATAGCATAGACACTATCACAACGGCTCTTATCGAAAAACACAAGTTGTCTTTTCTGTATTTTGACATTGGGAGCAAAGGAGAGAGGATATATAGGAAGGGCAAAGAACGGTATGAAGTCAATCCCCTCGGCATGGTGTATTCTGGTGAATGTTTCTATCTTGTATGTTTCCACGATAAATACGGCAATCCAGCAAGCTATCGCATAGACAAAATGGATGATGTAAGGGTAGAAGAGGAGCCTATCACTAAGAAAAAAGAATACGAGAATTTTGATCTAAAGGCATATAAACGCGAAACTTTTGGTATGTATTACGGCGAAAAGACGGATGTTACACTGAGTTTCCCGAAAGAGCTTTTTGATATCGTGGTTGAACGTTTTGGCGATATTCCTATTTCAAGCCGCGGAACTGATTATCTTATCAAGCCTACCGTTCGGGTGAGCAAAACTTTCTTTGCCTGGCTTACTACGTTTGAAGGTAAAATAAAAATTATTGCCCCCAAAAAAGTGGCAGAACAATACAAAGACTTCGTTTTACAATTGTATAACAATTTATAATGAGAAAGCGGTGCATTGGCTCCGCTTTTTGTGTAAAAACAGAGAGGAAAGGCTAAATGCCTTTCCTCTTTTATCATTTGTAAGGGAATCATCTTATGTAAAAAGGTTAATTACAGGCTTTAACGGAAATCAGAAAGGACTGTCCGTTTTCAAATGAGAGTTTCAGGTTTTTACCAGATTCCGTAAAAGTGGCGACGTAGTATTCTTTGATAAGACATTTCAGATCAAACAAGAGGTCCTGTTCGCTTGTCTTCCAATTTGCCGCAGTGCATACGTTCTTTTTGTCAGTTTCAGTGGTTTGTGTTTCGTTCATTACAGATTCTCCTTAAATATGATGTTATCTTCGTTGCGCACCGAAGTATGGTTCTATTATATCCACTTTATAGGTGGTTTGCAAGCATTATCCAACTAAAAAGTGGATAATTAGTGTGTGCGAAGGTACTAATATTGACGAATTTTGTCGAAACTCAAATCGGAGGCGAAATCATGGAAAACAAGAACGTATTTCACGAAAGATTGACCGAGTTGATGATTGAAAAAGGAGTGAATACCGTATCGCTTGCTGCGGCGATCGGTGTGAGCGATGAAACGGTACGCAGGTGGAAAAACGGAGAGCGTGATATTTTACTTTCGCAGCTTGTAAAGCTCGCAGATTATTTTCAATGTTCTCTTGATTTTTTAACAGGGAGGTCAGACAGCGTATTGGATTATCAAGTGAGGGAAATGCCGCCGTTTTACGATAGTCTGAGAGCAGTTATGGCAGAAAAAGGGGTAACGAGATACAAGCTCGTTAAAGATTTGCCCATTTATGACGGATACTTTACGAATTGGAAGAAGGGGAAGAGTCCTAATATTTTAACGCTTATCATGCTTGCAGATTATCTTGATGTTACAATTGATTATCTTGTCGGGAGAGAAAAGTAATAGACTGATTACTTTTCTGTGCAGAATGCCGGACGTAAGTTCGGCGTTTTTTTATGCCCAAAAAGGAAAAATTTTCCTGTCGCGTTAATTCTATTTAACGCGACGACCTTGCAAAAGATATTTTTTTATGATACAATATGCTCACCTTTTAGAAGAACAGTATGTTCTACTAAACAAGGAGATACCAATGAGAAGATATGATGAAGAGCTGTTGCGAACCTTGCACGAGTACATTATCGATTATCAGAAGTTAAACGGCAGCTCACCGACGTACAGAAAAATAGCCAACAGATTTCCGACTTGTTTTTCGTCTACATCGAAGGTAAAGAATTATCTGTCTGTACTTTCCGAGCGTGGGCTGATAGAAAGAGCAGGGGACGGAAGCATTAAGGTGGACAGGCGTTTCAGGACGGAAGCTGTCAATGCTCCGCTTGTCGGACAAGTTGCTTGCGGCGAGCCGATCGAGGCTTATGAGAACATAGAGGGGAGCTTTGTTCTTCCTGCTGAATTATATGGCAGAGGGGAGTTAATGCTCTTGAAAGCAGATGGCGAAAGCATGAAGAATGTCGGCATCGATGACGGCGACTACATTGTTATCCGAAAACAGGATACGGCTGAATACGGAGATATGGTTCTTGCCATTATCGGAACGGGTGGAACGGTCAAGACATTCTATCCGCAGGAAAATGGAACGATCATATTGCACCCCGAAAACGAACATTACAAGGACATCATTGTAGAGGAATGTTTGATACAAGGTGTAGTTGTAGGTTGTATGAAACGATATAGATAAAGAGCGGCAAGCCCCGTCCGTGATTTATAAAGAGTCTACAAAAGAGAAGTTTCTTATCGTGCGGAGTTCCCGACCGTGCGAAAATAAGTACTTAAATTTAACCTTTATGTAGATATGGGAAAAGGAGGTGCAGCAATGAAATATGCAATGTGTCCGAAATGCGGTCGTCGTTTGTGTAAGGGCGAAAACGGTACGAAAGTGGAAATGGAGTGTCCGAAATGCGGTGAATTTGCATCAGTTATCATTGACGAAGATGACATTCATATCAGCAAGAAGCCAATATTCACAAACACGCCGGACGGTGTGCTGAAACAAAAGCAACACGCATAAATCAAATACAACTTAATCATTGGGCAAAGGGTTCCGTTGAATGCCTTATGGCTATACTTGGGACGGGATGTTGCCTGTAACGGGTATCACGGCGAAAGCACTTGCAAGGATAGGAGTTACCATATACGAGTTGCGCGAAAACGATACCGAGGGCATGGTGGACGATCCTGACGTGTTTGATGAAAAGGACAGGCTGTTCGGCGTGGAAAAGCCCGAATGGAACACCTTTATGCAGTCAGACAATGGGCGCGATTATATGGCAGTGCGTCACGAAATCGTGAAATCGGTGCTCACTTCGCTTGACGGCGAGGATATGAGTTATTTCTCGAACACCGAGCGCGAAACATTGTGGGAG
>CAKXBD010000175.1 GCA_934871445.1 uncultured bacterium | reverse complement strand
CACGCCGCTGAAAGAGATATCTTTAATACGGACGGGGACTACACCCGCGCCGCCGTCGGGATAGAGATTAAAGGAACAGCCGGAAGGCACCGTCGCCGTAGACATCTGGAAGAACAGAGCCATTTCTCCGTTAATATACATAGCGATATATTTTCCCGAGACGGCAACGGAAATTTTATTCCAATCGCCCTTTTTGGCAATTCCGCCTTCATAGGTAAGGTCTAACCCGCAGCCGTAATCGGTATGCAGATATTCTTTATTTGCGCCCTGATCTTTGATATAGGGACGAACGCCTTCCGGATTCACCTCCCACGCAAGCTCAACCAAGCCCGTGGGATATTGAGAATTTAACCCCGTAAGGCAAGGATAGACAAAGGACTTTGAAGAAATGTCGGCGGGGATATACAATTCATATTCAAACATATAATTGACGTTTGAAGGCATCTTCGCATTGACCACATAGGAAGTGCCCGCGTTTTCAACTGCGCTGTAAAGATACAGTTCCCCGTCTTCTTCTTTTCCCACGCTGAAATTGCCGTAGGTACCGCCTTCTTCGATTTTGTCCTCGTATATCGTCTTATAATATTCGTTGTCTTGAATTTCTTTCATGACATCGAAGGAGACGCTCACTGTAACCTCGTTGCTCTTAATTTTGGAGGAGGTTTCAGCATATACGATTATTTTATCTCCCGTCGCGTACGCGCTCATATCGAGTTCAAACGTTTCACCCGAAACTCCTTCCTGCTTCACGCCGTCCACATACCAGAATATTTCTTCCGTTTCGGGAAGCCCCGTCATTTCAGCGGTAAATGTTGCCTTCTCGCCCTTTTCGTAGCTGTTCTTTTCCGTCGTTACCTCTACCTTGCTTTCGAGGACGGTAAAGACAAGCTCGTTGCTCGCAGAGCTTTCGCTCTTATACTGTACGGTGTATTTTCCCGCTGTAAGATTGACAAACGTGACAGAGGTTCCCGTTTGCTCCTGCTTTTCTCCATTCAGATACCAAGCGAATGTTTCGCCCTCAAAATCGCCCTGTAAAACAGCGGTAACGGTGATTGTTTCGGTGGGATAAATTTCTGTTTCTTCGGAAGAAATCGTAACCATCTTATCCACGACCGTGACAACGACTTCCTCGCTGGCAATCTTATCGCTCTTATACTGTACGGTATAGCTTCCCGCGGCAAGGTCGGAAAGGACGAGCGTCATGCTCTCCTCCGACTGTTTTTCGCCGTCGACATACCAAGCGAAATCGTCCTCCGCCGCGCCGAATAAATCCGCATGGAACGTAACGGAGCTTCCCGCCATTACGGTCGTATCCGAGGCCGTCACTTCCGCGGCGGATTCGTTTTCAAAGCCCGTATAGGAAAAATCTGTCCAATAAGCTCCTCCGTTTCCGCTCATAATCATGATATATTGAAGACGGCCTTTCTCAATCCCCATTTCCTCAAAGGTAGTCGAAACGACAAGATTTCCGCCGAGATAATAATCGAGCTTATCTCCGTATACTTCCACACGGTAACCGACGCTGTCGCCCTGTTCAAACGTGACGGATTCGCCTGCCTTACTGCCCCATTGAGTTTCCCCTTCGGGTTGCCAGCAAATTTCGGGATTGAAAACGGCGTTATCCACACGGGATTGAATATTAAGAGAATACTCTTTGCCGCTAGTGGAAAGGAGCGAAGCATTCATACCATACAATTTAATGGTGGGATAATAGCCTGTTTTTTCCGCATCGGCAATACTGAATGATCCTTCTACTTTGAAATTGTCACGATACAGATTCCGAGCCGAAAGGTCAAAGGTCTGAGAAGAAGATACGGATTCGGAATCATTGATATATTTCGCGCTCGTATTGAACGGAGCGGCTTCGTAAATACGAATATTATCAATGTTAAATGTATTTGCGTCATTTACGTCGATGCCGAATCCCGTAATTTTTCCTTCCTTCAGCGGCGCGCGGGTATGATACATGTTATTGCCGAAATTGGACAAATGCGTGACACAGCGCCGTGTACCGTTTACCCATACTTCGAGATACCCCTCGTAATGTACCAACTGAAACCTTGCGAACCCCGAAAGGTCAACGGGAGTTGCGTCGAGACCGCCCGAAGCAATCGTCGAATTATTATATACTCTGTTTCCCGAATTATCCGAAACCAAAATGAATTGTCCGTTTCCCTCTATTCCGAGATAGATATTATCGGGCGCTTCGGGATTCGTCCCGTTGAGTCCCACCAAATGCAGATAGAAAGAGGAAGAACCGTTCAGTTGTAAATCGAATTCTACGACATAATTGTTTGATTCCGCAAAATCGGTTACGGGAAGCATAAACAAATCCGCATCCGTAATCGTCGCAGTGCCGTTAGAAACGGACACATGCTTTGCCAGATCTCCTTCCAGCTCGCCTGAAAAGTCCTGCTCGTACAGGACATTTTCATTTTCGCCGTCGGTCTCCGTTTCTGCCGAAACGGGACGGCTGTTTCCCGAAAACGAAAAGCCGAACATAAGACATGCGGCGCACATAGTGGCAAATAATCCCGTCAACTTTTTCGTGAACGTTTTACTCATACATTTTACCTCCGTTATTTGTTTTCGCATAGACGGGAGACGCGGGAACGTTTTCGAGATTACAGCACAAAACGTCCGCGGTATCCGTCCGCTCAAAATTTATTTTTCCTTTACATTTTTCCGAAGCGTACAGGCAACGCTCGTAAAAAGCGCACCCGTCACCTCTATTTTCGAGAGAACCGAGCTGCATGGACTTCAAAGGCAGCTCGTCATTCCCCTTAAATTCAGGGTCGGGAATGGGCACCGCCTGAATGAGCGCCCTCGTATACGGGTGTCGGGGATTGGCTATAACGTCCCCGATATTTCCCACCTCGACGACCTCACCGAGATACATGACCGCAACCCTGCCGTTCCGCGCGATGTACCGGGTCGTAGATAAATCGTGCGAGATATACACGAAAGACATGTTGAGTTTTTCATTCAGCTCCTTCATGAGATTGAGAAGAGAAAGTCTCAATGAAACGTCAATCATGCTCACGGGTTCGTCCGCGACAATCAGCTTGGGCTCCAAAGAAATGGCGCGCGCCATGAGAATACGTTGGCGCTGGCCGCCTGAAAGCTGGTGCGGATATTTGCTTAAAAACTGCCCCGAGGGTTGCAGCCCTATCAGGCTCATCAGCTCCTCAATCCTGTCTTCGATCTGCTTTTTCGTCCATTTGCGGTTATGCGTCTTAATGGGCGCATACAAGCTCTGAAAAATCGTCCGAACGGGATTGAGCGCCGCATAAGAATCCTGCTGAATAAACTGCACTTGATTATAGGAGGACAATTTTTTGTCGAAGGTTCCCGACACGCGTTCCCCTCCGAAATATACGTCGCCCGAAGTGGGACGGTACAGCCCTGTGATAATCTTCCCGAGCGTCGTCTTCCCGCAGCCCGATTCTCCCACGAGCGCAACGATTTCCCCTTCGGCGATATCGAGGCTCACGTCTTTTAAGACATGGATATTTTTATCCGCGAGAAAAGAGCCGGGCTTTTTGAATACCATATTGATATTTTTCAACCGCATGAGAGGTGCGGTCGATTGTTCAGTCTGTGTCTGCATGTTCCGCCTCCCTGTAAAAATAACACTTCCCTCTGCCGCCGTCGGCAAATTCGCGCGTGGGCGGCTCCGCGGTCAGGCAAATATCGCGGCAGTTCGGACAGCGCGGCGAAAAGATACACCCCTGCGGCAGATTCATGAGGTCGGGCGGGCTCCCTTTTATCGGCTTCATGTCGGCAATATCTCCGACGATAGAGGGCGTAGCGCCGATGAGCCCCGCCGTATACGGGTGTTCTCGGTATTTGAATACATTCGCCACCGAACCGTATTCCATCAATCGCCCGCCGTACATCACACCCATATAATCCGCAAATTTTGCGACGACGCTGATGTCATGCGTCATGAGCAGCATGGAAATACCGCGCTCGCGATTGATTTTTCGGAGAAGATTGAAAATATAGTTCTGCGTAATTACGTCGAGCGCGGTCGTCGGCTCGTCGAGAATAATGAGCTCGGGGTCGAGCAGCAGAGCAAAAGCAATCATGACGCGCTGTTTCATGCCGCCCGAAAGCTCGTGCGGGTAGGAGGCGAGGACTCTGTCCGCGTCTAGCTTGACATATTCCATCAAATCGCGGCACTTTTTCTCCTTTGCCTCTCTGTCC
>CAKXBD010000174.1 GCA_934871445.1 uncultured bacterium | reverse complement strand
CCGAGGGTACCGTCGAATATGACGAGGAGACGGGGCTCTATACGTATACAGTTTCTAAACATATCGATCCCGAAGAGGAAATTTCGAAGGATCCCGTCGACCTTGAAACAGTAGACGTGATCGTGTTCGGGCTCGATTCCCAGCTTACCTCGTATAACATCGCCTATTGGTATTCTTATTCTTCGGGATCGGGCGGTGCTCCTACCACCCTCTCCAAAGAATATAAATCCGAGGACGGGAAAGAGACTCTTACGGTGGTCGGCGGATTTGCGATCTATCGTTCCGGTGAGAAGATGATCACGGGGCTCTATTCGACGAGTAACGGCGTGACGGTCGTCGCTACGTCGGAAGGCACTCTGTATTTCGAGCTGAACGAAGAAAAAATGACGTTTATCAAGTTGGAGAGCGCTCCGTATAATGCTTACCTTTGGAACGTCGACGGAAGCATGGATAAAAATGTATATATCTATTTCGACGGAAAGGGCAACGCGATTTATACCGTCGTCACCAAAGACGAGGAGGGCGTCGAGAGTAAGAAAGAAATTTCGGGAACGGTGGAGAATACGGACGAAACTACCGTTTTCGGGTCTGTTATCTCCGTATTCAAATCGCAGGAAGAAACGTTTAGATTCTTGCTCTTGTCTAATTCCTCTAACGTATTCTTTGCTCCGTATAATGAAACATATAGCGGGGAGTATTCCGGAGACGGTATTTTGACGCTGGACGGATTTGGGTTCCAAGCCTCCTGGCTCGACGGAGGCAAGACTTATGAAGGGACGTATTCCGCCTCTGAAAATCTCGTCTATATCGCTTTCGAAGATCAATATCGCTATTTCGATATAGACCCCGTAAATAAAACCTTTACAGTCCGCGGAAAGGAATATGCGAATTATATTCTCATCGACAATCAGCTTTCGTCGGGAATTTATATCGAACTCGACGGATACGGCAAGCTGAAAGTATATACTTTGGAAAAAAATGAGAGCGGAGAGACCGCGCCGAAATATATCGACGAAAACGGCTCTTATGAAATCGACGGCGACGTTTATACGCTCCATTATAACGACGGAAACAAAGACGTCGAACTGACGGGAAAACTTGCGGTCATGGTCAATGGCTCTACCGCGTACAATGTTTTTGTCGTCATTCGTGACGAAGCGGTCAAAACGTACGTCAATGCGGAAGATTGGTCGGTGCTCGTTCTCGATGACTTGGGCAACGCGACAAAATATACCACGAACGGCACGAAAGAGACAGGTTCCTATACATTGATTACAGACGAATTGCTCTACTATGTAAATTCCGAGGGGACGGACGCTTGCATTTATCGTTACGATACAGAGGCCGGAAGCGCCACGCCTATCGAGTTTACGCCCACCGCCTACTATACAAAAGACCTCGAATCCCTGGTATTCTCTCAATACGGATTCGCTATCTTTAACGGAGAAACGCGGTATTATTACAATATCGACGAAAATAACGATGTCACCATTTACCGTCAGGCGAAAACCGGAGAAGAGGCGAATGCTTACGGGTTTAAGGAAGAAGATTTCGGCCCGTTTGCCGATACGACAACATACGACGGAAAGACGTATTACAAAAACAACGGTTACGACCTTACCTTCACCCGCGGCGAAGCGGGAAATGAAACGGGCAACTACCCCGTATCGATATCCGTCAAGGGCGAAGACGGAAAAGATACGACTATTCTGGCTCCGTTGGAAGATTTGATCTTCACTCCTTCCGGCGGGACGGAATTCAATGTTCTCGGTACGGTAAAAATCAAAGGCAACGCATACAGATGTTACGTAGTCCGTACAGGTACGGAAATGTATGTAAGAATAGATGCAGGCCTTGGTTATTATCGCTTTGACATATCCGTTGACTATCAGGGACCTGACGGAGACGGTCGGGGCATAGGTACCTACACCGTAACGGGACTGAGCAGAATTATCGATGCTCCTTCCTATTCGTATTTGGAAATGTATGCTATCTTTGCCTTGATGGGACAGAAGTTTGAAAACGTTATCGGTGAGCTCTCCATTAATACCGTATATGACAAGAAGGGAGACGAAACCGAGACTTATTTTGCGGGTACGTTCGGACAGCTTTCCGGAATTTACGACATAAACGGAAAACCTGTGACCGTCGAGCACGAAGTATTGAGCGAAGAGGAAGCTACTCCGAACCAAAGCGGATTATATACGATCGAATTTAAGCTTGATGACGGCTATACTTACCGTATTCGCTTCGAGCTTGAAAAGCACAAAATCTTTGGCGTTTATGCTTATCATCTGTATGCGTTCACCCGCGTTCAGCAGATGACGACCGACGACGGTTACAGCTTCGAGGTGGAAAGAGTTGTCGCTACCGAGCTCAATTCTCTGACGGCAGGAGACATATTCGGCGTTTCGGATTTGAAAAAGAACGGCGAGTCGGTAGATACTGAAAATCTGAATGTAATCCAACTCGACGGTGTAGTATACTATATCGTCAGAGAAAAGGACGAATCGGGAAAGATAACTTCGACCGTATACTATAAAATCGAACTCGTTGCCAAGGACGCGGGAACAGTTCCCGACACTGATACCGAAATTATCGGGATTTATGAGTCGGCGACCGTGACGGCGGAACAAATTAAGACAATTTCTTCCGCCGACGGAAAATCCTTTATCGACGTCACTTCGGAGGATAAAGTATTCCTCATTTCTGTCAACGGAAGTCTGTTCGGCGTAAAAGAGAATATTTCTCACGACGAGACGACCGGAATTTATACCGTAGTGCTCTATTCTAACGAGACGCTTAAAATCGAAGTAAAAGACGGAGTTCTCGGAGAAATCACGGTGGTGGAAGATACGGAAGAAAATTCGTCTGCCGCGTAAGTTAAAAGATTGGAAGGGATAAAATAATGACGAAATTCAAAAAAGCAGCTATAAAGACACTCTCTTTTGTAGGAGCGGTAAGTTTTATATCGGGCGTGTTTTCCAGCAGTTTTAAGGACGTTTTAGCTGATGACGTTTCAAATGCCGGTGAAAAGACTGCGTCCGTTTCCAAATTAAACGGCGACATAAACACCAATCAGGAAGATTTTTACGACAAGAACGCCATTTTCAAACTTCCGGAAGAAGTTTCTCCCAGCGAGGAAGTATCCATCATCGTGACGATGAGTACAGACTCGATTATGGATTCCTACCGCAAGAGCGGCAGCAGCCAAACATTGAGCGACTATACTTCCTCCGCCGAAGCGGGGAAAGTTTCTTCCGATGTCGCCGACGAACAGGCCGAGCTTGTCAAAATTTTGGATAAGTCGCGCGTAAATTATACGCTCGGCGAGACATACGATACCATTTTAAGCGGCTTTGAAATTACCATTCAGGCAAAAGATTTCGAAAAGGTCGGCAAACTTTTGGATTCCAAGGCGACTCTGATCGTAGGAGAGACCTATGCTCCTGCGGAAACGGAAGTCGTAACCAATGAGGTCGATGTCTACGAAACGGGTATTTTTGATAGCTCTAAATCGGAATATCAGGGCGACGGCGTCGTTGTCGCTGTTTTGGATACGGGGCTCGATTATACGCATACCGCTTTCAGTGTGGATAATTTTACCACTACAAACGAAGCGTTTACTTTGGACAGCGTTTCCAAAAAAGTGGATGACACACGTGCCGCGGACTTTACACCCGGTCTTACGGGCGAAGACGTTTATGTCAATAAGAAGGTTCCTTACGCTTACGACTATGCGGATAAGGATCCCGACGTACTGCCTATCAATTCGGATCACGGAACGCACGTCGCCGGTATTATCGCCGGAAAGGACGAACGTATTACCGGCGTTGCGCCCAATGCGCAGCTCGCCATTATGAAAGTGTTCTCCGATACATCGGAAGGGGCAAAAACCTCTTGGATGCTTGCCGCTTTGGAAGACTGCGTCAAACTCGGAGTAGACGTCATCAATATGTCTCTCGGTACGGCCGCGGGCTTTACCAGAGAAGAGGACGAGGAGGAAATCAGCAGGATTTACGACAGTATTCGCGAAGCGGGTATCTCTTTGATCGTGGCGGCCGGAAACGATTATAATGCGACGTTCGGTTCCGAAAAGAACGGAAGCAACGCTTTGACCAGCAATCCCGATTCCGGTGTCGTAGGATCTCCTTCGACCTATGAGGGCGCTTTGTCCGTCGCTTCCGTCGACGGCGTAAAGACCCCGTATCTCCTCTATAACGACGAAATTATTTAT
>CAKXBD010000173.1 GCA_934871445.1 uncultured bacterium | reverse complement strand
TTTCAAGCAGTTTTTCAAAGTTCTCGAATTGATGGGGAAGGAATGGGCGAAAGACCTCGTGCACGTCGCCTACGGAATGGTTTCTTTGGAAGAAGGGACGATGTCTACGAGAAAGGGAAACGTTGTCTTTCTCGAAGACGTCATCCATAAGTGTATCGAAAAAGCATATACGATTGTCGACGAAAAAAATCCCGAGCTGGAAAACAAGCGCGAAGTTGCAGAAAAGGTCGGCGTCGGCGCCGTAATTTTCGGTGCGCTCTATAACAACAAAATCAAAGATATCGTCTTTTCCTATGACAAAGTATTGAGTTTTGAAGGCGAAACCAGCGTCTATGTCCAGTACACCTGCGCCAGGGCAAATTCCGTATTGCAGAAGGGCGGAATTCCTGAACGTCGGGAAATTATCCGACCGGAAGCGTCGGAATTCGAGCTCGTCAAGGCTTTGGCAGCTTTTCCGGAGACGGTAAAGGACGCGGCAGAAAAATATGAGCCGTCCTATATAGCCCGTCTTGCGGTCGATATCGCGCAGAAATTTAATAAATTTTATATCGATTGCAAAATTCTTGCCGCGGAGGACGAAAAGAAAAAGAACTTCCGGCTCTCTTTGACGGCGGCTTGTTTGCAGACTTTGAAGAATGCCTTTTCGCTTCTCGGAATCGGAATTCCCGAAAAAATGTAAGAAAAGGCTTGAAGTTTGAAAATTGCGTATGCAGAAAATTTTTATTAAAAACGTTTTCCGAAAGATTTTCGGGGAACGTTTTTTTGTTTTTACAAATTTTTTCAAAAATTTTCGAAAAAGGTATTCCCTTTTGATGTAAAATATGGTATTATAAAAAGAGTATTGCAGGAGGGGATATGGGAAAGACGACGGCTTACGAAAATTTAACAGAGATTCTTAATCCACATAAAGAGGCTGATAAGACTTGGTTTCTCGACCTTCTGGACGGGGAAAAGCAAAAGATTTATGAGGACGGACATATTTCCGCCGTAATGAAAATGCTGAAAATTTCGCACATTCGGGGACATAAACTCAAAATTTTAGAGACAAAAGCGGAAATAAAGCGAATCGAGACGGAAGAGGAACACAATGCGGAAAATTATTGCAAAGTCACGGAGCTCTTGAAAGAAATCGAAACGCATAAAAAAGCGATAGATTCCTTTCGTTGCTTTTTTGATGAACCGTATTTCGCCCGCATGGATTTAACTGACCCGAAAGAAGGCTATAACAGTTACTATATCGGTAAAAAAGGGGACGTGAAGCTCGAAATTGTCGATTGGCGCGCTCCTTTGGCGAGAAAATATTATCAGAAGAGCCGTATTTCCTTTTCCATCAACGAATACGATTATAAGACCGTGCTTCGCCGGGCTCTCCGTACAAAGGACGGAATCGTTCTGGATTTCAAAAACGAATTTCTCTCCGTACGAGATTACTTGACGGACGAAGAAATCGGCGGACGCGACGAAGAAATTCTTTTCGATCCGTATCTCAGGGAGATCATAAAAAATCGCAAAGAAGAACCCGCCATCAAGGATATTATAGAGACGATTCAGGAAAAACAATACGAAATCATCACCTGTCCCGAGCGTAAAAATTTTGTCTTGCAGGGGTGCGCCGGGAGCGGAAAGACGATGGTCATGCTTCACAGGCTGAGCTATCTCATGTATAATAACGAGGAAATCAAGTCAAGAGACGTACTCGTGCTTACTCCCAGCGATTCCTTCAATGCCTTTATAGACGAGCTTGCGACCATTCTCGAACTCGAACGGGTCAAGACGGTGACGATTTATGAATATTTTCTGCAAGTTCTCAAAAACGAAAACATCGATTTAAGTCAGAAAATCGATACTTCTTCCAAAGAAGATCCCGAATATCTCGCGTATGTCTATTCTCCCGCGTTCGTCGCAGACGTCAAGAAAAAGTTAGATAAAATCTACGACAGCTTATACGGCCTTTTTACGGGCAAAGAATGTCGGGAGTTTATCGCGCGAATAGAAAAGGAGTGTAAGGAACAGCTTTCCGCCTACGAAACGATCAAAAACGCCTCCTTGCGAGTCCGTCGTGCGGTGCTCGGAGAGATTAAGGAGCGGAAAGAGGGCGGGCTTTATTATACGAAACCTTTCCGCGAACTCATGAATTGTATTCTCGATATAGACGATTTCTTTTCGGGAACGCTCAAAAGCGAAAATGCAAAAAATCCCAGCTATTTTTACCGTCAGTTGATGTCCTTTTATAAAAGCGCCGCCTTTGTCGCGAAATGTGAGGAACAAATTGTCGGGGATGCGGTAATTACTTTGGACGAGCTGAAGATTTCCCTGGAAAAGGAAATCTCCGATTTGAAACGCTATCGGCAGAGAATCGGCACGGTGGAAGTGTACGTATATGCAGACAGGATTCAAAAGCGTATGATTCTGCTTTCAGAAATCGAAAAGGTTTTGGAAAAAGTAAAATTTATCGGGGAGAACGGAACTGCTTTTTCTGAGTTTCATGATTATCTCCGTGGAGAAAAGAATTTTTCCGCGCTCGGCTCCGGAGAAGATTTCGTGGACGTAATTCGCTTTTTTTATAAGGAAACCGTCAAGAAAACGAAGCTCAGATTCGGCATGAAAAACAGAAGTATGTATCCTTCCGATGCGTATGCTTTATGTCAGGTGTGTTCTCTGCTCGGTAAGACGCTGACGCCGAAATTTGCATTTGTGTTCGTGGACGAAGCGCAGGATATTTCCGCAGGGGAATACGAGCTTTTGCGTCGAATCAACGACAAGGCTTCCTTCGACGTGTTCGGAGATCTCGAACAGAATGTGACCGCATGGCGGGGAGTGAAAGATTGGCAAGAGACTTTTCCCGACTTCGAGGTTTTTACGCTCAATCAAAATTACCGAAATACCAATCAAATCGTCGATTTTGTCGCTTCGGCGCTCAAAGTGGATATGCAGTCGATAGGCTTTGACGGACCTGAGGTACAGCATATCTCCCCGCGGGGGATCAGTGCGTTTTTCCGCGATAAAAAAGGCTTGAAGGCGGTTATTTGTTCGGAAAAGAATAAGGACGAATACATCCGCAAGGCATACAGTGTCGTTTCGGAAAAGGGTAGAATTTCGCGCACTCGCATCAATCTCATGACCGTCTATGAAAGTAAAGGCTTGGAATTTACTTCCGTCGCCGTCATTCCCGACAATATGACTCCGAACGAAAAGTATATTGCGTATACCCGCGCATTAAAAGAACTCGCAATCGTAGATCGGGGAAAGGGCGAAAAAGAACAGCCGTTATAAGGGCTCGGCGTCGGGAAACAAGTCCAAAAAAGAAGGAGATGTTTATGAAAAAATATAATATTTTTTTAGTGGATGCAGACAATACGATTTTGGATTTTCATGCTTCCTCCGAAGCGGCGTTAAAAAGCGCTTTTGAAAGTTTCGGGGAAAAATGGAAAGAAGAATACGGCAGAAATTTTACAAGGTTTAACGATTCGCTTTGGGAAAGATTGGAACGTAAGGAAATCACCCGCGAAAGACTTCTTGAAGAACGCTTCCCGCTTTGGCTGGAACAACTCGGAAAGGAAAAAATTTCGGGAAAAGAATTCAATGCAAGATATATCGATTATCTTTCAAAACATCCGATTTATATGCCGGGAGCGGAAGACTTTCTCAGAAAGTTGAAAAGTGCCGGAAAAGTATATATCGTAACAAACGGCACATACTTCGTACAGAAATCGCGATTTGATATTGCGAAGCTCTGGGATTATATCAAAGACGCTTTCGTTTCCGAAAAAATCGGCTGTGATAAGCCCGGAAGGGCATATACCGATTATGTCGTATCGCATATTCCGAATTTCGATAAATCGCGGGCGATATGGATCGGAGATAGTCTCACCGCGGATATTAAGGCTGCAAACGATGCGGGAATCGAGAGTATATGGCTGAATCCTACGGACAAGAGTACGGAAGGCAAAGCATTTCCCGACTATGAAGCGGCTTCCTATGAAGAAATTTTGGAAATCTTGCAAATATATTGAATTTTTTCTCCCTTTTTTCGACAATTTATTTGAAAAAAGCAAAAAAATATGGTATAATTAGACGGAATACGATTGCGGGGTTTCAAATTTTTTGAAATCCCGAAAAGAATATTATACGCTTTGAGGAAAAAATGGCAACGGATAACACGAAACAAACTCAAAATCAAGCGCATAGTTACAGCGCGAAAAATCTGGAAATTCTCGAAGGATTGGACGCCGTCCGCATGCGCCCCGGCATGTATATC
>CAKXBD010000172.1 GCA_934871445.1 uncultured bacterium | reverse complement strand
CGTTAGGGGAAATGCTTTCCCCTAATACCCTTTGCGGAAGCATAAAAAAATTTGAAGGAGGAAAAAATTATCGAGAAGAAAACAGTAAAACGAAACAGACCTATTACTTATTCTTTGCGCGTATCGGAACGTGAGAGGCAAATCATTGATAAGAAAGTAAAGATAAGCGGATTGAGCAGAACAGACTTTCTCATTCGCGCACTATCGAACAAGCCAATCGTTATTATCCCGAATGGCGGCGAGATATTACAGGAACTCAAACGGCAAGGCAACAATCTAAATCAGGCAGTGAGAAATTGTTACTTCTATCCCGATGAAAAGGAAAAAGTTCTGTCAACTCTTGCAGCTTGCAAGGATGCCTACCGAGCCTTACTGTCCATACTCGGGAGAAGCTGATATGCCGCTTTTGAAAAGCTCGGCCGGCAGAGCCATGCCGGATATAGTTATCGGGTATATTACCTGTGAAGATAAGGCGGAATACATAGACGTGCAAAATTTGTTCGAGGACGAAAGCTATGCGGAGCAGTTCAAAGAAACGGCCGCAAGGTTCGGGAAATATAAAGACTACGGGGAAAGAAAATATTATCACTTCAAGCTCTCTCCCGACCGAGCCGATCACGCCGATCCGCGCATAGTACATAAATATGCGAGAGCTTACGCAGAAAAGATGTTCGAGGGTTGCGAGTGCGTCATAGCCACGCACACGGACACACAGACGGTTCACGCACATATTGTCGTCAACGCCGTTCACCCTCTCACGGGAAGGAAGCTCCATTTTAACGACGGGGATTATACAAGACTAAAAGATATGGCGAACGAAATCGGAGAAGAGTTCGGATTTTCCTCTTTAGATTTTCGGAAGAAAGCGGAAAATAACCGAACGCAGGACGAGCAGCATATCATTCTCAAAGGCGGTACGAGCTGGAAGGAGGAATTGCGGGAGGTCATCGAGGAAGGTAAACTGTTTACGTCGAGCGAGGAGGAATTTATAGCACATCTTGCAGATTACGGGGTAAAGATAACGAGGTCAGGCAAGGACTACTCCTATCTTCACCCGCAGAAAAGCAAAGCTATCCGAGGGCAAAAACTCGGAAAAAACTATACAAAGACGGAGGTATTGAAATCACTTGGAGAATATGAGGACAGGCCAGCAATCGAAACCGCTGGCGGAATTACGAAGGATCAACGAACAGCGAAGAACGGAAACGGAGAACGGACTTCTCAAAGAAGCATTGGCGATCTCGAACGAGAATTGCAACAGCTTGATAGAACGGCAGAATACGCTCGTCGCGGACTTGACGGAGAGCGTGAACGAGATAAAGAGCGACAACGGCTTTTACGTGAAAAGGCTGGACGAGAACGTGCGGAACGCAGTCAGAGAGATGCGCGAGATAACGCAGGAGGAAAGGGAGTTCAAAGCGGAAGTCGGTCAAACGATAAAAAACGAGATCACTCGTTCAGTAAATGAAGCGAAAGGTTACGCGCTCGAACAGGTGGGTGAAACGCTGTCGGAAATAAAGGAACAACTCAAAGCCACGGCGAAGGAGATCGAACGCGGGCGAGAGAATATGAAATTGGAACGCGGCTTCCGTAAGTTTATGTTTTGGGCAGCACCCCTCCTTTTGCTCGCACAGACTTTTGCAATATTGTTTTTGATTTTAAGATAAGCAAAATTTAATCAAAGAAATTGACTTCGGTGCAGGTATCCTATTGTCCCGTTAGAAAAATTAAAAAACAGGGATTGAAAGAGCGAACGTTGCAGCGATGTAAAGTGAAATTCCGTACATAACGGTCTTAAACGCCTGACAGGGCGAAAGGAAGAAAATTATGAAATCTGAATATTTATAACGAAATTAAAACTTGGAGGAAATAAATTACGGGGAAAACAATGAAACAATCGGGGGCGGAGTTCGGTTCTGCACCTATCTCTACGAACGAATATGAAATCAGGGGAAAGAAATACATAGTAACAAGTCATTATGTCGGAGGAAAAGACTTTCAAAAAGTATTGGACGATCTGGCATTCAGACAAGTAATTGCGGAAATGCAAGATTCCGCTAAATAAATATATATCAGGCAGCTTGAAATTTTCGGTGCGTTGTGATATAATTATAGCGCATTGAAAATTCAGGCTGCTTTGATTCGAAGGAGTAAAAGAATGCAATCAAAGCAAAACAGAAAGGACTACATAGTCGGAATGTACGTGAGATTAAGCCGAGACGACGAACGTGCGGGCGAATCGCTGTCTATTGAAAACCAAAAGGCTATTCTTTCGGAGTATATAGCCGAACAAGGCTGGACGCTTTACGATGTCTATGCGGACGACGGAATTAGCGGCACTACGTTTGAAAGACCGGGAGTAAAGCGTCTGCTTGAAGATGCGCAACAAGGAGTTATCAACACGATTCTCGTCAAGGATATGAGCCGTTTCGGAAGGAACTACATCATGGTCGGACAATATCTCGATTACGTGTTTCCGTCATTCGGAATACGGTTTGTGGCGTTATCGGACAATATTGACACGGAGAACAAGGACACTCCCGCGATGGATATGATGCCGATCACCAACGTATTCAACGAATGGTGGGCGGCAACTACGAGCAAGAAATTGCGCGCCGTGCGGATTAAAAACGCGAAGGAAGGCAAAAACGGAATGTCCCACGCGCCATACGGTTACAAACTCGGGACGGACGAAAAACGTACTCTGCAAATCGACGAAGAAACCGCGCCCGTTGTCAGACGTATCTTTGAAATGCGTGCGAGAGGTTTAACGCCGAGAAAGATAGCAGACGTTTTGAACGCCGAAAAGGTATTGACGCCCAACGATTACAGAATAGCGACGACGGGAATAAACGGAGTCAGAAATTCTTCTCATTTATGGCATACGACCGTTTTGAGAACGCTTTTAAGAAACCAAGCGTACATAGGCAAGTTAGTCCAACACAAAACAACTACAATTTCATACAAGAACCACAAGTGGCAACGCCGTCCGGAAGAAGAATGGATCATTGTCGAAAACGCGCACGAAGCCATAGTTTCCAAGGAGCTATGGGATAAGGTAAAAGAAGTTGAAAAAGCCGTGGGACACGGAAAGCACACCGTGAGAGGTTATATGCACCCGTTATCGGGATTGATGTATTGTGCGGACTGCGGAGCAAAAATGCGACTCGGCTGGAATACGACGTACATAAAACGGCTCGGCAGAGAAAATACGTATTTCAACTTCAACTGCGGAACGAAATCACGAATGGGCTCGTCCGCGTGTTTCAGTCATTTCATTACCGTACCCGTTTTAGAGCAAATCATCAAAAGCGACGTTGCGTCAAAAGCGAAGATGATTATCGGACGCGAAGCGGAATTCAAAAAGCGGTATTTACAGAGGCAGGCAGCGCTGGCAGACGCGAATCAGTCCGATGTCAAAAAGGAGCTGAAAAGAGCGGAAAAACGCTTTCTTGAACTCGACAAACTGCTGGAAGCGGCGTTTGAAGAAAAAGTCGCGGGGAAAATCCCCGAAAGCGTGTGCGTGAAACTGATCGAAAAGTACACCGCCGAACAGACGGAACTGCAAGAGAAGACGAACTCTCTTATACAGGGACTTGAGCAGGTGTCACAGGCAAAAACAGATGTGGACGAATTTATCCGCAGACTCAAACTGTACTTCGACTCCCCTGCTTTAACGCGTGAAATGTGCTTGGCGTTGTTTGATAGACTAATTATCGGCGGAAAAGAAACGGTTACAGGTAAACCGCAGGAAATTCATATCTACTATAAGATAGATATTGATTCTGTTTTATCTGTCTGATATCTCAAATACCCTTAAAATAAGCTTTATGTCCATTGGGCTTGTTAGAAGGCATGGCAGAGTACTATTCGGCAGAACTTTCGGAAAAGGTTGTGCGCGGAATGACCGAAAACGTCTTGAAGGGCAAAAACAACGGCGGACAGGTTACGTTCGGCTATGAGATAGACGAAGATATGTACTTCCACCCCAACCCTACTATTGCGCCTATCGTGGAAGAAATTTTTATTAAGTATGCCGACGGATGCACGATAAAGCAGATTGTGGACTATCTGAACGAACGAAATATTCTGACCATACGCGGCGGAAAAATGACGATAAACATAGTGCAACGTATGCTTTCCAACCGCCGTTACATCGGTGAATACAAATTCCGCGACACGGTAATACCGCACGGCATTCCCGCACTCGATTCTGACGATTTATTTGAGCGTGTACAGGAACGCATTGCCAAAAACAAAAAAGCCA
>CAKXBD010000171.1 GCA_934871445.1 uncultured bacterium | reverse complement strand
AAATACGTGAGCGCCCGCCCTTGAATTTCCTCACCGTCGGAATCCAAGGTCACTAAAACGCCATCGATAGACTCATATTTTTTCTCGTGAGTTCCCTCGACCTCATAAATATTGACATTTTGAAGTTTAGAACAATTTTCAAAGGGAGACCCTGCGCCGGATGCGTCTACGGGCATTTCTATTCTCGTCACGGTATCGGGAATATTGATTTCGACGAGATTGACGCAATTTTTGAAGGCGCCGCCGTCGACAATGGTAACGGGTTTTCCTTCATGCTGAGCGGGAATCGTCACGCTGGTTAAAGATTTAAGCTCTCTTCCTTGGGTGACAGCGTATCCGCCCGTTGATTGATCATATTCATAGCTCAATACATCGGCCCAGCATGCATATAACTTCATATCCTTCGTATTTTTCCAGACATTTATACTCACGCCGTTTTCATCGGTGCATTGAATATCCGTGCCGTTCGGACCGGTAAACCAGCCAACAAACCCCTTCGTTCCGTCCGAAGTGGTCGGAACGGGAAGCTGATACCGCTGATTATAATAGACGGTAATCGTCTGCTCCTCCATCGATCCGCCCGCGAGGTCGAACGTCACCGTATACGCCTTCGGCTCCCAATATGCATAGAGAATAATATCTCCGCTTTCCCCGAAAACTTTATCGGTATATTCTGCGCCGTTGCCCTTCGGTCCGCCGGGAACATTGTACCAGCCGCCGAAATCATACCCTTCCTGAGTAGAAGTCGGCAACGTCATCGGATCGCCGATGGCTTTATATAAGGTCTCTACCGCCGTACCGCCGCGCACGTCAAAAGTGACGGAATACGCATAGACCGTAATTTTTGCTTCTTCGGAACGATTGCCCGCATCGTCGTAATAATAGACGACAATTTCGTTAGCACCCGCCTGCGTCAAGGTCACGGCCGCTTTGTTCGCGCCGGCATCGACAGTCTTCTCGCTGCCTCCGTTTACCGTAATTCCGTAACGAGCGGCTCCGACGACATATTTCCAAGAAACTTCACCGTTGCCATAGCTCAACGTATCGCTCATCGTATTATAGCTGACCACGATCGGATCGCTATATAAAGAGGTTTCCGAGTCGTTCGCCCCGACTGCCTGAACGGAAATTTCCGCCAAAGCTCCGCTAAAATGCTCCGCAGCCAAAGCAAACTCTACCTCGATTTCACTTCCAGGGGCCACTTGATGAGTATTCGCTCCAATGCGGACGTTGTAGCTGCTTGCGCCTTCTACGGCGTCCCAAATCAACTTGCCCTCAGCCACACGGATATTGTCGGGCGTCGCAAGGCTCGTCTTGTTATAGGTAACAGTCGCCGCTTGGGGAGAATTATATCCCTTCGCCACAGGCGTCACCTTAATCGTAAGCTCTCCCTTATATTCTTTGAGAGAATAACGGGTGGCATTACCCACGTCGATCTTATAGGACTCTTCGCCCGAAATGATTTCCACGACATACGAGGTCGCGTTTTCCACTTTATTCCAAACGACTTCTTCCTGTTCTGCATCTACTGCAAGGCCGGTCGCCTCGTCGAGGTCTCTGCTGTATACGAACGTCTCCGATTGCGAATACATATACCCCGAAGCCATCGCGCGCACGGTAAAGGTAATTCCGCCCTCCTGCATCTCGCAGTTAGCAAAATTGAAGTTGGTGGAATTTCCGTTGTCGAATTCGGCATGATTGTGTTCCTTGTTGCCGCAATCGACAGTGATAATGTATTTTTCCGCATTCTCCACGGCGTTAAATACGAGGACAGAGGGCTCGGCCACTTGGAAAAGAGAAACTCTCGCCAATACTTTATTTTTGTAATAAACGGTGGTCGTCTTGCCGTTTAAGGAAACTTCTATCTTGTATTCGCCCGCATCTTTAGAGGCAAAATCATAGGCAAGAGTAGTCGCACCGGTCGAGCCGGGAACCGTTTCGTCTTCCTTTCCGTCGGGAAGCGTAATTTTGATCTGATAGTTGTTGTTTGCCCCCTTAGCCGTCCAAGATATACCCCGCTCATTCACGGACACTGCGGGAGCGTCGCTCTCATATACGGCATAGAGTGTCGTATTCTGAGCGAGCTTCTGCCCCTCGTACTTGCAAGTAAGCTTTGAAGCGTCCTCAAAATCGCTTATCCACCAGCCGAGGAAGCCCTCCTTCGAAGGTGTGGGCAAATCGTAAGCGACTCCTCCGATCGTCTTTTGATTTTCAAAGGTTTCGCCTTCCGCACCGGTTACAAATTTTACTTCAAATTCGTCCTGTCCGGGTACGGCCTGTTCAAAACGGGCGTACAAAGTGATATTTTCCGTTATCGGCTGCGAATTAAAGTCAAAGGACTTGGAAAAATCGCCGTCCACGTACCAGCCGATAAAGTTATATCCGTCTTTTTTAGGGTCTGCAGGTTTTTCCAGCAACTTTCCGTTCATTACGGAAGAAGCTTCTATCGCACTGCCTCCGTCTACCTCATAAGTAACTTTGTAGAATACCCTTTTTAAGAATCTGTATGTACTGCCGTTGTAATTCAACGTCAAAACATCGCCCGACAACGTGGCGGAGGCCGTCCCCCCCCCTTCGCCGTCAAACGTCAAATTGAGCTCCGTTCCGTCAAACGTATACTCGCCGTACAGCGTTTCATCGGAAATCGATAAAGTAAAATTATTTCCCTTCAAGGAAATGAGGTACTCCGCATCGTCCGCATCGAAATAATAAATGCCCGCTTCGTCGCCCGTTATAGGTTCGTCCACGCTGGAAGAATCTTCGTCTGTATTTTTCTTACACGACGCAATCCCTACGGTGACCATAAAAACCAGAATAACGAAAAACAAGCCTATTAATAAATGCTTCCAATGGCTTTTGGTTCTCATGAAATAACCTCCTCTGAAAATTTTCAAAATAAATTCCAAAAACTTTATGCGAGCTTCGCACTTTTTTGCAATTCATTTTGCGTCTTTTATAACATTATATAATATTTTTAATATTATAACTCTATCTTAATCTTATCGTCAAATACTTTTAACATATCTTTCACTTTTGTTATTATATAAATATTTAATACCGAGCATAAGTATTTCTTATATATACATTTTTACGCGCCATTCGTTTTATAAATTATCCCAAAAGTCAATATCGAATAAACCGATATTAAAACGGCTTATTTTTCCCGTAAAAATCGCAAAAAGTACAGAAATTTCATTTTATTAAATTATTTTTTATCAAATATTTTGAATATTTATAATCTTTTCAACTTATTTGTTTGCAGAAATAACATTTTGAAAAAGCGGAAATAAAAAAAGCTCCCGAAACGAATGAATCGTTTCGGGAGCTTTGGCGCAGAAGACGAGATTTGAACTCGTGCTACGGTTATCCCATACTACTCCCTTAGCAGGGGAGCCCCTTGAGCCACTTGGGTACTTCTGCAAGCCTTAATAACTATATCATATTTTTTTCCGATTGTCAAAGATTTTTTGAAGGAAAAACAAAAAAAATTGTTTTCTTTCCCGATTCTCCTTTCTTCCGTCGTCTAAAACCCGCCGAGGCAGAAAAAGCCTCGGCGGGTTTCGTCGAAAAAGCTCGTTGAATTGAGAGAAAACCTTGCTTTTCGCGCCGCGGTTCAAGATGTCTGCCGTTCGAGAAGAAATTCGTTTTGCGAATCGACGGCGTCCCCGACCTGTTCCGCTTTTTTATAGCTGCCGTCGGGAAGAAGAACGCGCGCCTTTATGTTATCCGACAGCATTGTTTCCAGCATGCCGTAGATTTTTGCTTCGATAGCTTTATCCATAACGGGCGTAGCGATTTCCACCCGCTTATCGGTATTTCTCGTCATGAGGTCGGCGCTGGAAATATATATTTTTCTTTCTTTGCCCTCGCCGAAACAGTAAATACGGGAATGTTCCAAAAATCGCCCGACAATGGATATGATGCGGATATGTTCGGTCTCACCCGGAATTCCGGGCAACAGACAGCAAATGCCACGGACGATGAGAGAAATTTCCACTCCGCTCTTTCCTGCCTGATAGAGCCGATCTATCATCTGCTTATCCGTGAGGGAATTCATCTTGGCGATAATGCGGGCGGGCTTTCCGGCCTTGGCCAACTGTATCTGCTCATCTATACATTGTAAAAGCCCCTTTTTCAACCCCTGCGGAGCAATCAATAATTTTTCGTAGGAGTAATCGGTATTGCAGATAGCGATATTTCGGAAGAACGCCGCACCGTCCTCTCCGATTTCACGATCGGCCGTAATGACATTGAGGTCGGTGTATTGC
>CAKXBD010000170.1 GCA_934871445.1 uncultured bacterium | reverse complement strand
CAAGTATCTATGTCGGGAATTAAGGAATATTTCTCTATACAGTCCTCCCCGAAAAATTCCATCCAGACACTTTGCCAAATTCCCGTATTGGGAAGATACCAGCACCCGAAATTCTTTCCCGTCCAGCTCTGTTTCCCCCTCGGAATCGTCGGGTCGAGCGGGTCATAGCATCTCACCACGATTACGTTTTTCCCGTCTTTCAAGCAATCCGTCACATCGGCGGAAAAGGGCGCAAATGCTCCCGTATGCGATATGACATGTACTCCGTTCACCCATGCCTCCGCAATATAATCACAGCCGTTAAAGCACAACAGAGCGCGTTTGCCGCTCTCGGATATTTCAAAAAAGCGGCGATACCATACAACTTCATGGTTTTCTTTTTCTTCGATTCCGCTCGCCTCGTACTGATAGCTGAACGGCACTTGGATTTTTTTATCCAATGCTCTTTCGCCCTTATAATATCCTCTTTTAATACCTTCGTTGTCGTCGTCGAAGGCAAACTCCCACTCCCCGTTCAACGGAAGCCATTCCTCCCGCCGGAATTGCGGACGGGGATATTCATTTCTTTCTCTTTTCATCTCTGTCTCCTTTTTTTGATAAAAGGCGGAGTTTCTCCGCCCTTCGTCTCTTGTTTTCTTTTTCCCCTCCCCTTTATCGAGGAGGGGAAAACAATTTTACTTTTCGACAGAAGCTATATCTGTCGTCGCGGAATAATTTCTGATTGTGACTCCGGTCGTGAAAGTAAGCACTGCGGCGACGCTCGCCTTGTCGGCGCCAAAGCCGCGCACATCTGTCACTGTGAAAACGAGTTGATCGTTGACATACAACTTGAAAACATTTCCGTCTCGGAGCATTCCCAATTTGACATATTCTCCGTCCGTATATTTTCCTATATCTACCTGTTGTTCCTTGTTATCGCTCGTTCCCCAAGCCCATTCGCCCTTATCGTTACGGGATACATATCCCACACGCTGAGCGTTGTAATTGCTTGAACCGTCGATATAGAAAAAGAGCGTGTTATCCCCGACCCTTGCCGCGAGCCCGAATTTCGGGAAGGAATCGCCTAAATCCTTCGATACGGTAATTTCCGTCTCTACATAGAAGCTCGTGGAATTGATTTCCTGAAAATAAGCGTATTGGTCGCCCGTGGAGGACTGTACCGCCGAAGGCGTTTCGCCGCGGTCGTTCGTCAAATCCCAGCCGCTCGTAGTGCTGTAACTCCCCGCCGAACCGAACGTTTCTCCGTTCATGCTGTCCGCATACTTGTGCTTCATTTCTTCGAGAACAGCCTCGTCGTCGGACACGGAATAGTTTTTAATCTTCATCGGCGTATTGAAGGACAGGAAGCCCGCAGCCGCCTTTTGGTCATCGTTGAAAATATTGAAACTGCTGTAATAAATAGCCACCTTATCGTTGCAGATAAAATAGAATTCTTTTCCCAGCCTCAGTACGCCGAGTTTTACATAATTTCCGTCCGTGTATTGGATTCCGTCCACCGCCACAGTCTGTTCGGTAGCATTCCAGTCCCAGTCAGTGTTATCGAGCATTCTCTGCGCGCATCCTACAACTTGATTGGAATAGTTTACGGCGTCCACATAATAGAAAATGGTATTGCTGTTTTCCTCATCGTCGCAACTGATAGCGATACCGAATTTAGGGAATTGGTCGTTTGAGAAAGGCTTATCCGCCGTGACGGTAAATTCTGCTTCCATATAGAAGGAAGTCGAATAAACGTCCTTGAAATAAGCGTATTGGTCGCTGACGCCGTTTTGTTCTATATAGGCGTCTTCCGTATCGCCGTCGTGCGAAAGATCATAGCCGTAATAGGTGGAAAGCCCCGTTCCGGGAACACTACCGAAATTTTCGCTGTCCATGACGATATGGGACGAACCGTAAGTGGGATTGCTGTACGTATATTCTTTGAACTCGCTGATTCCCGGACAGGCGGTATCCTTTCCGAGAACGATGATTTCTCCGATGGACAGATTCTCTGCGCCCTGCGCCGATTGTACAGTAATCGTAATCGATTTCACGGGCATTTCGTAAAATTCGGCAATAGCGGCTCCGCCGGGGCGCATGAATAAATTGTCGCTCTCGAAATTCCAATCCCAATCATATTCGAGATTTTCAATGACGGCTTTTCCCGTGGAACCGTCCGCTTTCAGATATTCAAATTCCACTTTATCGATTGCGACGAACGTGTTTTCATAATCGTAAGAATTATATACCATCAATCCGCGGACGGTACGGAAGTTATCCCATTCTAATTTTATGGTAGATACCCCCGCGTCGGCGATATATTCTTCCGCTAGGTCGAGGTCCTGATACTTGATGATTTCGTCCGTAAGCAATGCCACATCGCTGTCGGAGGAGGTTTTATCCGCCGTCACCTTTGCACTCGGCGCGATATTTTTATACCCCGAAAGGGATTCGGGCAGCGGCTGAACGGAATACGTCGGCCCGTTGGTATACATGACGTCCTGTCCGGCATTATTTTTCATCCATACCACCTTATCCACCGCCAAAGCGCGGCCTCCCGCGATGCTGTTGCGGTCCTTGAAAGTATGGTAAGCAATAAAAGTTTCATCGCCGCATTGAATAAAGCTGTGATGTCCCGCACTGACGATATGGCTCCAATTTACGGTATCTGTAGAAATGACCTTGCCGCCGTCGTCGGGAGAAATCTTTTCATATACGCCGAGCGGAGAATCCGCGATCGCCTGTTTGACATGATAGTTCGGAACCTGATACCCGAAAACGCTGAACGTCATATAATATTTTCCGTCGTGGTATACCATGAACGGCCCCTCGTTGACGTTGCCCTCGCTGGCCTGCTGGGTAATATCGCGGTCAATGCCGGCCTTCACATTGTTATATCCGGGATAGGTGAGCATAGTCATCGTCGTATAATCGGGCGTAAACCAATTCTTCATTTTCATGCCGTAAATGAAGGAACCTTCGCCGTAATCGTCATAGTAGCTGAAATATAAATACCTGTCTCCGGTCGCGGGGTCGATGAAGGGACTTGCATCGAGCGCGTGCGTTTTCGCAAATCCTGGATTTTCCTTGTCCAGCTCTGCAACGACGGGATTATTTTTCGTGACGTCATACACGGGCTTGCTAGCGGAGAGCATATTGCCGTCCGCATCTTTGCGCCCGTCAGGAGAAATGAACGGACCCGCGGGAGAAGTAGAGTAAGCCACCGACAGGCACAAGCGGTTATCATCGTTCATATTGTAAGCATTATAGAACATATAATAGAGCTTTTCCGCCGAATCGTAAATGACTTCGGGGGCCCAATAGTTATTCACAGCCCAAGCGACCGAATAATCGGGCTGGAAAGCAATCCCCGTACATTCCCAATGCGAAAGGTCTTTCGAGCGCCAAGCCTGAATACCGTGGCAGCCGATTTCGTCGCTGGTGCCATAGGCATAGAAATATCCTGCCTCGTCTCCTTCCGTAACATAGATAACGGAGGGGTCGGCAATCTGAAATTCCAAAGTATTTACATAAAAGAGGCTGCTGTTATACCCGGTGCTGACGTTATCCATTTCGCTGAGCATTTCCGTTGCGTAATCGAACGTTTCCGCCGTACCTGCCTCGTCGCCCGAATCATTTCCCTTATTATCTCCGCAGGCGGAAAGAATACTTCCCGTCATGCTGAGCGCGAGAAACAAGGACAGAAGTTTCAAAGATTTTCTCATAAAATCCTCCTTAATAGAGTAGTGAGCTTGCTTAGATTTGATTGAGACTATTTAACTTAAATTAACTTTATTTATCGATTGAGTCGTTTTGAGTTTATTGCTTGATACCGCTGGCAGCGATACCTTCGATAAAGTAATCTTGTGCGATGAAATAAATGATTAACGTAGGAATCAATGCGGCCATGGTGCCCGCCATGACGACATTCGGCTCGTCCCCGTAAGCGCTGGCAAAGACTTTCAGCGCTATCTGTAAATTATATAAATCGGAAGATTGCAGATAAATCAACGGTCCGAAATAATCGTTATAACCGCCGATAAATCCCAAAAGTCCCTGCGCGAGGAGCGCCGGCACCGATAAAGGCACCATAATTTTGAAGAATATGCCGACGAATCCCACGCCGTCCAGCTTGGCAGCTTCTATAATGCTGTCGGGAATCCCCATGAAAAATTGCCGCATGAAGAACACGCATGCCGCCGCGCCGAACATGCCGGGAATCATCAGAGGCAACGGAGTATCTACCCAGCCTATGGCATCATAAATAGAGAACTGCGGCGCAATCATAATCGT